>NZ_MKJY01000051.1:4405-21782 GCF_001942465.1 Actinomadura sp. CNU-125
CTTGGTAAGGTTCTTCGCGTTGCGTCGAATTAAGCAACATGCTCCGCCGCTTGTGCGGGCCCCCGTCAATTCCTTTGAGTTTTAGCCTTGCGGCCGTACTCCCCAGGCGGGGCGCTTAATGCGTTAGCTACGGCGCGGAATCCGTGGAAGGACCCCACACCTAGCGCCCAACGTTTACGGCGTGGACTACCAGGGTATCTAATCCTGTTCGCTCCCCACGCTTTCGCTCCTCAGCGTCAGTACAGGCCCAGAGAACCGCCTTCGCCACCGGTGTTCCTCCCGATATCTGCGCATTTCACCGCTACACCGGGAATTCCATTCTCCCCTACCTGCCTCTAGTCTGCCCGTATCCACCGCAGACCCACGGTTAAGCCGTGGGCTTTCACGACAGACGCGACAAACCGCCTACGAGCTCTTTACGCCCAATGATTCCGGACAACGCTTGCGCCCTACGTATTACCGCGGCTGCTGGCACGTAGTTAGCCGGCGCTTCTTCTGCAGGTACCGTCACTTGCGCTTCGTCCCTGCTGAAAGAGGTTTACAACCCGAAGGCCGTCATCCCTCACGCGGCGTCGCTGCGTCAGGCTTCCGCCCATTGCGCAATATTCCCCACTGCTGCCTCCCGTAGGAGTCTGGGCCGTGTCTCAGTCCCAGTGTGACCGGTCGCCCTCTCAGGCCGGTTACCCGTCGTCGCCTTGGTAGGCCGTTACCCCACCAACAAGCTGATAGGCCGCGAGCCCATCCCTGACCGATAAATCTTTCCACCATCATCACATGAGAGAGATGGTCGCATCCGGTATTAGACCTGGTTTCCCGGGCTTATCCCAGAGTCAGGGGCAGGTTGCTCACGTGTTACTCACCCGTTCGCCGCTCGAGTACCCCCGAAGGGGCCTTTCCGCTCGACTTGCATGTGTTAAGCACGCCGCCAGCGTTCGTCCTGAGCCAGGATCAAACTCTCCATTAAGGTCCATACGACCCTCCGGGGGCGAACCCGAAGAGCCAAACCTTGGAAACAATCCCGGCAATGCATCCATTGGATGCCTGCCTCAAAGAAATCCCCACCCTGCACCTTCCGAAGAAGGAATCAGAGCCACGGGGCGATCCGGCCTGCCGGCCGAATCGATAAAGGCACTGGCTTTTAACACGCTGTTGAGTTCTCAAGAAACGGACACCCACCGCGCTCGACCCGCTCTCGCCGGTCTCGCTCCGGGGCAACCCTTCTACTCTATCCGATCCGCCCTGTTTGTCAACCTCTGGGCGGTTCGGCCCTCCATGTCCCGTTTCGGGCAGGCAGAACCGCGCCTGATCCGGTCTCTGGAGGTTCCCCTCGGGGCCGGCCACCGTCTCCGGTGTCCCGCTCCCCTGTGGGGCGTGTAGAACATTAGGACGCCCCGAGGGAAGCGTCAAATCAGCCCTGGATCATGCGAAACACCAGGTCATGCAGGGTTTTCGGCATCCAGGGGCCGGTTGTCGTGACCGCACTGTGACGTTTGTTGCCAGAACTTTTGGGCAGCCGTGAAGAACGCCCGCCCGGAGGGACCTCCGGACGGGCGTTCAGCTGGGCGTTCAGGACGCGGTCACCTCGACGCCGCCCACGTTGCGCTTGCCTCGGCGCAGGACGAGGTAGCGGCCGTGCAGGAGATCGCCGGAAGTCGGAACGGCGTCCTCCGCGTCGACCTTGGAGTTGTTGAGGTAGGCCCCGCCCTGGGCGATCGCGCGCCGTGCCTCGGACTTGCTCTTGCACAGACCGGACTCGACCAGGAGGTCCACGACCGTTGGCAGGGCCTCCTTGCCGACCTTCGCGGACGGGACTTCGGCGAGTGCCGCGCCGAGTGTGCGTTCGTCCAGCTCGTCGAGAGACCCCTGCCCGAACAGGGCACGGGAGGCCGCGACGACGCGGGCGGTCTCGTCCGCGCCGTGGACGAGCGTGGTCATCTCCTCCGCGAGCGCGCGCTGGGGCGCACGGGCGGCGGGACGTTCGACGCCCTGCTTGACGAGGTCCTCGATCTCCTCGCGAGTGCGGAAGCTGAAGACCTTGAGGTACTTCTCCACGTCACGGTCGTCCGCGTTGAACCAGAACTGGTAGAACGCGTACGGCGAGGTCAGGTCGGGGTCGAGCCAGTAGGTCTCGCCTCCGGCGGTCTTGCCGAACTTCGAGCCGTCCGCCTTGGTGAGCAGCGGTGTGGTCAAGGCGTGCGCGGACCCGCCCTCGACGCGCCGGATCAGGTCGACTCCGGCGGTGAGGTTGCCCCACTGGTCGCTGCCGCCGGTCTGCAGCCGGCAGCCGTGGCGCCGGTACAGCTCGAGGAAGTCCATCGACTGGAGCAGGACGTAGCTGAACTCGGTGTAGCTCATGCCGGTGCTGTCGAGGCGGGATTTCACCGTCTCGCGGGCCAGCATCCGGTTGACCGGGAAGTGCTTGCCGATGTCGCGCAGGAACTCGATGGCCGTCATGGGCCCGGTCCAGTCGAGGTTGCTGACCATCGTGGCGCCGGTGGGTCCCTCGTCGAAGTCGAGGAATCTCGACACCTGGCCGCGGATGCGCTCGACCCATCCGGCCACGGTCTCCTGCGAGTTCAGGACGCGTTCGGCGCTCTTGCCGCTGGGGTCGCCGATCAGGCCGGTGGCGCCGCCGACGAGGCCGATGGGCCGGTGTCCGGCCTTCTGGAACCGGCGGAGCGTGAGGATCTGGATCAGGTTGCCCAGGTGCAGGGACGGCGCGGTCGGGTCGAATCCGCAATAGAGCGTGACCGGCCCCGCGGCGAGCAGCGCTCGCAGATCGTCCAGATCGGTGGACTGCGCGATCAGATCGCGCCACGCGAGGTCGTCCAGGATGTCGGTCACGTTCTTCCTCGTCTCCTGTCTGTTCCCTGCCAGTCTGGCCCGGTGGGCACTTGTGACGCCAACGATATTCAACGTCCGCCGACGTAGTGGCGGGCGGGGACGAACACGCGGTGCCCTGAGGCGAAGGTCACCTGTATGCCCGTTTCGTCCCAGTGGACGGACTCGATTTCGGGCGGTTCGCCGCCGAACTCGACGCGGACGAAGTGGCCGTAGCCGAGCCCGGGGTCGCGGCCGGTGTAGAGCTCGTACGTGCGATGGCGGCCGAACAGCAGGCTGCTCTTCTCGATCACGCCGACGTAGTGCGCCGATCCGTCCTCGTACCGGACGGACGCGGGCTGCCGTTCGGCCTCGCCGATGACGTCGGTGCGGTGGAACGGCCCGTCGGCGATCAGCACGCCGAGCAGGACGGCGAACGCGAGCCACCCCGCGGCGGCGCCTCGGCGGCGCGGTCGTGGCTGCGGTGGCGGGGCGATCATCGCGGCGCGGGGGCCTTGCGGTTCCGCGGGACGTGCGCACGGTACTGGGAGACGTGGGGGTCGCCGTCGATCCAGAACCGCCACGGGACGTCCTTGGCGGCGGTCACGCCGGTGCGCGGTCCCCGCCGGACGGTCGCGGGGTCGACGGCGTCGCCCTCGTGGATCGTCAGTTCGCCGCCGGGTGTGCAGACGTCCAGGCCGTTCTGCCCGCGCGCGATGCCGAGGGCCTCGCAGAGGCGTGCGGGGCCGCGGGCGAGGTCCCGGACGGTCGAGCGGGGGCGGCGCGCGCGGGCGGTCTCCTCCCCCGCGATGATCTCGCCGGCCCGGACGAGCACGGCTGAGGACGTCCCGTCGGGTCCGCACACGAGGTTCATGCAGAAATGCATGCCGTAGGTGAAGTAGACGTAGGCGTGTCCGGGCGGGCCGAACATCACCTCGTTGCGCGGCGTCCGTCCGCGGTAGGCGTGCGAGGCGGGGTCGAGGGGGCCCGCGTACGCCTCGACCTCGGTCAGCCGCACCGCGACGTCGCCGCCGGGGGCGCGGTGCCGCAGGACTCGCCCGAGGAGTGCGGGCGCGATCTCGTCGACCGGGCCGCCGAAGAAGTCGCGTGGCAGGAGCGCCGCGTCCATCGCCTCACCGTGCTCGTAGGGGATCCGACGGTTCGCCAGCCTAGGGCGCCCGCGGGACCGTTCGGCGCCGCGCCGCGCGGCCCGAACGGTCCCGGTCTGCGGTGCGGTCAGGCGTCGCCGCCGGTCGCCCAGGCGGCGTGGTCGTTGACCTGGGCGCGCAGCGCGGCGATCTGCTCGCGGACGCGGTCGGGGGCGGTGCCGCCGTGCGCCTTGCGGGACGCGAGGGCGCCGGGGACGTTCAGGACTTCGCGGACGTCCGGCGTGAGGTGCGGCGACACCTTGACCAGCTCGTCGTCGGTGAGGTCGTCGAAGTCCTTGTCGTTGACCTGGCACCAGACGACGAGGTGGCCGACGACCTCGTGGGCGTCGCGGAACGCGACGCCGCGCCGGACGAGGAGTTCGGCGAGGTCGGTGGCGAGGGCGAAGCCGTCGGCGGCGGTGCCTTCGAGGCGTTCGGTGTTGACCCGCATGGTGGCGATGAGGCCGGACATGGCGGGCAGGACGAGCAGGAGGGTCTCGACGGCGTCGAAGGCGCCTTCCTTGTCTTCCTGGAGGTCGCGGTTGTAGGTGAGCGGGAGGCCCTTGAGGGTCGTCAGCAGGCCGACGAGGTGGCCGATGAGGCGTCCGGCCTTGCCGCGGGCGAGCTCGGCGACGTCGGGGTTCTTCTTCTGCGGCATGATCGACGACCCGGTGGCGTAGGTGTCGTCCATCTCGATCCAGCGGAACTCCTGCGACGCCCAGAGGCAGACCTCCTCGCCGAGGCGGGAGAGGTGGACGCCGACGAGGGCGGCGGCGAAGAGGAACTCGGCGACGAAGTCGCGGTCGGCGACGGCGTCCATGGAGTTGGGCGCGGCGGCGTCGAAGCCGAGTTCGGCGGCGGTGGCCTGCGGGTCGAGCGGCAGGGACGACCCGGCGAGGGCGCCGGAGCCGAGCGGGGACACCGAGGTGCGGCGGTCCCAGTCGCGGAGCCGGTCGATGTCGCGGGTGAGCGGCTGGACGTGCGCGAGGAGCTGGTGCGAGAACAGGACGGGCTGCGCGTGCTGCAGGTGCGTCATGCCGGGGGCGGCGACGCCGAGGTTGTGCTCGGCCTGGGCGATCAGCGCGGTCTCCAGCTCCACCAGGCGCGACACGATCTGGCGGGCGTGGTCGCGCAGGTAGAGGCGCAGGTCGGTGGCTACCTGGTCGTTGCGGCTGCGGCCGGCGCGGAGCTTGCCGCCGAGGGCGCCGAGGCGCTCCAGCAGGCCGCGTTCGAGGGCGGTGTGGACGTCCTCGTCGGCGACGGCGGGACGGAACTCGCCGGTGCGGCACGCCTCCTCGAGGTCGTCCAGGGCACCGATCATGCGCTCGAGCTCGTCGTCGGTGAGCAGTCCCGCCCGGTTGAGGACGCGGGCGTGTGCGCGCGAGCCCATCAGGTCGTAGGGGGCGAGCCGCCAGTCGAACTGGACGCTCACCGAGAGCCGGGCGAGCGCGTCCGACGGGCCGCCCTCGAACCGGCCGCCCCACAGCCGCGTCGGTGCCTTGGTCACGGAATTTCCTCTTCTTCCCACCATGTCGATTCGTTCGTCGGCCGTCCCGCCGTGCGGCGCCGGGTGGCGCGCGTGGCTCGGCGAGGGAGACGGCGTCCCCACAGCGTACGGGCTGGGGGCGCCGGTCCCGGTGCGCCGGTGGGACGGCCGGGTGTCGGGCGGGGCCGTCGGCCCCTAGCTTCGTCGTTCGCGGCCTTCGGTCAGCCGCAGGAGCGACTGGGCGACGTCGTCGCCGCCGTTCGGGTCGCGGGCGATGACGAGGATGGAGTCGTCGCCCGCGACGGTGCCGAGGATCGTGGACCATTCGGCGTGGTCGATGGCCGAGGCGAGGTACTGGGCGGCGCCGGGCGGGGTCCGCACGATGACGAGGTTGGCGGACGCCTCGGCGGACACCAGCAGTTCGGCGGCGAGCCGGGTGAGCCGTCCGGTGAAGGTCTCGGCGGTGCCGGTGCGGGCGCGCGGTATCCGCTGGCCGCCCTCGCCGGGGACGGCGTAGATGAGGCTGCCGTCGTCGCCGCGGAGCCGGACGGCGCCGATCTCGACGAGGTCGCGGGAGAGGGTGGCCTGGGTGACCTCGACGCCCTCGTCGCCGAGGAGCTTGGCGAGCTCGCCCTGCGAGTGGACGGGGTGGCGGGTGAGCAGTTCGATCACCCGGGCGTGCCGGGCCGCCTTGGTCATCGGGGTGTTCACCCGGATCGCTCCAGGAGCCAGACGAGCAGGGCTTTCTGCGCGTGCAGGCGGTTCTCGGCCTCGTCCCAGACGCGGCTGCGGGGGCCGTCGAGGACGGACGCGGCGATCTCCTTGCCGCGGTAGGCGGGCAGGCAGTGCAGGACGATCGCGTCGGCGGCGGCGCGGGCGAGGAGGTCCTCGGTGACGGCGTAGGGCTCGTAGCGCGCGGTGTCCTTGCCGTCCTGGCCCATGGAGACCCAGGTGTCGGTGGCGAGGACGTCGGCGCCGTCGGCGGCGGCCGTTGGGTCGTCGGTGACGGTGACGGACCCGCCGGTGTCGGCGGCGATGTCGGCGGCCCGTTCGACGACGGCGGGGGCGGGCGGTTGGGACGCGGGGGCGGCGACGCGGACGTGCATGCCCGCGGTGGCGCAGCCGAGGAGGTAGGAGTGCGCCATGTTGTTGGCGCCGTCGCCGAAGTAGGCGAGGGTGCCGCCGGCGAGGTCGCCGCGGTGCTCGCGGACGGTCTGCAGGTCGGCGAGGATCTGGCAGGGGTGGAACTCGTCGGTGAGGGCGTTGACGACCGGGACGGTCGTGCCCGCGGCCATCTCGTCGATGCGTTCCTGCCCGGCGGTGCGCCACACGATGGCGGCGACCTGCCGTTCGAGGACGCGGGCGGTGTCGGCGATGGTCTCGCCGCGGCCGAGCTGGCTGGTGCCGGCGTCCATGACGAGCGGGTTGCCGCCGAGTTCGGCGATGCCGGCGGTGAACGAGAGCCGGGTGCGGGTGGACGGCTTGTCGAACAGCACCGCGACGGACCGCGGGCCGTCGAGGGGCCGGAACCCGAACCGGTCGGCCTTGACCCGGGCGGCCAGGTCGAGGACTTCGGCCTGCTCGGCCGGGGTGAGGTCGTCGTCGCGCAGAAAGTGCCTGGTCATGGCTCAATTCTCCTTCACGGCGGACTCGCCCGCGGCTTCGACGGCCGATCGGGCGGCGTCGAGGATCGCGGGCAGGGCGGCGGTGAACGTGCGGGCCTGCGCGGCGGTGAGGATCAGCGGCGGGGCGAGCCGCAGCGCGTCCGGCTGCAGCGCGTTGATCAGGAATCCGGCGTCGCGGGCGGCGGCCTCGACGGCCGGGGCGTGCGGGCCGGTGAGGACGATCGCGCGCCACAGGCCGCGGCCGCGGACGCCGGCGAGCAGCGGGTGGTCGAACGGCGGCGATCCCGGCGGCGAGTTCGGCGCCGACGGCGACGGCGTTGCCGAGGAGCCCGTCGCGGTCGATGGTGTCGAGGACGGCGAGCGCGGCGGCGGCGGCGACCGGGTTGCCGCCGAAGGTGCTGCCGTGGTCGCCCTTGGCGAGGATCTCGCCGTGCGGGCCGAAGGCGACGCACGCGCCGATCGGCAGGCCGCCGCCGAGGCCCTTGGCGAGGGTGATGACATCGGGCCGGGCGTTCTCGTGCTGGAACGCGAACCAGGTGCCGGTGCGGCCGATCGCGGACTGGATCTCGTCGGCGACGAACAGCGCGCCCGTCGCGTCGCAGATCTCGCGGGCGGCGGCGAAGTAGCCGTCCGGCGGGGGGACGACCCCGGCTTCGCCCTGGGTGGGCTCCAGGAAGACCGCGGCGCAGTCCTCGCCGACGGCGGCCTTGAGCGCGTCGGCGTCACCGTAGGGGACGAACCGGACGTCGCGGCCGAACGGGCCGAACGGCTCGCGGATGGCGGCCTTGCCGGTGAGGGAGAGCGCGCCGAGGGTCCGGCCGTGGAACCCGTTCTCGGTCGCGACGAAGTAGGACCGTCCGTTCGTCTTGCCGTACTTGATCGCGATCTTGAGGGCGCACTCGTTGGCCTCGGTGCCGCTGTTGGCGAGGAACACCCGGCCGGCCGGGCCGTCGTCGCCGCCGAGCAGGCCGCGCAGCCGCTCGGCGAGCAGCACCTCGGGCTCGTGCAGGAACAGGTTGGACGTGTGCGCGAGCGTCCGGGCCTGCGCCGTGACGGCCTCGACGAGCGCGGGGTGCGCGTGGCCGAGGGAGCTGACGGCGATACCGGCGATGAGGTCGAGGTATTCGCGGCCGTCGGCGTCGCGCACCGTGCAGCCCTCGCCGCTCGCGAGCGCGAGCGGCGGTACGCCGTAGTTCGGCATGAACGCGGTCTCGAACCGCTTCCTGAGGTCGTCGCCGCTCACGCGTTCTCCTCCTCGGCCGGTGCCTCGCCCGCGGGGCCGGGCAGCACCATCGTGCCGATCCCTTCGTCGGTGAAGATCTCCAGCAGGAGCGAGTGCGGGACCCGCCCGTCCAGTACGTGGGCCCGCGGGACGCCGCCGCGGACGGCGGTGAGGCAGGCTTCCATCTTCGGCACCATGCCCGCCGACAGGTCCGGCAGCAGCACGGCGAGCTCGTCGGCGGTCAGCCGGTCGATGACGTCGTCGCTGTCGGGCCAGTTCGCGTAGAGGCCCTCGACGTCGGTGAGGACGACGAGCTTGGCGGCGTCGACCGCGACGGCGATCGCGGCGGCGGCGGTGTCGGCGTTGACGTTGTAGACCTCGCCGTCGTCGCCGCGCGCGATGCTGGAGATGACCGGGATCCGGCCGTCGTCGAGCATCGCCCGCACCGCCCCGACCTGTACCTCGACGATCTCGCCGACCTGGCCGATGTCGACCGGTTCGCCGTCGACGACGGCGTGCTTGCGCTCGGCGGTGAGCAGGTTCGCGTCCTCCCCCGACATGCCGAGCGCGAACGGCCCGTGCCGGTTGATGAGCCCGACGACGTCGCGCTGCACCTGGCCGGTGAGGACCATCCGGACGACCTCCATGGCCTCCGGGGTGGTGACGCGCAGGCCCGCGGTGAAGGACGACTCGATGCCGTTGCGGTCGAGGGCGGCGTTGATCTGCGGGCCGCCGCCGTGCACGATGACCGGCTTGAGGCCCGCGTACCGCAGGAACACGACGTCCTCGGCGAAGGAGTGCCGCAGCGCCTCGTCGGTCATGGCGTGCCCGCCGTATTTGATCACGACTGTGCGGCCGTGGAACCGTTCGAGCCACGGCAGCGCCTTGATGAGCGTCTCGGCCTTCGACATGACGCCGGCCCGGTTCTGGCGCATCTCGGCGCCCGAGGTGATCGCGCTCATGTGGAGTACGCCGAGTTCTCGTGGACGTAGTCGGCCGTGAGGTCGGTCGTCCAGACGGTGGCGCTGTGCGGGCCCGCGGCGAGGTCGACGGTGATCGTCACGTCCCGGGGGCGCAGGTCGACCTTGTCGCGGTCGTCGCCGACGGCCCCGCCCCGGCACACCCACACGCCGTTGATCGCGACGTTGAGCTGGTCGGGTTCGAAGGCGGCGTCGGTGGTGCCGACGGCGGACAGGACCCGCCCCCAGTTGGGGTCCTCGCCGTGGATGGCGCACTTGAGCAGGTTGTTGCGGGCGATGGAGCGGCCGACGACGACGGCGTCGTCCTCGGCCGCGGCGCCGACGACCTCGATCGCGATGGCCTTGGATGCGCCCTCGGCGTCCACGAGGAGCTGCCGGGTGAGGTCGGCGCAGACCTCGGTGAGCAGCGCGGTGAACTCGTCCTCGGCGGGCGCGACCCCGGCGGCGCCGGACGCCAGCAGCAGGACGGCGTCGTTGGTGGACATGCAGCCGTCGGAGTCGAGCCGGTCGAGGGTGACGCCGGTGGCGGCGCGCAGCGCCCGGTCGAGGGCCGCGGCCGGCAGGTCGGCGTCGGTGGTGATCACGCAGAGCATGGTGGCGAGGGACGGGGCGAGCATTCCCGCGCCCTTGGCCATCGCGCCGATCATGTAGCCGCCGGCGCCCTGCCGGAAGGAGATCTTCGCGACGGTGTCGGTGGTGCGGATCGCGTCGGCCGCGGCGAGCCCGCCGTCGCCGCGCGACAGCTCGGCCGCGGCGGCGTCCACGCCGGGCAGCAGCGCGTCCATGGGGAGCCGCTCGCCGATGAGGCCGGTGGAGCAGACGGCGATCTCGCCGGCGGAGTCGCCGAGGGCGGCGGCGACCTTCTCGGCGGTGGCGTGCGTGTCCTGGAATCCGGCGGGGCCGGTGCAGGCGTTGGCGCCGCCGGAGTTCAGCACGACCGCGTGGACGCGGCCGCCCTTGAGGACCTGCTCGGACCACAGCACGGGCGCGGCCTTCACGCGGTTGCGGGTGAAGACGCCGGCCGCGGCGCGCGACGGCCCGTCGTTGACGACGAGGGCGAGGTCGCGGGTGCCGCTGTCCTTGAGCCCGGCGACGATTCCGGCGGCGCGGAAACCCTGGGGTGCGGTGACGCTCACGGGGACACTCCGATCGTGGTCAGCCCGAGTTCTTCCGGGAGGCCGAGGGCGAGGTTGGCGCTCTGCACGGCGCCTCCCGCGGTGCCCTTGGTGAGGTTGTCGATGGCGGCGACGGCGACGATGCGGCCCGCGTCCTCGTCGAGGGCGACCTGGACGAGCGCGGTGTTCGCGCCGAGGGTCATGGCGGTGGCGGGCCACCGCCCTTCGGGGAGGAGTTCGGCGAACGGTTCCGCCGCGTAGGCCGTCGCGTAGGCGTCCCGCAGCGTCGCGGCGGTGACGCCGGGACGGGCCTTGGCGGTGCAGGTGGCGAGGATGCCGCGGCTCATCGGCGCGAGCGTCGGGGTGAACGACACGGTGACGCGCTCCCCCGCGACGGCGCCGAGGTTCTGCACGATCTCGGGGGTGTGGCGGTGGGCGCCGCCGACGCCGTAGGGGCTCATCGAGCCCATGACCTCGCTGCCGAGCAGGTGCGGCTTGAGGGACCGGCCCGCGCCGGACGTGCCGGACGCGGCGACCACGACGACGTCGGGTTCGGCGATCCCGGCGGCGAACGCCGGGAGCAGCGCGAGGGTGACGGCCGTCGGGTAGCAGCCGGGGACGGCGATGCGGCGGGTGGCGCGCAGCGCGTCGCGCGCGCCGGGGAGTTCGGGGAGCCCGTAGGGCCAGGTGCCCGAATGGGGCGTCCCGTAGAATTTCTCCCACGCGGCCGGGTCGGTGAGGCGGAAGTCGGCACCGCAGTCGACGATGAGGACGTCGTCGCCGAGCCGTTCGGCGAGTTCGGCGGACTGTCCGTGCGGCAGCGCCAGGAAGACGACGTCGTGCCCGGCGAGGACGTCCGGGGTGGTCTCGGCCAGGACGCGCCCGGCCAGGGATCGCAGGTGGGGCTGGTGCGCGCCCAGTTCGGTGCCCGCGTTGGAGCCCGCGGTGAGCGCGCCGATCTCGAATTCGGCGTGTCCGTCGAGGATGCGCAGCAGCTCGCCGCCAGCGTAACCGCTGGCGCCGGCGACCGCCGTCCGGATTCCCATGTTCCACTCTGCCCTTCGGAAGCGACAAGCAAGAGTATGCATGGTGATGGATGAATATTCAAAACCGGGACCGTTCCGCCGGGCGGATGAGACCGACGCCACAACAAAGTACTTCGACCTCTAATGATTTGACATCTTAATTTCAGGTACCTCACAATCACCGCCATGGACACCGACAAGCTCGGGTTCGGGAACCTCGACGAACTCGGCCCACCGGAGCACTGGCCGGTCGGCCGGCTGTTCGCCGCGGCGGCGAAGCTGGCCGGCCCGGTGATGTGGAAGCTCGTCGAGAAGCACGGCGTCAGCCCCGCCGGGTTCTTCATGCTGCGCGTCCTGGCGAGCGAGGACGGGCTGCGCCCCGGCGAGCTCGCCAAGCGGCTCATGCAGGCGCCCGCCACCGTGACGTCGGTCGCCGACACCCTGGAGCGCAACGGGCTGCTGGAGCGCCGCAGGGACGAACGCGACCGCCGCGCCGTCCGGCTGCACGTCACCGAGGCCGGGCTCGCGCTCGTCGCCGAGACGGGGCACGCCATGGCCGGCGACCTGTGGGAGCTGTACGGCGTCGCCGACGAGGACGACGCACCCGCCGTGCGCCGCTACCTGATCACCCTGATCGACCGCTTCACCGATTTCTCCGAAGGAGGCCGCTGTTGACCGCGCATCCAGGCAGCGAACGGCAGCCCGACGGCGCCGCGGGCCGCGGCCCGGCCGTCCGTGCCGTCGACCTGCAGAAGACCTACCCGGCCTCCGGGCCGCGGCCCGAGGTGGCCGCCGTCCAGGGCATCGATCTGGACGTGCCGCGCGGCGAGTTCTTCGGGCTGCTCGGCCCGAACGGCGCCGGGAAGTCCACGACCATCGGCATGCTCACCACGCTCGTCGTCCCGACCGGCGGCAGCGCGTCGGTGTGCGGCCTGGACGTGGTGAAGGACGCCGTCGAGATCAAGCGGCGCATCGGCGTCGTGTCGCAGAACAACACCCTCGACAGCGACCTGACCGCCGCCGAGAACCTCGAGTTCCGCGGGCGGTTCTTCGGGCTGAGCGCCCGGGACGCCCGCCGCCGCGCCGACGAGCTGATCGAGCTTTTCGGGCTCGCCGAGCACCGCAAGGGCAACCCGTTCGAGATGTCGGGCGGGCAGGCCAAGCGCGTGATGATCTGCCGCGCGCTGATGCACGGGCCCGAGGTGCTGTTCCTGGACGAGCCGACGGCCGGGCTCGACCCGCAGACCCGCACCAACCTGTGGGACGTGCTGCGCGGCCTGCAGCAGGGCGGGCAGACGATCGTCCTCACCACGCACTACATGGAGGAGGCCGAGGCGCTCTGCGAGCGGGTCGCGGTCGTCGACCACGGCAAGGTCCTCGCGAGCGGGCAGGTGGACGAGCTGAAGCGCACCGCCGGCGCCGACACCGTCATCACTGTGACCTACGATGCCCCGGCGCCCAGCGAGATCAAGGCACTGGCCGACCGGGCCGCGATTACCAGGGTCGAGGTCGAAGGCGCCCAGGTGCGCGTGTTCGCAAGGGAACCTGACGATGTGCTCGGTGAGCTCGTCGCGGCAGGCGCCGCGGCTGGCGTCGGCATCACCGACGCCAGCCAGCTCCGTCCCAGCCTGGAGACGGTCTTCCTCTCCTTGACCGGAAGGGAGTACCGCGATTGACCACTCCCCCTGCCAAGACAGGGAGATTCAACCTTCGCAGGTTGAGCTTTCTGCTTCTCAGACGGCAACCGACCCGAATTAACGGCAAGGGACAGGGTGCTGCCCATCGGACTTACGCCAGCTCCACAGACCTCACATCCCGCCAGCCCGGCGGTAGGCACAGCCGCTACCGACCGCGCGATACCGAATCTAGCACTCTTCGTCTAGGACACGGAGGAATACGGTGACCGCACCGGTGCTCACACCGCCGCCCCCCGCACGGGCGACCGTCCCGCGCACGTTCGCCGCCATGATGGCGCGCGAAGTGCGGGTGATGCGCAAGAACCTGCTGTCGACGTTCGTCCGGGTGCTGATGCAGCCGGTCATGTTCGTCTTCGTGTTCGCCTACGTGCTGCCGAAGCTCGGCGGCGGGGCGATGGCCGGTTCGGGCGGCGCGACGTTCTCCACCATCCTGGTGCCGGGCCTGGTCGGCTCGTCCATCATCATGCAGGCGATGATGGCGGTGACCTTCCCGCTGATGATGGAGCTGAACTGGCAGAAGTCGATCACGACCGGGCGCTGGCGCCGGTCACGATCCCGCTGCTGGCGATCCAGAAGATCCTCGCGGCGGCGCTGCAGGGGCTGATCGGCGGGCTGCTGGTGTTCCCCGCGGTGCTGTTCATCCACGCCGACGGCGAGGCGCCCCAGGTGAACGTGGACAGCTGGCCCGTCCTGGTGCTGGTCATGGTCGCCGGGTCGCTGCTGGCCGCCTCGGGCGGCCTGCTGCTCGGCACGCTGATGAACCCGCAGAAGGTTCAGATGATGTTCTCGCTGATCCTGCTGCCGATGACCATGCTCGGCTGCGTCTACTACCCGTGGTCGGCGCTGGAGAGCATCCCGTGGCTGCAGTACCTCAGCCTGGTCAACCCGCTCGTCTACGTCAGCGAGGGCCTGCGCAGCACCCTGACGCCGGACCTCCCGCACATGCCCACGTGGGCGTTCCTGCTCGCGATCGTCGGCGGGACGATCGTCCTGACGTGGGCCGCGACCCGCACGTTCACCAAGCGCGTCCTGACGTAGCCGGGGGAAGGGGGCGGGGCCCGGGGGCGATGCTCCCGGGCCCCGCTTTCGCGGTCACTCCAGCGGGTCCGCCTCCTTCAGGCCGGTCGCGCGGTCCGTGCGCAGGAGGCGGGTCAGGCCGAGCGCCCGCAGGAACGGCATGTCGTGGCTGACCACGACGAGCGCGCCCCGGTACGCGGCGAGGGCCTGGACGAGCTGGCGGGCGCTGGCCATGTCGAGGTTGTTCGTCGGCTCGTCCAGCAGCAGCAGCCGCGGGGCGGGCTCGGCGAGCAGCAGCGAGGCCAGCACCGCGCGGAACCGCTCCCCGCCCGACAGGGTCCCCGCGGGGCGTTCGGCCCGCGCCCCCCGGAACAGGAACCGCGCCAGGCCCGAGCGGATCTCGGTGACCGACGCCGACGGGGCGTGCGCCCGCACGTTCTCGACGACGCTGAGGGCGTCGTCCAGCACGTCCAGGCGCTGCGGCAGGTACCGGACTCCATCCACGCCGATCTTGACGTTCGTCCCGTCCGGTGCGGGCCCGCCGGCGAGCGCGCGCAGGAGGGTCGTCTTGCCGGAGCCGTTCGGGCCGACGAGACCGATCCGTTCCGGGCCCCGGACGATCAGCTCGGTGAGCGTCGCGGGCTCCGGTTCGGGCGCGGACAGCCCGGTGACGGTCAGGACGGTCCGGCCCGCCGGGACGCGCGTGGCGGGCAGCTCGACGCGGATCTCGTCGTCCTCGCGGACGGCGTTCTCGGCCTCGTCCAGCCGGGTCCGGGCGTCGGCGAGCCGTTCCTCGTGCATGATGCGGTGCTTGCCGGCCGACTCCTGCGCGGCCCGCTTGCGCGCCCCCATCACGATCTTCGGCTCGCGCTTGGTCTCGTACATCTTGTCGCCGTACCGCTTGCGCCGCGCGAGCTTGACGTGCGCCTCCTCCAGCTCGCGCTTCTGGCGGCGCAGGTCGGTCTCGGCGGCGCGGACGGCGCGTTCGGCGGCCTCCTGCTCGACGGCGAGCAGGTCCTCGTAGGCGGACAGGTTGCCGCCGAACGAGCGGACGCCGCCGTCACGCAGGTCGGCGATGTCGTCGACCAGCTCCAGCAGCTCCCGGTCGTGGCTGACGACGACCAGCACGCCCTTCCAGGCCGCGACGGCGTCGTGGAGCCGGTGCCGCGCGTCCAGGTCGAGGTTGTTGGTCGGCTCGTCCAGCAGCAGCACGTCGGGTCGGGCGAGCAGGAGCGCGGCGAGGCCGACCATCATGGTCTCGCCGCCGGACAGGGTCGGGACGGGCCGGTCGAGACCGAGGTGCCCGAGGCCGAGCCGGTCCAGTTCGGCGCGGGCCCGTTCCTCGACGTCCCAGCCGTCGTCGCCGACGGCCGCGAAGTTCTCCTCGGTGGCCTCGCCGCGCTCGATGGCGTGCAGCGCGGCGCGCGTCCCGCTGACGCCGAGCAGGTCGCTGACGGTGGCGGCGCCGTCCAGGACGAGGGTCTGCGGCAGGTAGCCGATCTCGCCCTCGACGGTGACCGACCCCGCGCCGGGCCGCAGCTCCCCGGCGACGAGCTTCAGCAGAGTGGACTTCCCGGCCCCGTTGACGCCGATCAGCCCGGTCCGCCCGGTGCCGAACGTGGCGTCGAGGCCGTCCAGGACGGTCGTCCCGTCGGGCCAGGCGAAGGTCAGGCCGGTGCAGACGATGGCGTGAGACAAGAGGCGCTCCTCCGGTGGTGTCGTTCGGTGTGCATGACACGTGGAGACACCGCGGAGAACGCGCATCGCGCCTGCGGGCATGAGAAAAGCCCGGGACGAGGGTCCGCTGAGATCGCGTGCGCGCGGCTGCTGCCCGGAGACGGGCGCGGCCGATCGCGCGGTGCCTGCGACCTCAGATCCTCAATGGACTCCCCAACCGGGCGGCGATGTGACGCGGACCAGACTACCCGCCCCCTTATCGCAACACAAGTAGCATTAACGTTTTTTCCGATGGCGCCCTCCGCCCCGGCGCGGCATCCTGGTTCCGTGGAAGCCGCCGGCCCGGTGTTCGCCGGGCGCACCGCCGAACTGGCCGCGCTGCACGCCGCCGACGCGCGCGCCCGCGCCGGCGAAGCCGCCGCGGTGCTGATCGGCGCGGAGGCGGGCGGCGGCAAGACGCGGCTGGTCGCCGAGTTCGCCCGGAACCTGCACACGCTGACCGGCGGCTGCCTCGACCTCGGCGCGGTCTCCCCTACGCCCCGTTCACCGCGATCCTGCGGCGGCTCGGCCGCGACACGGTCACCGAGCTGATGCCGGCGGCCGCGCTGCCCGACCTGGCCCGGCTGCTGCCCGGCCTGAGCGACGCCCCGCCCCCGCCCGACGACGGGACCGGACGGCTGCGCCTGTTCGAGCACGTGCTGACGCTCGTCGAACGGCTCGGCGCCCGCGAACCGGTCGTCCTGGTGGTGGAGAACGCGCACTGGGCCGACCGGTCCACCCGCGACCTGCTCACCTTCCTGCTGCACAACCCGCCGCGCGGCCCCGTCCTGCCGATCGTCACCTTCCGTGCCGAGGAGCCGGACACCCGGCCCCTGTTCGCCGAGCTGGGCAGGCTCCCGCACGTCACGCGGCTGGACCTGCCGCCCCTCGCACCGGACGAGGTCGCCGACCAGCTGCGCGGCCTGCGCGGCGACGTCCGGTCCGGCCGAGGTCCGCGACGTGCACGCGCGCAGCGGCGGCAACCCGCTCTTCGTCGAGGCGCTGGCCCGCGATCCGGGGGCGGCCGTGCCCGGCTCCCTGCGCGACCTGCTGACGGCGCGGTTCGACCGCCTGCCCGCCCCCGGACGGGCGGTGCTGCACGCGGCGAGCGTCGCCGGGGACCGCGTCGGCCACGGCCTGCTGGCCGCCGTGACCGGGCTGCCCGACGCCGAGCTGAACGCGGCGCTGCGCCCGGCCGTCGAACACGGTCTGCTGGTCGCGGACGGCGACGGGTACGCCTTCCGGCAGGCGCTCGTGCGCGAGGCCGTCCTGCGGGACCTGCTGCCGGGCGAGCGCGCGGCCTGCACCGCCGCTACGCCGAGGCGATCGAGCGCGCCCCGGACCCGGCCGAGTCCCCGGCGAGCGCGCTGGCCGTCCACTGGGCGGCTGCGGCGACCACGCCGGCGCCTCGCCGCCGCGTGGCGGGCCTCCGGCGAGCGGCGCGCGGCCACCGCGTACGCCGAGGAACTGACGCTGCTGGAACGGGTCCTGGCGCTGTGGGCCCGCGTCCCGGACGCGAGTCCCTG
>NZ_MKJY01000052.1 GCF_001942465.1 Actinomadura sp. CNU-125
CGGCGTCGCGGTCGTCCGGCCGGCCGGGCGCCGGGGGCGCGGCCGCGTCCGGGCGGACGGTCGCGCTCCTGCGGGCCGGCGGTCGGTGGTTCGAGTCCGGGCATCACCCCGGGTCCCGGGTGGGTCATCTGCGCCCCCTGCGCGACGCGGAGCCGAAGGGTCTCCGCCGGATGGTCTCGATGTCGTCTGCGTCTGGACGGTCCGCGCGGCTCTCGCGGTCCTTGCGGGCCGCGCGGGCCCGCTCGTTCTTCCGCGAACCGTCCCGGTCGTTTCCTATGTGTTCGCCGATCCCCGCATCGACGTTCAGTTCGACGTTCAGTTCGACGTTCAGTTCGCCCCGCGCCTCGCCGGGCGCACCGCCGGGCACGCCGTCCCGCCGCGCCGGTCCCCGGGGCGGCCCTTCCCCCGGCCGCCGCGCCGGGAGGGCCCGCCGGGGCCGGGCGTGCGGTCAGGCCCCGGCACGGGAGGCCTCCCCGAAGTGGACGAACCGGTCCTCGGCGAGTTCGGTGATCGCGGCGTCCACGACGTCCTCCAGCGAACCGCCCTCGGCGCGGACGGCGCGCTGCCGCTCGTACGGGGCGCCGTGGTCGAGCACCTCGCCGGCCACCTTCAGCTCCTCCGCGCAGCCGAGCCGGTCGGCGACCGGTTCCAGCTCGCGGATCAGCTCGTACAGGTCGTCGCGGAGCGGGACGGTGTGCCCGCGGTCGTCGGTGATGACGATGGCGTCGAGCCCGTACCGGGTGGCGCGCCACTTGTTGTCGCGCACCACCCAGGCGGCGGGCCGCGGCAGCGTGTAGCCGCGGTCGAGCTGCTGCTCGAACAGCGTGACCATGCTCTGGCTCAGCGCCGCGGCCATGCCCACCTCGCGCAGGGTCGGGATGCCGTCGAACATCCGGATCTCGACGGTGCCGAAGTCCGGATGCGGGCGGACGTCCCACCAGACCTCCTTGATGCTCCGGATGGTCCCGGAACGCAGCAGGGTGTCCATGTAATCCTCGAAGGCCGGCCAGTCGTCCAGCAAGTGGGGAGGACCGGCCGTCGGCATCTGGCCGAAGACGACGGCGCGGCACGAGGCCAGGCCGGTGTCGCCGCCGCTCCAGAACGGGCTGGACGCGGTCAGCGCGAGGAAGTGCGGAAGGTAGGCCGACAAGGCGTTCACGATCGGGATCACCTTGTTCACGTCGGAGATCCCGACGTGCACGTGCACGCCGAACGTCTGGATGCGGCGGGCGAGCCACTGCATCTCCTCGACGAGGTCGGCGTAGCGCTGCATGGGGGCCATGACGGCGTCGCGCCAGTCGCTGATCGGGTGGGTGCCGGTGCAGGCCAGCGCGAGCCCGCGGTCGGCGGCCGCGGACCGCAGCGCGGCCAGCGTGCCGGCCAGGTCGGCCTTGGCCTCGCCCACGGTGTGCCGGATGTCGGTCACGACCTCGACCGTGGATTCCATCAGCTCGTGCCGGATCCGGGGGTTGTCACCGCCCTCGCTCAGCGCGGGAAGGGCGGCCAGCACACTGCGGGCGTCCTGCCGTAGTTGCCTCGTCTCCGCATCGACGAGCTGGAGCTCCCACTCGATACCGAGCGTAGTTCCGTGCGATGCGTTGAAGTCGATGGCCACGGCCAACCTCCGTCCACAATCGTTGCAGGTCGTTGCGTGGCACGTGGCGCGTTTCAGCCAGCGGGTCCCCAAGCCTGGACGAACGCCGGTCCAGGTCACGTGTTCTCACCATGATGGCGCCCGTGTCCGTCGCCTCGCCGGACCTCATGCCCTTTGCCTGTCAATTGACTCGTCCGGGCGACCGGCGCACGGTCCGGGGTCATCCTTTTCGGTCATCCGTCTCGCCCACGGAACCGCACGATCGAACTAGTCAATCCGTCCCAAAATCAGGTTCGTGACGGACTGTAACCGATTCTAGTCGCCTCACCTGTACCAAGAATCACTCTTCGTCCCTTCAGTCCCAAGTGTTGCAGGCTTGCCGGTTTCCGGCACGGGTACCCCTTCGCCGGATAAGGTCGCCTAGTCTGCGGGGGAGTCATGGGCGTTGGGGGCGATCGTGCTCCTGCGGAAGCGAGGAGCGTCGCGAGCGTGCACTCAGGACGATCGGCCGGGCCCGCCCGGCGGACTCTGCGGCGGGCGAGGATTCGGCGGGTCTCGACGGCGGTGGCCGTGCCGCTGACCGTGGCGGCGCTCGTCGCGCCGCCCGTCCCCGCGCGTGCGGCACCCGGACGTCCGGCGGCGGAGCGGACGGCCGCGCCCGGCGACCCGGTCGGCGGGCCGCGGCTCGCGAGCAGTGGAATCGTCGTGAACAAGGCGCCGGGGGTTCCCGAGCTGCCGAAGATCGACGCGAAGTCCTACCTGATCGCCGACGGGACGACCGGGCAGGTGCTGGCCGCCAAGGACGCCCACGGGCACCACCTCCCGGCGAGCACGCTGAAGGTGCTGACCGCCGCGACGCTCGTCCCCCGCCTGGACGCCGACCGGCTCGTGCGTCCGTCGCAGACCGCGTGCAACGTCGAGGGCACCAAGGTCGGGCTGACGCCGAAGATGAAGTACAAGGTGTCCGACCTGTTCTACTCGCTGCTGATGATGTCGGCGAACGACTCGGCCGTCGCGCTGGCCGAGGCCAACGGCGGGGTGAAGAAGACCCTCGGCGACATGAACGCCTACGCGAAGAAGCTGAACGCGCTCGACACGGTCGCCGGGTCGACGAACGGGCTCGACAAGGACCTCGGCCTGAGCGTCCGCACGCAGCACACCTCGGCCTACGACCTGGTGCTGATCCTGCGCGAGGGGATGAAGAACCCCGACTTCCGCGAGTACATCTCCCAGATCGACCACGACTTCCCGGCCCCGCCCACGAAGAAGGAACGCAAGCAGGGCAAAAAGGGCGGCTACCCGATCCACACGCACAACCGGCTGCTGGAGGGCGAGCGGCACTCCTACACGGGAATGCTCGGCGGGAAGAACGGCTACACGATCGCCGCGAAGCAGACGTACGTCGCGGCGGCGCAACGGAACGGTCACACGATCTACATCTCGCTGATGAGCGCCGAGGTGCAGCCGTCCGAACTCGCCACGGAACTGCTCGACTGGGGCTTCGCCGCGCAGGGCAAGGTGCAGCCGGTCGGGACCCTCGCCGAGCCGGTCGGCGCGGAGAAGGAGGCCGCTCAGTCGGAGAAGGGCCTCCTCCCGGACGCTCCCCTGGCCTCGGAGGACTCCTCGCGCACCTGGGTCGTCGTCGCGGGCGGCGCGGCGGGCGCCGTGCTGGCGGTCGCGGCGCTGCTGGTGGTGCTGCGCCGCCGCAGGCGCGACGACCCGTTCGCGTAGGACGCGCCGCCCTCCCCGTCGCCGGGTCCGGCGTCGCCTTCGTCGCCTTCATCGGCTTGGTCGCCTTCATCGGCTTCGTCGAGGGCCTCGGCCTCGTCGTACGCCTCCGCTTCGGCCTCGGCGGTGATGATGACGCGCCGGGTCGCCGTCCAGCCCGCCACGTACAGGACGAACCGGGACGCGAAGTTCATCCACACCATCAACCCGACGAGGACGGCGAACGACGCGTACACCGGGTTCTCGGTGGTGCGGCCGATCAGCAGGCCGGCCGCCTGCTTGAGGACCTCGAAGCCGACCGCGCCGAACAGCGCGCCGCGCGCGATGCGCCGCCAGGGGGCGCGGGCGCCGGTCAGCCGGGTGAACAGCACCAGGAAGATCACGGTGTTGAACGCCATCGCGATCAGCAGCGACAGCAGCCGCAGCGCGGTCCCGGCACCGGTGACGTCCTGCAGCCCGAACCAGCCGAGGACGGTGCCCGTCGCGGACGTCGTGACCGTCGACACCGCCATCCCGGAGATCAGGACGACGCCGAGCAGTGCGAGCACCGCGATGTCCTTGAGCCGCAGCAGGACGAAGTTGCCGCCGCCGTCCGGCTCGTTGCCCCACATGTCGCGCAGCGACTCGCGCAGCACCTGCACCCAGCCCAGCCCGGTGACCAGCAGGGCGGCGATACCGATGACGCCGACCGCGGTCTTCGACTCGGCGATCTGCCGCACCTGGAGTTCCTGCGACAGGCCGGGCAGCAGCGAGTTGATCGCCTCGACGAAGTAGCCGCGCACCTCGTCGCTGACGCCGACCAGGTAGCCGAGCAGCGCGTAGGCGAGGGCCAGCAGCGGGAAGAAGGACAGGAATCCGTAGCAGGTGAGGGCCGCGGCCAGGCGGTTGCCGCGCCGCTCCTGGTACCGCTCGAACGCGCGCGCTTGATGATCGAACCACGGGCGGCGGGCGCGCTGGTCGCGCAACAGGTCTTTACCGTCGTTGACGAGCGCCGCGCCTCGCGTATGCGCTGTTTTGATCACCTGCCGCATATGCGCAAGGTACCCGCCCGTGCACGCCCGAAAGCAGTGCGAATGCACCCGGTGCCCGAACGTTACGGCGCGGCCCGTCGTGGACGTCGTCGCGCACACCGGCGTGGGAACGTTCCCACGAATCGGGCGGCGGGCGCGGGCGTCACGGGTCGTCGGGGCCCGCGCGGCCGATCATGGCGTCGCCGAAGACGTAGTCGCGCTGCGGCCGCCACACGCCGTCGCGTCCGTGCTGGTAGAGGGAGAAGCCCCAGACGTCGAAGTCGGCGCGGAACTCGGCGAGGTCCTTGAACGCGCGGTCCATGACCTCGTCGGGCAGGTGGTGCGCGATCGTCACGTGCGGGTGGTACGGGAACGCGAGCGGACGTTCGAGGGGGCCGGACGAAACCCGCGCCTGCAGGCGTTCGCAGCCGCTGATCCCGTCGGCGACGGCCACGAACACGACCGGGGAGACGGGACGGAACGTTCCGCTGCCGCGGAGGCGCAGCACGAACGGGCGTTCGGCGCGGGCGATCGCGTGCAGGTGCGCGTCGATCACGCCGAGCGCGGCGGCGTCCACCTCCGTGGGCGGCAGCAGGGTGATGTGGGTGGGGATGGCGTCGGCGAGCGGGTCGCCGTAGGACGCGCGCCGGGCCTGCAGCCACGAGCCGTACGGTTCGGGGACGGGGACGGCGACGCCGATGGTGCGGGCGTCCGGGCGCGCGGGGATCGCCGCCATGCCGCCCACGAAGGTGTCCGCGATCGGCCGCTCCGCGGCGCGTCCCGCCGACCCCGCGGCGCGTCCGCGGAGTCGGCGCGCCGGGCCCGGTTCCGGCGGGACGGGCCGGATCAGCGGCCACGTCCCACGAATCCCACGCGTTCGCGCACGGTGTCCATCGTCCGCGCGGCGACCTTCCCGGCGCGCTCGGCGCCGTGCGCGAGGAGCCGGTCGAGTTCGGCCTCGTCGGCCAGCAGCTCCAGCGTGCGCTCCCGGATGGGGGTGAAGGTGTCGAGGACGACCTGCGCGAGGTCCTTCTTGAACTGGCCGTACCCGGAGCCCGCGTACCGCTTCTCCAGGTCGGGGATCGAGGCGCCGTCCAGCGCGGAGAAGATCCGCAGCAGGTTGGTGACGCCCGCCTTGTTCTCCTCGTCGTAGAGGACGTCGGTGCCGGTGTCGGTGACCGCGCGCATGATCTTCTTGCGCATCGGGCCGGGCTCTTCGAGCACGTCGATGATCCCCTGCGGGGTCGACGCCGACTTGCTCATCTTCGCCGTCGGCTCCTGCAGGTCGGTGATCTTCGCGGCGCCCTCGGGGATGAACGCCTCCGGCGGGACGAACGTGTCGCCGAACCGGTGGTTGAAGCGGTTCGCGAGGGTGCGGGTCAGTTCGAGGTGCTGCCGCTGGTCCTCGCCGACGGGCACCCGCAGGACGGGCTCGCCGTCCCCGGGCTCCGGCGAGTACAGCAGGATGTCGGCGGCCATCAGGACGGGGTAGGTGAACAGGCCCACCGTCGTGTTCGACTGGCCCTGCTTGCTGGACTTGTCCTTGAACTGGGTCATCCGCCCCGCCTCGCCGAACCCGGTGAGGCAGCCCAGCACCCACGTCAGCTCGGCGTGCTCGGGCACCTGGCTCTGCACGAAAACGGTGGCGCGCTCCGGGTCGACGCCCATCGCCAGCAGTTGCGCGGCCGCGACCTGGCTGCGCCGCCGCAGGACGGCCGGGTCGTGCTCGACCGTGATCGCGTGGAGGTCGACGACGCAGTAGAACGCCTCGTGCGAGTCCTGCATCGAGACCCACTGCCGCAGGGCGCCCAGGTAGTTGCCGAGGTGGAACGAGTCGGCGGTGGGCTGGATCCCCGAGAAGACGCGCGGGGCCGTTGCGGGGGCGGCGGCGGGTTCGAAGGCTTCGGGCATGTGCACGGACCGATTCTCTCAGGTGGCTGCGGAGGCGCCGCGGGCGGAGCCGCGGACCGCCGGGCGGACGTCGCCCGGCGCGTCCCGTCCATCATATTCGGCGTTGCGCGGACCGGACGGTGCCCGCTCGGTGTTGCGGATAGCCTGGACCGCACCCCCGCTGCTCGCCCCACCGTCATCCCGAGGAGGCCGTTCGTGAAGCTGCTCGTCACCGGAGGCGCCGGCTACATCGGCAGCGTCGTCTCCGCACTGCTCCTGGAGGCGCAGCACGAGGTCGTCGTGCTCGACGACCTGTCCACCGGGCACGAGGACGCCGTCCCGGCGGGCGCCCGACTGGTGCGCGGCACCCTGCGGGACACCGCCGCCGAGGTGCTGTCCGGCGCCGGGTTCGACGCCGTCCTGCACTTCGCCGCCAAGTCGCTGGTCGGCGAGTCCGTGCAGGACCCGGCCCTCTACTGGGACAAGAACCTCGGCGAGTCCCTCGCCCTGCTGGACGCGATGCGCGTCTCCGGCGTCCGCAAGATCGTGTTCTCGTCGACGGCCGCGACCTACGGGGAGCCGGAGTCGACGCCGATCCTGGAGACCGACCCGACCCGTCCCACGAACCCCTACGGCGAGACCAAGCTCGCGATCGACACGACCCTCGCCGAGTACGCCCGCCTGCACGGCTTCGGCGGCGTCTCGCTGCGCTACTTCAACGTGGCCGGGGCGTACGGGACGCTCGGCGAGCGGCACACCGTCGAGACGCACCTGATCCCGAACGTGCTCAAGGCGGCGGGCGGCGAGGACGGCGAGCCGGTGAAGATGTTCGGCGACGACTACCCGACGCCGGACGGCACCTGCATCCGCGACTACATCCACGTCGAGGATCTCGGACGTGCGCACCTGCTGGCCCTCGACGCCTGCGAGCCCGGCGCCCACAAGATCTACAACCTCGGCAGCGGCACCGGGAACTCGGTGCGCGAGGTCGTCGAGGTGTGCCGCGAGGTCACCGGCCGCGACGTCCCGGCCGAGGTCGCGCCGCGCCGCGCGGGCGACCCGGCGGTGCTCGTCGCGTCGTCCGACAAGATCCAGAGCGAGCTGGGCTGGAAGCCGGAGCACGACCTGCGCGACATGGTCGGCGACGCCTGGACCTTCATCCGGTCCCGGTGACGGCTCTTCCGCAGGCCGCCTCCCCGGCGGCCGTGTTCGAGGCCGCGTTCGGGCGGGCGCCGGACGGCGTGTGGCGCGCGCCCGGCCGGGTCAACCTGATCGGCGAGCACACCGACTACAACGACGGGTTCGTGCTGCCGTTCGCGCTGGCGCAGGGCGTGTCGGTGGCGGCGGCCCGGCGGGACGACGGGATCGTCGAGGTCCGCTCCGTGCAGGCGTCCGCCGCCGAGCCGGTGCGCGCGCCCGTCGCCGGCGGCCCGGTCGTCGCCGAGGGCTGGCCGCCCGGCCGGGCGTGGGCCGCGTACCCGGTGGGCGTCGCGCGGGTGCTGCACGCCGCCCTCGGGACGGGCGGCGCCTCGCTGCTCGTCGACGCCGATCTTCCGCAGGGCGCCGGGCTGTCGTCGTCGGCCGCGCTGGAGTGCGCGACCGCCCTCGCGCTGTGCGACCTGCACGGCGTCGACGCGACCGGCGCGAGCTGGCCGCGCTGGCGCAGCGGGCGGAGAACGAGCAGGTCGGCGCCCCGTGCGGGATCATGGACCAGTCGGCGTCGCTGCTGTGCACGCCCGGGAACGCGCTGCTGCTGGACTGCCGCAGCGGCCTGTCCGGGCAGGTCCCGTTCGCCCCCGGCGACGCGGGCCTGACCCTCCTGGTCGTCGACACCCGCGCGAGCCACGCGATCGGCGACGGCGACTACGGGCGGCGCCGCACCGAATGCGAGGAGGCCGCCGCCCTCCTCGGCGTCCCCGCCCTGCGCGACGTCACCGACCTGGCCGCCGCGCTCCGCTCGCTGCGCGATCCGGTGCTGCGCCGCCGCGTCCAGCACGTCGTCACCGAGAACCACCGGGTCGAGGCGGCCGCCGGGCTGCTGCGCGCCGGGGCCGTCGCCGAGCTGGGCGCGCTGCTGAACGCGTCGCACCTGTCGCTGCGGGACCAGTTCGAGATCTCCTGGCCGCAGGCGGACGCCGCGGTGGACGCGGCGCTGCGCGCGGGCGCGCGCGGCGGCCGGATGATCGGCGGCGGTTTCGGCGGCTCGGTGATCGTGCTCACCGCCGCCGACCGCGCCGACCGCGTCCGCGACGCGATCACCGCCGCGTACGCGGGCCGCGGCTGGACCGCGCCCGTCTTCCTCGACGCCGTCCCGTCCGAGGGAGCCCACCGCGTCGCGTCAGCCTGAGGGCCGGTGACCGCCCCGCCCGACACAGGACGGGCGGGGTCGGTCGGGACGGTCAGGGGGTCGCGGAGCCGTCGTCGGGGTGCTCGCCGATCGCGGACCTGATCTGCGCGAGGAGACCGGCGGCGGTCTGGGCCGCGTCGTCCTCGTCGAGGGAGCGGAAGCCCTCCACGGCCGCCGCCGCCCGGCCCTCGGCGGCCGGGAGGCGGCCGGTCTGGGCGAGCACGCGGGCCTCGTCGTGGGCGATCAGCGCGGAATGCCAGGCCCGTGCCGGTTCGTTGTCGGCGGGCAGGTCCGCGAGGGCGGCGCGGGCCGTCCGCGAGCCCGGACTCGGCCGCGTCGGCGTCGCCGCTCCACAACCGGCACATCCCCGCGCGGCGCAGGGCGTTCACGCGGCCGTAGGGGTTCTCGGCCCGCCCGTACGCCTCGGCGGCCTCCACGAACCGCTCGGCGGCGAGCGCGTCCTTGTCCAGGTTCGTCAGCACTTCGGCGGACTCGTCGAGGAAGTGCCCCCGCGCCTCCTCGTTGCCGTCCTCGGCGGCGAGCGCGACCATGGCCATGAACGCGTCCGCGGCGCCCGGTTCGCCCAGTTCCTTCTGCGCGTGCGCGATCACCAGGCGGCAGCGGCGCTCGGCGATCGGGTCGCCGTCCTCGCCCGTCACCCCGGGCAGCGCCTCCTCGGCGACCTCCGCGGCCTCCAGGTGGCGGCCCGTGTTCAGGTAGGCGGCGGCGAGGTCGACCCGCAGGTGGACGGCCGGTTCGTGCAGGCCCTCGGCGGTCCAGGCCGCGACGCCCTCCACCAGGTCGGCGACCGCGTCGGCCGGACGGTCGGCGGCCAGCAGCGCCCGGCCGCGCTCCCCGTGCGCCGCCGCCCGCATCGGCGCGGGCACCGTGGGCACCGCGAGGACCTCGCCGGCCAGCGCGACGATCTCCTCGTGGGCGTCGGCGTCCTGGTCCGCGGCGATCCGCCCGACGACCTGCGCCAGCATCAGCGCCGACGCCGCGGCCTTCTCCGGCTCACCCTGTGCGCGGGCCCCGTCGAGGCTGCGCCGCAGCGCCGCCACGCCGTCGCCCACCTCGTCGGTGAGCAGCAGCGCGCGGGCCCGCAGGAAGTCGGCGTCCGGGTCGCGGTCGGGAGCCTCCCCTCGGACGATCCGGTCGAGTGCGGCGAGCGCGTCGGCGGGACGGTCCAGTTCGAGGTGCGCGCCCGCGACCCGCAGCAGCGCCGACACGATGTAGCCGTCGTCGGACGGGTGGGCCGCGAAGAAGTCGACGGCGGCCGTCAGGTCCGCCATCCCGTCCGGGTCGCCGGTGTCGACGCGCATCTCCCCCCGCCGGGAGAGGGTCCGGTGCCGCCGGTCCTGCTCGTCCAGTTCGGCGAACCGCCGGGCCGCCTCCGTCCAGTCCGCGATCGCGCCGGGCGCGTCCCCGTCGATGGCCCGCTCGACGCCGCGTCCGTCCAGCCGGCGGGCGGCCTGCAGCGGAGTCGGCTCGAACTTCTCCGTCAGGACGTCGAACCGCCGCCACGCGGCGACCGTCCGGAGCATGTCGCGGACGCCGCGCCGCCGGTCGGTGAGGTCGAGCAGCTCGTCGAGATCGTCGATGGCGTCGACCGGCCCGTCCGGGTCCTCCGGGACCGGCATCTGCACGGGCGCGGGCGCCGCCGCCGGACGGCGGTGGTGCGCGGCCAGCGGCACGAACTCGCCGACCGGCTCCGCGTCGATGACCGCCCGCACCTTGTCGCCCTGCCTGGACGTGCCGTTGCGCGCGTCGAACCGGGCCGCCAGCTCCGTCGCGAACGCCGCCAGCTCGGCGCGCAGCGCGTCCACCGGGACGTCGCCGCCGCGCGGCTCGCCCGCCGCCGGTCGCCGCAGCGTCGCCGTCCCGTGGCCCGCCGCCGACGCGCGGCCAGCACCAGCGCCGCCGCGGCCGCGAACCCCATCGCCGCGTGCGGGTTCGGCGCCCGGTCCAGCCAGCCCAGGTGCCGCTCCAGGATCTCCAGCCCGCGCGCCTCGTTCCCGGTGAGCCCGCAGAACTCCAGGTGCTCGCCGATGTCGGCGAGATCCGCGAGCTGCGTCCGGTTCACCCGGTACGCGCGGCGGTGCATGTCGGCCGCCTCGGCGGGCCGCCCCGTCCGCAGATACACCTGCATGAGGGCCGTCTGGACGCCCTGCGGCTGCTCCGAACAGGTCAGTTCGGCGTCCAGCACCGGCGCCGCGATCTCCAGCGCCTCCTCGAACCGGCCCGCGTCGATCAACTGGTACATCATCCCGGTCGGGTCGCAGCCCGCGCAGTCCGACAGCCCGTCGCGCTCCGCCGCCCGCCACTTCGCGAACCAGTCCAGCGCCGACTCGTCGCCCACATGCCGCGCCACCGCGCACCGGTAGTGGTAGACGGCCTGGAGACTGTGGCCGCCCGCGCGGTACCGGCGCTCCATGTCGTCCAGCACCGCATGCGTCCGGTCGAGGGGGATCTCCGGGAACTTCGTGAGGGAGTTCACCACCGCCTTCATCTGCCACAGCAGCGAGTGCGTCTCGTCGAACCGCCCCGGGTCGCGATCATGGTCGGCGAGCGTCCGGCTGAACGTCGCGAACGCCTTCGCCGGCTCCGCCCCGTAGTGGTAGGCGTTCGTCAGCGCGATCCGCACCCGGAACGCCAGCACCTCGTCGCCCGCCGCGTCCGCGCGGCGCAGCGCGTCCTCGACCAGGACGGTACGCGCCTCCCCGTAGGGCAGCTCGTCCGCCCGCCGCATCAACTCGAAAACGTCCTCAACGCTCACTGGTCCCCCTCCGGGGTGTGGACGGCCCACTCCAGCAGGCCGATGAACGAACGGTTCAGCACGGCCGTGTCGGCGGGCCGCAGCGGATGATGGCCGAGCAGCAGCGCCTGCCCGTACAGGGCCTGGACGGCGACCTCGACCGGGCCGCCGTCACCGAGTGCGGTGATGCGCCTGGTCAGCGGGTTGCGATGGTTCAGCACCAGCTGCGGACGCGCCACCCCCGCCGACGCGCCCACCGCGCCGAGGACGTCCGCCCACAGCTCCCCCGACTCCTCCTTCGCCCGCGTCAGCTCCTCCCGGAACTGCGCGTCGCGCGACGACAGGAACAGCGCGGGCAGCGACGCCGGATCGAATTCGCGCACCACCACCTCGCAGCCGAGCCGCTCCACCGCCCGCTGCGCCGCCGCCAGGAACGGCCGCAGCGCCAGCTCCGCGGACGGATCGAGCACCCCGAACGTCGTCGCCAGCTCCGCCGCGTCCAGCCGCGACATCGCGATGTCGGGATCGATCGCCGGAAGCCGCTCGACGATCTCCGCGTCGTGCACGTAACCGGCGTTCACGAGCCCCACGCCCTGCGCGCCCGCGACCGCCGACAGCCGCCGGAACTCGTCCACGCTCGTGGTGAACCGCCCGTCCGGATGCCGCCGCCGGAACTCCGCCAGCGTCATCGGACCCGCCGACGTCTCGTACTCCAGCCAGCGGTCGACGATCCGCAGCATGTCGTCGTCGTGCAGCGCCATCGCCTTCACCCCGAGGTGATGCAGCCGCAGGAACCCGCGCAGCCGCGGCGGATCGGTCTCCGACAGCGTCACCAGCCAGTGCCGCAGCGCCGCCCCGAGCGCGTCGCGCGTCGCGTCCAGCAGCTCGTCCTCGTAGAGGGACTCGCGGGACGCCGTCGGCCGCAGCTCCCCCGCGTCCACCACGCAGCGCGCGAAGAACGCCCACTCCGGCAGCAGCCCCTCGACGCCCTCCGCCAGCAGCATCCGCTTCAGGTAGACGCGGTGCGCCGCGCGGGCCGTCGGCGCCACCGGCTGCGGCAGGACGAACGCCACCCCCGACAGGCCCGCCTCCGCCACGCCCAGATCCACCACATCGAACGGGGTGAACCCGTACAACTCCTCGCAGTACGCCTCCAGCGCCCGGCGGCGCGCCGCCGGATCCGGATGCGGCTCCTTCCACGGCGGCGCGCCCGTCACCCGGGCGCCGTCCACCGTCAGCTCGATCGGCAGCAGCGACCCGTACGTCCGCGCCAGCTCCGCCACCACCGGCGGGCTCAGCAGCTCCCCCGACCCCGGACGCGCCCGCAACGTCACCGTCGTACCCGGTTCGTCGCGCTCGCCCGGCTCCACCCGGTAGCTGCCCTCCGACCGGCCCGTCCACCGCACCGCCGCGCCGCCGCGCGCCGACCGCGTCACCACCTCGATCTCGTCCGCGACCAGGAACGCCGACAGCAGCCCGATCCCGAACTGCCCCAGGAAGTCGTGGCGGGCGAACCCCAGCTCGTCCCGCTTCGACGACCGTCCGATGGTGGCCAGCAGCGTGTGCACCTCGTCCGCCGTCAGCCCGACACCGTCATCGTGGACCCGCAGCGCCCCGCCGTCCGTCTCCACCCGCACCCGGCCGCCGCCGTCGCCACGCGCCGTGATCGCGTCCACGGCGTTCTGCAGCAATTCCCGCAGATACACCCGCGGACTCGCGTACAGATGGCGGCTCAGCAGATCCACCACCCCGCGCAGATCCACCTGAAAAGCCTGATCCGCCACCCGGTACCTCCCCGTTCTCCCCTGACGAGCGGAGGACACCTTAGCGAGGGATTGCGACGTTTCGAGATTCATTTAGACGCGAACGAGCCCCGGACCCGCCGCGGGCTCGCGCCGTCCTGTGGTACGGCTCAGATCAGGCCGAGCTTGCGGACCGCGTCCCGCTCCTCCGCCAGCTCGCCGACCGACGCGTCGATCCGGCCACGGGAGAACTCGTCGATCTCCAGCCCCTGGACGATCGACCACTCGCCGTCCTTCGTCGTCACCGGGAACGACGAGATGATGCCCTCGGGCACCCCGTACGAGCCGTCCGACACCACGGCCATCGACGTCCAGTCGCCCTCGGCCGTCCCGTTCACCCACGTGTGCACGTGGTCGATCGCCGCCGACGCCGCCGACGCCGCCGAGGACGCGCCCCGCGCCTCGATGATCGCCGCACCGCGCTTGGCGACCGTCGGGATGAAGTCGTCCTCAAGCCACTTCTGGTCGTTCACCACCGCGGCGGCGCTCTTCCCGCCGATCTCCGCGTGGAACAGGTCCGGGTACTGGGTCGCCGAGTGGTTGCCCCAGATCGTCATCTTCTTGATGTCGGCGACCGAAACGCCCGCCTTCTTCGACAGCTGCGCCAGCGCCCGGTTGTGGTCCAGCCGCGTCATCGCGGTGAACCGCGCCGCCGGGACGTCCGGCGCGTGCTGCTGCGCGATCAGCGCGTTCGTGTTCGCCGGGTTGCCGACCACCAGCACCTTCACGTCGTCGGCCGCACCGGCGTTGATCGCCTCGCCCTGCGGCTTGAAGATCCCGCCGTTGGCCTCCAGCAGGTCACCGCGCTCCATGCCCTTCGTGCGCGGCCGCGCACCGACCAGCAGCGCGACGTTCGTCCCCTGGAACGCCCGCGTCGCGTCGTCGAAGATGTCGATGCCCTGCAGCAGCGGGAAGGCGCAGTCGTCCAGCTCCATCGCGGTGCCCTCGGCCGCCTTCACCGCCTGCGGGATCTCCAGCAGCCGCAGCTTGACGGGTACGTCCGCGCCCAGCAGGTGCCCGGACGCGATGCGGAACAGCAGCGCGTAACCGATCTGGCCCGCGGCGCCGGTAACGGTGACGGTGACTGGGGTGCGAGTCATTGCCTCTTCTCTCCTGCTGTGACCTGACGGGGCCGCTGTCACCCGGAGAGTTCCGGGCGGCCCATCCCTGCGAACCCGACCGCCCAAGAGGCGCGCCACCGCGCGGGATCTCTCGCCGTCGAGATAGTTCCCCAGCAGGCTATACCGCGCGCCCGTCCGGACGGCGGGCAGGTGCGCCCACCGGTCTCGCGCACCCGCCCGGAAAGGCGAAAGGCCGCCCCGGGATCACCGGGACGGCCTTTACGCGCGTCCTTCGTCCCCGCGATATGCGGGGCCAACGGCTATCCCCGCGTACGCGGGGAGCAACCCGTCAACGGTCTCGACGCAAACCTGGTCTACTGGACCACCCCCGCAGTAGCGGGGAGCAATGGGAAGAATACTAACCGTTGATCTTCTTCTGGAGGTTGGTGTCGAGAGCCTCCAGGAACTGCTCGGTCGTCAGCCACGGCGTCTCGTTGCCGACCAAGAGCGCCAGGTCCTTGGTCATCTGGCCGCCCTCGACGGTCTCGATGCAGACCTGCTCCACGGACTGGGCGAAGCCGATGAGCTCCTTGTTGCCGTCCAGCTTGCCGCGGTGCTCAAGGCCGCGGGTCCAGGCGAAGATGGACGCGATCGGGTTGGTCGACGTCGCCTTGCCCTGCTGGTGCTGGCGGTAGTGGCGGGTCACCGTGCCGTGCGCGGCCTCGGCCTCGACGGTCTTGCCGTCGGGGGTCATCAGGACCGAGGTCATGAGGCCGAGGGAGCCGAAGCCCTGCGCGAGCGTGTCGGACTGGACGTCACCGTCGTAGTTCTTGGCGGCCCAGACGAACCCGCCCTCCCACTTCAGCGCCGCCGCGACCATGTCGTCGATGAGCCGGTGCTCGTAGGTGAGCTTCTTCGCCTCGAACTCGGCCTTGAACTCGGCCTCGTAGATCTCCTGGAAGATGTCCTTGAAGCGGCCGTCGTAGGCCTTCAGGATCGTGTTCTTCGTGGACATGTACAGCGGCATCTCGCGGTTGAGCGCGTACCGCATGCTCGTCCGGGCGAAGTCCCGGATGGAGTCGTCGTAGTTGTACATGCCCATGGCGACGCCGCCGCCGGGGAAATCGGCGACCTCCATCTCCATCGGCTCCGAGCCGTCCTGCGGCGTGTAGGTGATCGTCACCTTGCCGGGGCCCGGGACGACGAAGTCGGTGGCCTTGTACTGGTCGCCGTGCGCGTGCCGGCCGATGATGATCGGCTTGGTCCAACCCGGGACGAGACGGGGAATGTTCGAGCAGACGATGGGCTCGCGGAAGATCACGCCGCCGATGATGTTGCGGATCGTCCCGTTCGGGGACCGCCACATCTTCTTCAGGCCGAACTCCTCGACGCGGGCCTCGTCGGGGGTGATGGTGGCGCACTTGACGCCGACGCCGTGCTCCTGGATGGCGCGGGCGGCATCGATGGTGACCTGGTCATCGGTCGCGTCCCGATGCTCCATCCCCAGGTCGTAGTACTTCAGGTCGACGTCGAGATACGGCAGGATCAGCTGGTCCTTGATGAATTTCCAGATGATCCGCGTCATTTCGTCGCCGTCGAGTTCGACGACCGGGCCCGCTACTTTGATCTTGGGCATGCTGTTGCTGTCCCTTTCCTACACCTGGCCAGCAGTCCTTGTAAGGCTCAACTGGCAAGGCTATCCGAGCGGGTTCGGAGGTCTAGACCTCGCCCCCGGCGCGGACCAGCGGCGCAGCGGCTATCCGGGGGGCCGGGCGCGGCGGCGGCCGATCAGCAGCAGGAGGCCGCGGCGGCCATGGCGAGCGCGATCAGGACGCCGAAGGCCCCGGCGAGGACGAGCCCGGTCTTGTGCATCGGCGGGATGCTGAGGGAGACGAACGCGACCGTCTCGCCGAGCAGGACGAGCGTCCAGCAGTCAACGGCGCGGCTGCGGACGGCGAGCATGCCGAGCTGCGACTCGGGCAGCAGCAGGCGGGCGAGGGCACCGAGGAGCAGGGCGGCGGCGATGACGCCGGCGCCCTTGCGGAAGTAGTCGAAGGACGCCAGCGTGAGACCGGCGGCGACGCCCGTGAGGACCATCAGGTAGGGCAGCCGGCCGAGCCAGTGCGGCGCGGCGGACCTCTTGCGCGGTGCCTGCCGCCTGCGCCGGTGCACCTCGGTGGTCATGCCACAACCGTAGTCCCATTCCGGTCACGGTGCCGCCGCTGCGCTCCGAAAGCCCTGTGGCGTCGACCCTACTCGCCGGTAGGAGGGTGTGACGGCAGGGCGCCCGGGTAACCCGCTGGACAGGGGTCGCTAACTAGCTGGGAGGACTGCCGTGGAGGGGCCGTTCATGCGGATCGAGGACAGCGGAGTGGTCATGCCGCTGCGCCCCGATGTCACGACGGTCGGGCGCGGGCGCGGAGTCGACGTCCGCCTCGACGACCCGAGTGTGTCCCGTTTGCACGCAGAGATCGTTCGGCGCGGCCCGTACGTCTACGTGGTCGACATGGGCCTTTCCCGCAACGGGACGCGGGTCAACGGCCGGCCGATCGCGCGCCGCGTCCTGGAGGACGGCGATGTCGTCACCTTCGGCACGGCGCGCATCCGGATGGGGGGCATCCCCCGAGAGGAGGTCGACCCGGACGTCGAGCTGCGGCGGGCCGTCGCCCCCGAGCTCACCCGGCGCGAGATCGACGTGCTGAACTCGCTGTGCCGGCCCGCCCTGTCGGACGCGGCGTTCGTCGCGCCCGCCACCGCCCGCGACATCGCCGGTGATCTCGTGGTGACGGAGGCGGCCGTCAAGCAGCACCTGCTGCGCCTGTACCAGAAGTTCCGTATCCCCGAGGGGCCCAACCGCCGCACCCGGCTCGCCAACGAGGTCATCGCCATGGGTCTCGTCCGGCCGCTGCCGCCGGTGCACGTCCCGCAGGGCCGTCCGCCGATGGACGGCGGGCGTCCGCCGGGGGTCTCCCCCGGCACGCGCCGCCCGGGCCACACCACCGCCCACGTCACCCGCCCGGCACCCAGCGCGGCGGCCAGACGCGCGAGTTAGCGTTCACGGCCGCCCTCCGATCGGCAGCGCAACGCCGGAGGGCGGCCGTGTTCTCGGTCGGTCAGCCGGAGCGTTCCGCAGCTTCGACGACGTTGGCGAGGAGCATGGCGCGGGTCATGGGGCCCACGCCGCCGGGGTTGGGCGCCACCCAGCCGGCGACCTCGCGGACGTCGTTCGCGACGTCGCCCGCGAGCTTGCCGTCCACCCGGGACACGCCGACGTCGAGGACGGCGCGCCGGGCTTCACCATGTCGGCGGTGATCAGGCCGGGGACTCCGGCGGCGGCGACGACGATGTCGGCGGCGCGGGTGTGCGCGGCGAGGTCGCGGGTGCCGGTGTGGCAGAGGGTGACGGTCGCGTTCTCGGTGCGGCGGGTCAGCAGCAGGCCGAGGGAGCGGCCGACGGTGAGGCCGCGGCCGACGACCGTGACCTCGGCGCCTTGAGCGGGACGTCGAAGCGGCGCAGCAGCTCGATGATGCCCTTCGGGGTGCAGGGCAGCGGGCCGTCCTGCATGAGGACGAGCCGGCCGAGGTTCGTCGGGTGCAGGCCGTCGGCGTCCTTCGCCGGGTCGATGCGCTCCAGGACGCGCTTGTCGTCGAGGCCCTTGGGCAGGGGGAGCTGGACGATGTAGCCGGTGCAGGCCGGGTCGGCGTTGAGTTCGGCGACGGCGCGCTCCACCTGGTCCTGGGTGGCGTCGGCGGGGAGGTCGCGGCGGATGCTCTCGATGCCGACCTCGGCGCAGTCGCAGTGCTTCATGTTGACGTAGGAGCGGCTTCCGGGGTCGTCCCCGACGAGGACTGTGCCGAGCCCGACGGACACGCCGCGCTTGCCGAGCGCCTCGACGCGCTCGGCGAGGTCCGCTCGGATCTCGGCCGCGGTCGCTTTGCCGTCCAGAATCTGTGCCGTCATGCGTGCCTCCGCGCTGATCTGTCGGTCGGCCACCCAGGCGCGCGGTGTCCGGACGGTCGTTCGCTCCCCGGTGGTGATCCACCTTGCCCGCGCCAGTCGCGAACACCATGGTAACGGGCCAGTGGGGTGCGGAAATCGGGGTGGAGTGGCCCTGCCGGGCGGGGCGGCGGGCGCCTAGCGTTCGGGGTATGGAGTGGTTTGAAATGCCCGTTTTGTCAGGACGTTACGTGCGGCTGGAGCCGCTGGCGGAGGAGCACGCGGAGGGCATGTTCGCGGCGTCGGCGGACCCGGCGACGTGGGAGTGGCTGAACGAGCCGCGGCCGCGCGACGTCGCGGACATGCTCGCGTCGGTGCGGAAGGCGCTGCGGGAGCGCGAGCAGGGGCTGCGGCTGCCGTGGGTGCAGCTGGACGCCGGGACGGGCGAGGTCGCGGGGACGACGTCGTACTACGAGATATCGCCGCGGAACCGGAGCCTGTGCATCGGGTCGACGTGGATCGGCGCGCGGTGGCGGCGGTCGGGGTTGAACACCGAGTCGAAGCTGCTGCTGCTGGAGCGGGCGTTCGACGAGCTCAAGGCGGTCCGGGTGGGCTGGCACACGAACGCGCTGAACGAGCGGTCGCGGCGGGCGATCGAGCGGCTGGGGGCGTCGTTCGAGGGCGTCCACCGCAAGCACCGGCTGAGGCCGGACGGGACGTTCCGCGACACGGCCGTCTACGGGATGACCGACGACGACTGGGCCGAGGTTAGGCCAGCTCTGCGCGCGCGCTGCGTTAGGTGGGGTCGTCCTCGGAGCGGCGGGCCAGGACGCGGTCGGTGCCGCGCCATCCGAGCCGTGCGGCGAGCATCGCGGCCAGTGCGGCGGCGACGAGCCCGATGACCTGCCGGGCGTCCAGCAGCAGGGCGTTCGCCTGGGAGACGGCTCCCAGCATGAGCATGGTGAGGGTGTCCATCGCGCCTTCCATCGGGGGACCGCACCGAGGCTACCTGCGGGTACACGTGGAACGGCCCGGCGGCCGGAGCCGCCGGGCCGTCCGCGACGCCGGTCAGTGGAAGAAGTGCCGGACGCCGGTGAAGTACAGGGCGATACCGGCCTGCTCGGCCGCCGCGATCACCTTGTCGTCGTTGACGGACCCGCCGGGCTGGACGATCGCGCGCACGCCCGCGTTCGTCAGCACCTCCAGGCCGTCCGGGAACGGGAAGAACGCGTCGGACGCGCCGACGGCGGCCGCGGCCCGCTCCTCGCCCGCCCGCGACACCGCGAGCTTGGCGGAGTCGACCCGGTTGACCTGCCCCATCCCGACGCCGACGGTCGCGCCGTCCGCGGCCAGCAGGATCGCGTTGGACTTGACCGACCGGACGGCCCGCCACGCGAACGCCAGGTCGCGCAGGGTGGCCTCGTCGGCGGCCGCACCCGTCTTGAGCTCCCAGCCGGACGGGTCGTCGCCGGGGGCGTCGACCGCGTCGACGCCCTGCAGCAGGACGCCGCCGTCGATGCGCCGGTACTCGGTCGCGCCCGCCGGGGCGTCCGGGCAGACCAGCAGGCGGACGTTCTTGAAGCGGTCCTTCAGGACGGCGACGGCCTCGTCGTCGAACGCGGGGGCCACCACGACCTCGGCGAAGCTCTCGGTGACCTGCCGTGCCATGTCGGCGGTCACCGGACGGTTCGCCGCGATGACGCCGCCGTACGCCGACAGCGGGTCGCAGGCGTGCGCCTTGCGGTGCGCCTCGGCGATGTCCGCGCCGACCGCGATGCCGCACGGGTTGGCGTGCTTGATGATCGCGACGGCGGGCTCGGCGAAGTCGTACGCGGACCGGCGCGCGGCGTCGGTGTCGACGTAGTTGTTGTACGACATCTCCTTGCCGTACAGCTGCTCGGCCCCGGCCAGGCCGGTCTCGCCCGGCGAGCGGTACAGGGCGGCGCGCTGGTGCGGGTTCTCGCCGTACCGCAGGGTGTTCGAACGCTCCCAGGTGGCGCCTAGGAAGTCGGGCCACTCGGTCTGCGCGGCGGTCTCGTCGGGGGCGTAGTCGCCCGCGAACCAGGACGCGACGGCCACGTCGTACGACGCGGTGTGGGCGAACGCCCGCGCGGCGAGGCGGCGCCGCTCGTCCAGGGTGAAACCGCCCGCCCCGACCGCGTCGAGGACGGCCGCGTACCCGGACGGGTCGACGACGACGGCGACGCTCGCGTGGTTCTTCGCGGCCGCCCGCACCATCGTCGGGCCGCCGATGTCGATCTGCTCGACGCACTCGTCCGGCTTCGCGCCCGAGTTCACCGTGTCGGCGAACGGGTACAGGTTGGCGATCACCAGGTCGAACGGCTCGACGCCCAGGTCGTCGAGCTGCTGCAGGTGATCGTCTTTGCGCCGGTCGGCGAGCAGGCCCGCGTGCACCTTCGGGTGCAGCGTCTTGACCCGGCCGTCCAGGCATTCGGGGAAGCCGGTGAGCTTCTCCACCTTCATGACCGGCACGCCGGCGGCGGAGATCCGCCCCGCCGTGGAGCCGGTGGAGACGAGCTCCACCCCGGCCTCGTGCAGGCCCCGGGCGAGGTCCTCCAGCCCGGTCTTGTCGTACACGCTGATCAGCGCGCGCTTGATCGCCACCCGACTCACTCGGCCGAGCTCCCCTCGTTCATGGACGGACTGTCGGACGAATCGCTGCATGTGGTGCATTTCATGGAAACCCGCCTGCCTCGCGCGGTCCACCCGTCGCGGGCGAGCCGTCCGACGACGTCGACCAGGAGCGTGCGCTCGACCTGCTTGATGCGCTCGTGCAGGGAGTCTTCGTCGTCATGCCAGCCCACGGACACGGCTTCCTGGGCGATGACGGGTCCGGTGTCCACGCCTTCGTCGACGAAGTGCACCGTACATCCCGTGACCTTGACCCCGTACGCCAGGGCGTCCCGAACGGCGTGGGCGCCGGGGAAGGACGGCAGCAGCGCGGGGTGCGTGTTCACCGTGCGCCCGCCGAACGCGGCGAGGAACCGGGGGCCGAGGATCTTCATGAACCCGGCCGACACCACGAGGTCGGGCTCGTGCTCGGCGATCGCCTCTGCGAGCGACGCGTCCCACTCCACGCGGGACGGGAAATCGGGGATCCGGCGCACGAAAGTCGGCAGACCGGACTTCTCCGCACGTTCGACGCCACCGGTACCGGACCGGTCCGCGCCCACGGCCACCACCTGCGCCCCGTAGGCTGGATCCGCGCACGCGTCGAGCAGCGCTTGTAGGTTGGTCCCCGCACCGGAGACGAGGACGACGAGCCGGGCGGACACCATGACTCCCTGGTTGGACGGTGGGGTTGTTTCGGGCCACCACGAAGCCTATCGGCCCCGTTCGATGCCTCAGCTGCGCGCGCCCAGGATCGACCGCCCCCATGGCCAGGAGGAACGAGTGAGCGAGCAGCCGGGACAGCCGGCCCCCGAGGACGACCGCCCGGACGGCCGCCCCGCGGGAGCGCCCCCGGCGAAGGCCCCCGAGGCCGAACGCCCCCCGACCG
>NZ_MKJY01000053.1 GCF_001942465.1 Actinomadura sp. CNU-125
GTCCAGGAGCGGCGCACGCCGACCGGCGGCGGACGGGTCGGTCGCGGGCGCCTTCGGGCGTCCGGACGGTCGCGGCGCGGGTGCCGGGCCCGCCGCCACGCGGGCGGCGGGACCAGCGTGTTCTCGTCGGTCATCGGGTCGGTTCCTCGGCTCGGGTGGTGACGCGGATCAGGTCGGCGAGGATCTCGGACGCGACGGCGGGATCGAGGTCGCCGAAGCGCAGGGACGTGGGCTCGGCGGGCGCGTGGCGGTCGGGGCGGAACGCGAGCCGGACGTCGGCGAGGTCCTGGAAGTCGGTCGCCCGGTCCGGGTCGCCGACGACGATCCCGGGGTCGAGGGACAGGACCACGTGGCGGTCCGGGCCGACCTCGCGGGAGATGCAGTGCTCGATGCCCACGTCCATCGGCGTGCCGCGCTCCCAGCCGCGCCGGGTCAGGGCCAGGAGGTCGCGGGTGGCGGCCCCCGCCCCCTCGAACCTGGGCAGCCGGCCGCCGTCGCGCTCGTCGGCGGTGAGCATGTGGATCGGACGGGCGAGTTGTTCGAACGGTTGCAGGATCTCGTAGTCGGCGAACAGGTCCGTCCACGCCTTCACTTCGTCGCCGAGGTGGACCGGGTGCGCGACCAGGATTTCGGCGGTTCCGGGGACGACGATCGTGTCGTCGGCGGCGGTCGCGAACGTCCCGTCCTCGGCCACGCGGAACGCCGGGCCGTCCTCCGCGACCCGCCAGACCAGGCGGCGGACCAGGTGGCCGACCAGGGGGTGGGCGACGAGGAACTCGCGGAACTCGGCGGCCGTCCGGCGGCGGCCGGTGACCATGGCCCGTTCGAGGCGGGCGAGCTGGTCGGACGCGATGGTCCGGACGTCCTTCTTGACGCCGGAGAAGTGCTTGTAGGCGGCGGGCGCGAGGTCCGGGTCGTCCTTGGCGGCGGGCTTCGGCAGCGACTTGCGGAGCTTGCCGTGCTCGTCGGTGACCGTCGGCCGGAGCACCTCGTCGAAGCCGACGACGAAGGCGCGCGGGCCGTAGTCGAGGGTGAGGGTGCCGTCCGCGTCCAGGCCGAAGTCGGGGACGAGACGGTCGGCGAGCTGGTCGGGGGTCAGTTCGAGTTCGGCGGCGAGTTCCCGGATCTTCTCCTGCGCGCGGGTCTTGAGGCCCTTGAACTTCACCCGCTGCGAGATCGAGTGCAGGTGCATGAGGGCGGTGTCGGTGCCGATCGCGGCGAGGACGTCCAGGCCGGTGACGGCCTTGGCGTGGCCGCCGTCGCCCGGCCACGCCCGGATCACCGGGGTGAGGCGGCGGACGGTGTCGTCGTCGCCGGTCAGCGCGAGCTGCGTCAGCGCCCACTTCTCCTTGGACGGCGCGCCGTTCGTCTCCCACCAGCGGAACAGCGCCCAGCCGAACTCCGCGAGGGAGGCCGGGTCGCACAGGTCGCGGACGATCGGCAGGCCCGCGTACTCGTCGTCCGGCTTCGACATCGCCAGCATGGTGAGGACGTGTCCCGCCGCGTCGTCCGGGAGCGCGTGCGTCCGGTCGCGCAGCAGGATCTGCGGGAGGGCGCGCGGGTCGGCCCACTCGACGGACGGGACGGTCTTCGGCAGGACGTCCACGGGATCGGTGGCCAGCAGCGCCTCGATCGCGGTCGCCGCCCGGTCGCCGTGGACGCGCGCCGCCTCGACGATCGGGGCGGGGTCGTGCCGTTCGGCGATCAGGCGCAGGGCGGCCTCGGCGGCGCGGCGGGCCGGGCCGGGCTTGCCGAGGGCGTCCGGGATCAGGGCGGGCGCGGCGGCCGTCCCGTGGCGGTCGAACCAGGCGCGGGCCGTCCGGCCGCCGCTCCGGAGACGGACGAGCCAGTCCGCCATCGTCCGCGCGAACTCGTCCGACAGGAGCGGCAGCGCGAACCGCCCGAGGGCGGCGGGGTCGCCGCGGACGAGGGACAGCGCGGGGTCGATCGCGTCGAGTTCGTGGCGCGCGATGAGCGGCGCCAGCCCCGTGTTCGCGCTCTCGTCACGGCCGTCGCCCGGGTCCCAGTTCGCCGGCAGGGGGCGGGCCAGGTCGTCCGGGCCCCTGAGGAACAGGAGCCACTCGCCGACGTGCCCGCCGACGTCCCCGTCCGAGAGCATCTTGGCGATACGGGCGAAATCGACGTTCTCCGCCCACCGGTCCCAGCGGTCGGCGTACCACGCCGCCCACTCCGCGCGCTCGCCCGGCGCCCAGGTGACCGCGCGGACGCCGGGCGCGGGCAGGTCCTCGACGACGACGGGCTTGGCCTTCGCCCGGGGACGGGTCCACGGCGGTTCGGTCAGGACGGGCGGCAGGCCGGCGGCGGGCACGGCCGGGACGCGCGTGTTCGCGGCGAGGATCTCGCGGATCTTCGCCCGCCGCCCGTCGTCCGGGAGGTCGCGCGCCACGTCGGCGGCGGTCCCGGGGTCGGCGCGGACGTGCGCGGACAGCACCTCGGCGGCCCGCGGGGCGTCCGAGGCGGGCAGCAGCCGCAGCGCCCGGACCGGGAAACGGCGGGACGCCTCCAGCAGCGCGGGGACGACCTCCGGCTCGCCGATCCGGTCGACGAGCGCCCGCAGCGCGTCGTCCACGGGCAGCCGGGCGAGGACCCCCAGGATCATCCGGAGCTCCTCGGTGTAGCCGTGGGACGAACCGTCCAAGGCGTCGACGAGCAGCGGCACGACGGCGTCGGCGCCGATGCCGTCGATCAGCGTCACGACGACGTCGTGGTCGCAGGCGTGGCCGAACGGCCGGTCGAGCGCGGCGGGCTGGTCCGGGCGGCCGAGCGCGCAGAACGCCAGGCGGATCGTCCAGTCGTACTCGAACGGGATCGTGCCGGGGCGGCACATGTCGTCCACCCAGTCTTCCCGGGTCGGCGCGAGGTAGGCGGCGACCACCTTCTGCAGCGGGGTCCGGCGGGCGCCGCCGACGAGTTCGACGGCCTCGGCGTAGACGTCGCCGGGGGCCGCGGCGAGGCGGGTCCGCATCGTCCGGGCGCTCCCCGGCGTCAGCCACCAGTCGGACAGCAGCTCGTCCGGGGCCTGGCGGCGCAGGGTGATCGACCGCAGCTCGGCGCGGTGCCGCGCGGTGCTCAGGCGCATCGGCAGTCCCTTGCCGCCGATGCTCGCCGGGTTGTCGGCCGCGATCCCGGCCCACTCGGCGAACGCGCGGGCGGCGAACGGGAGGCCGTGCTCGGCGACCAGCGCTTCGGTGAACACCTCGCTCGGCAAGGGGTCGTACCGCCACGGCCGCATCCCGTTCAGCGGCGCGGCGAGGTACGCGACCGCGACCGCGCCGAGCGGGTCCGGTTCGCCGCGCAGGTGGGCGCGGGCGGCGTCCACGATGTCGGGCGCGGCCTCCGGACGTGCGAGGACGTGGTCGATGTCGTCGCGGACGGCGTCCACGAGGGAGCGCACCCGACCGGCGGCGGACGGGTCGGTCGCGGGCGCCTTCGGGACGCCCGGGCGGTCGCGGCGCGGGTGCCGGGCCCGCCGCCACGCGGGCGGCGGCGCGGCCAGCGTGTTCTCGTCGGTCATCGGGTCGCTTCCTCGGTTCGGGCGGTGACGCGGGCGAGGTCGGCGAGCACTTCGGAGACGGCGACGGGGTCGAGGTCGCGGGTGGAGACCAGCCGGACGCGGCGGAAGATCTGGTCTTCGGGGTCGCCCACGGAGATGCCGGGGTCGAGGTCGATGACGACGCCGCACCCGGTCCCGGTGTGGGAGAACTCGTTCTCGATGCCCGCGTCCATCGGCGCGCCGCGCTCCCAGCCGCGCCGGACCAGGCCCAGCAGGTCGCCGACCGGAACCCACAGGCCCTCGAAGCGGGACAGGCGGCCGGTCTCGCGCTCGCCCTCGGTGAGCGCGAGGACGGGACGGGCGAGCTGCTCGAACGGCTGCATGATCTCGTAGTCGGCGAACACCTCCGACCACGCCTTCACCTCGTCGCCGAGGTGGAGCGGGTGGGCGGCACGGATCCCGGCGGTGTCGGCGACGGTGACGATCTCGTCGGCGGCGTCCGCGAACGTGCCGTCCTCGGCGACGCGGAACGACACGGCCGTCCCGTCCTCGCGCTCGGCCAGCCACACCAGGCGGCGGACCAGGTGCCCGACGAGCGGATGGCCCGAAAGGTGATCGCGGAACTCGGCGGCCGTCCAGCAGCGGCCGGTGACCATGGCCCGTTCGAGGCGCGCGAGCTGGTCGACCGCGACCGTCCGCACGTCCTTCTTCAGGCCCGAGAACCGCTTGTGGGCGGCGGGGGCCAGCTCGGGACCGTCCTTCGCCCCCGGCTTCGGGAGCGACTTGCGCGGCTTGCCGTCCTCGTCGTGATCGTCGGCCGGAGCACCTCGTCGAACCCGACGACGAACCGGCGCGTGCCGTAGTCGAGGGTGAGGGTGCCGGACGCGTCCAGGCCGAAGTCCGGGACGACGCGGTCGGCGAGCTGATCGGTGGTCAGTTCGAGTTCGGCCGCGACCTCCTGGATCTTCTCTCCCGCGCGGGTTTGGAGCGCCTTGGACTTCACCCGCTGCGCGATCGAGTGCAGGTGCATCAGCGCCGTCTCGGTGCCGATCGCGGCGAGGACCTCCAGACCCGTCACCGCCTTGGCCTGCCCGCCGTCGCCCGGCCACGCCCGGATCACCGGGGTGAGGCGCCGGACGGTGTCGTCGTCGCCGGTCAGCGCGAGCTGGGTGAGGCCCCAGTTCTCCTTGGGCGGCGCACCGCACGTCTCCCACCAGCGGAACAGCGCCCAGCCGAACTCCGCGAGCGACGCCGGGTCGCACAGGTCGCGGACGATCCGGACGCCCGCGTACTCATTGCCGGGCACCGACATCGCCAGCATGGTGAGGACGTGTCCCGCCGCGTCGTCCGGGAGCGCGTTCGTCCGGCCGCGCAGGAGGATCTGCGGGAGCGTACGCGGGTCCGCCCAGTCGACGGACGGAATGTTCTTGGGCAGGTCGTCGAGGGGATCTGCGGACAGGAGCGCCCCGATCCCGGCGGCGGCCTTGTCGCCGTGGACGCGCGCCGCCTCGACGATCGCGTCCCGTCCGTCCCGGCCGTCCCGGTCGGCGATCAGGCGCAGCGCCGCCTCGGCGGCGCGGCGGGCCGGGCCCGCCTTGCCCAGCGCGTCCGGGATCAGGGCGGGAGCCGCGGCCGTTCCGTGGCGGCGGAACCAGGCCCGGGCCGTCCTGCCCCCGGACTTGAGACGGACGAGCCACTCGGCCATCGTCCGCGCGATCTCATCGGACAGCAGCGGCAGCAGGTACTGCCCGAGGGCGGCCGGTTTGCGGCGGGCGAGGGACAGGGCGGGGTCGTGGGCGTCCACGCCGTGGCGCGCCACGAGAGCCGGGAGCCACTCGTGCACTTCGTGCAGGTCTCTGTAGGAGTCGCCCGGCTCCCAGCCCTTCAGCAGCGGGCGCACCAGCTCCTCGGGCCCCTTGAGGAACAGGGTGTTGCGGAAGACGGGCATTTCTCGCCCTCCCGCCGCGATGTTCGCCGCCAGCGCGGCGAAATCCATCGTCGCCGCGCGCGCGTCCCAGTGGGCGGACAGCCGGGCCGTCCAGGCGTCGCGCTCCCCCGGCCCCCAGGCGACCGCGCGGGTGCTGGGGGCGGGCAGGTCCTTGACGACGACGGGCTTGACCTTCGCGCGGGCGCGGGTCCACGGCGGTTCGGTCAGCAGCGGCGGCAGGTCGGCGGCGGGCGCCGACGGGACGCGCGTGTTCGCGGCGAGGATCTCGCGGATCTTCGCCCGTGCGTCGCCGTCCGGGAGGTTCCCGGCGACCTCCTCGGCGATGCCGGGGTTCGCGCGGACGTGCACCGACAGCAGTTCGGCGGCCCGCGGGGCGTCCGAGCCCGGCAGCAGCCGCATCGCGCGGACCGGGAAGCGGCGGGCGGCCGCCACGAGGCCGGGGAAGACCTCGGGCTCGTCGATCCCGTCGACGAGCGTCTGGAACGCCTCCTCCACGGGCAGCACGGCGAGGAACTCCACCACCAGCCGGACCGTTTCGGTGTAGCCCCACTTGGCGGCGGCCAGCAGCGGGACGACGGGCTCGGGACCGACTCCGTCGATCAGCGTCGCGAGGACCTCGCGGTCGAGGCGGTGGCCGCGATGCGAGCCGAATCTCGCGAGCTGGCCCGGCCGGCCCAGCGCGCAGAGCGCCATCCAGCCCGCCTGGTAGTTCCCCGGAGCCTCCTCGGGACGCGTGAACAGATCCTCCACCCAGTCCTCGCGGGTGGGCGCCAGGTAGGCGGCGACCAGCCGCTGCAGCATGTTGCGGCGGGCGCCCGCGAGGGCTTCGACGGTTTCGGCGTAGACGTCGTCGGGCGCGGCGGCGAGGCGGGCGCGCAGCGACCGGAGCCCGGCACGGCTGAGCTCCCAGTCGGTGCCCTGCTCCGCGGGGCCCCGGTGCCGGACGGTGATCGGCTTGTCCTTCTCGTGGGGCGGCGGGACGTCGGTCCTGACCGCGGCCCATTCCGTGACGGCGCGGGCCGCGAACGCGAGCCCGTGGTCGGCGACCAGGGCATCGGTGAACAGCCGGTCGGGCAGGGGGTCGGACCACCTGTGCAGCCGGTTCAGCGGGGCGGCGACGAGCAGGACCGCCGCCGCGCCGAGCGGGTCCGGTTCGCCGCGCAAGTGGGCGCGGGCGGCGTCCGCGATGTCGGGCGGGGTGTCCGGGAGGTCGAGGATCCGCTCGATGTCGTCGCGGACGTCGGCCACGAGCGAGCGGACCCGCTCGGCGGCGCCCTCGATCGGCTTGGGCGCCGCCGGGACGTCCGGGCGGTCGCGGCGCGGATGCCGGGCACGCCGCCAGGAATCGGGCGTGATCAGCGTGTTCTCGTCGGTCATCGGGTCGCTTCCTCGGCTCGGGCGGTGACGCGGGCGAGGTCGGCGAGCACTTCGGAGACGGTGACGGGGTCGAGGTCGTGTGTCGAGACCAGCCGGACGCGGCGGAAGATCTGGTCTTCGGGGTCGCCCACGACGATGCCGGGGTCGAGGTCGATGACGACGCCGCACCCGGTTCCGGGGTGGGAGAACTCGTTCTCGATGCCCGCGTCCATCGGAGCGCCGCGCTCCCAGCCGCGTCGGACCAGCCCGAGCAGGTCGCCGACGTTCACCTCCGCTCCCTCGAAGCGGGACAGGCGGCCGGTCTCGCGCTCGCCCTCGGTGAGCGCGAGGACGGGACGGGCGAGCTGCTCGAACGGCTGCAGGATCTCGTAGTCGGCGAACACCTCCGACCACGCCTTCACCTCGTCGCCCAGGTGCACCGGGTGGGCGACACGGACCCCGGCGGCGTCGGCGACGGTGACGATCTCGTCGGCGGCGTCCGCGAACGTGCCGTCCTCGGCGACGCGGAACGCCGGGCCGTCCTCCACGCGCCACACCAGGCGGCGGACCAGGTGGCCGACGAGGGGGTGCCCGGCGAGGAACTCGCGGAACTCGGCGAGCGGCCACCGGCGGCCGGTGACCATGGCTTGTTCGAGGCGGGCGAGCTGGTCGGACGCGATCGTGCGGACGTCCTTCTTCAGGCCCGCGAACCGCTTGGACGCGGCGGGCGCCAGCTCCGGGTCGTCCTTGGCGCCCGGCTTGGGCAGCGACTTGCGGAGCTTGCCGTCCTCGTCGGCGACCGTCGGCCGGAGCACCTCGTCGAAGCCGATGACGAAGGCGCGCGGGCCGTAGTCGAGGGTGAGCGTGCCGGACGCGTCGAGGCCCAGGTCGGGGACGACGCGGTCGGCGAGCTGGTCGGCGGTCAGTTCGAGTTCGGCCGCGACCTCCTGGATCTTCTCCTGCGCGCGGGTCTTGAGGCCCTTGAACTTCACCCGCTGCGCGATCGAGTTCAGGTGCATCAGCGCCGTCTCGGTGCCGATCGCGGCCAGGACGTCCAGGCCGACCACGGCCTTGGCATGGCCGCCGTCGCCCGGCCACGCCCGGATCACCGGGGTGAGGCGCCGGACGGTGTCGTCGTCGCCCGTCAGCGCGAGCTGGGTGAACGCCCAATTCTCCGTGGACGGCGCCCCGTGCGTCTCCCACCAGCGGAACAGCGCCCAGCCGAACTCCGCGAGCGACGCCGGGTCGCACAGGTCGCGGACGATCCGGACGCCCGCGTACTCGTCGCCGGGCACCGACATCGCCAGCATCGTCAGGACGTGCCCCGCCGCGTCGTCCGAAAGTGCACTCGTCCGATCGCGCAGGAGGATCTGCGGGAGCATGCGCGGGTCCGCCCAGTCGACGGACGGGATCTTCTTGGGCAGGTCGTCGAGGGGGTCGGCGGACAGGAGCGCCTCGATCCCGGCGGCGGCCTTGTCGCCGTGGACGCGCGCCGCCTCGACGATCGGGGCGGGATCGTGCCGGTCGGCGATCAGGCGCAGCGCCGCCTCGGCGGCGCGGCGGGCGGGGCCAGCCTTGCCCAGCGCGTCCGGGATCAGGGCCGGGGCGGCGGCCGTTCCGTGGCGGCGGAACCACGCGCGGGCCGTCCTGGCCCCGGCCTTCAGGCGGACGAGCCACTCGGCCATCGTCCGCGCGATCTCGTCCGACAGCAGCGGCACCAGGTACTGCCCGAGGGCCGCCGGCTGGCGGCGGGCGAGGAACAGGGCGGGGTCGTGGGCGTCGAGTCCGTGGCGCGCCACGAGCGCCGGGAGCCACTCGTTGACCTCGTAGAGATCATTGGGCTCCCAGCCCTTCAGCAGCGGGCGCGCGAGGTCTTCGGGGCCCTTGAGGAGCAGGGTGCTGCGGATGGCGATCACGGTGTTTCCGCCCGCCGCGAGGTCCGCCGCGAGCTCGGCGAAGTCCATGTCGCGGGCGCGCAGGTCCCAGAGGCGGGACAGGCGCGCCGTCCAGGCGTCGCGCTCCCCCGGCCCCCACGCGACCGCGCGTGTGCCGGGGGGGGGGCGGGCAGGTCCTTGACGACGACGGGCTTGACCTTCGCCCGGGCGCGGGTCCACGGCGGTTCGGTCAGCAGCGGCGGCAGGTCGGCGGCGGGCGCCGACGGGACGCGCGTGTTCGCGGCGAGGATCTCGCGGATCTTCGCCCGTGCGTCGCCGTCCGGGAGGTTCCCGGCGACCTCCTCGGCGATGCCGGGGTTCGCGCGGACGTGCACCGACAGCAGTTCGGCGGCCTGCGGGGCGTCCGAGCCCGGCAGCAGCCGCATCGCGCGGTTCGGGAACCGGCGCGCCGCCGCCGGCAGCGCGGGGACGAACCCGGGCTCGCCGATCCGGTCGACGAGCACCTGGAACGCCTCGTCCAGCGGCAGGGCGGCGAGGAACTCCACGGCCAGCCGGACGTCGTCGGTGGTTCTCCAGTACCGGCCGTCCAGCTCCTCCACCAGCATCGGGACGACGGCCTCGGGGCCGATGCCGTGGACGAGCGTCGCGACGGTCTCGCGGTCCATGGCGCCGGCGAACCGCCGTCCGTACGCCGCGGGCTGGTGCGGGCGGCCGAGCGCGCAGAACACCGGCCAGCCGCGGATGTGATCGAACGGGATCTCGCCGGGGCGCGCCCACAGGTCCTCGACCCAGTCCTCGCGGGTCGGCGCCAGGTAGGCGGCGACCACCTTCTGCAGGGGGCTGCGGCGGGCGCCGCCGATGAGCTCGATCGCCCCGGCGTAGACGTCGTCGGGCGCGCGCCGCCAGGCGGGTGCGCAGCGCCTTGCCGCTTTCCTGGGTCAGCCACCAGTCGCAGAGGGCCTCGGCGGGGTCCTGGCGGCGGACGGTGATCGCCCGCCGCTGCTCCGGGGTCGACGACACCGGGAAGCCGGTGGGCCGCCCGACGGCCGGGTTGTCGACCGCGATCCCCGCCCACTCCGTGTAGGCGCGGGCGGCGAACGCGACGCCGTGCTCGGCGGCCATCGCCTCGGTGAACAGCAGACCGGGTTTCGGGACGGACCAGTCCGACAGCAGGTTCAGCGGGGCGGCGACGAACGCGATCGCGGCCGCGCCGAGCGGGTCCGGTTCGCCGCGCAGGTGGGCGCGGGCGGCGTCCGCGACGTCCGGCGCGGTGCCCGGGAGGCCGAGGATGTGCTCGATGTCGTCGCGGACGCCCGCCACGAGCGAGCGCACCCGCTCGGCGGCGGCCAGGTCGGGCGCGGGCGCCTTCGGCACGTCCGGACGGTCGCGGCGCGGGTGCCGCGCGCGGACCCAGGAGTCCGGGACGATCAGGGTGTTCTCGTCGGTCATCGGTCGGTTCCGTTCGTGGGAGCGGTCAGGTGGAGGAGGTCGGCGAGGGCCTCGGACGCGGCGACGGGGTCGAGGTCGCGCGTGGAGCCGGAGCCGTCGGTCATCCGGACGCGGGTGAAGACCTGGTCCCCGTTGTCGAAGACGTCGCCGACGACGATGCCGGGGTCGAGGTCGATGGTGACGACGCAACCGGGTGCGACGCGGTAGAACTCCTGCTCGTGGCCCGCGTCCATCGGTGCGCCGCGTTCCCAGCCGCGCCGGGTGAGGCCGAGGAGCGCACCGACCTCGACCCTGCGGTCCTCGAACCGGGTCAGGCGCCCGGTCTCGCGCTCCTCGCCGGTGAGGGCGTGGACGGGACGGGCGAGCTGCTCGAACGGCTGCAGGATCTCGTAGTCGCCGAACAGCGCCGACCATGCCTCCAGCCCGTCGCCGAGGTGGACCGGGTGGGCGACGCGGACCTGCGCGGTGTCGGGGAGGACGATCGTGCCGTCGGCGGCGTCCGCGAACGTGCCGTCCTCCGCGCGCGGAACGACGCGGCCGTCCCGTCCTCATGCTCGGCGAGCCAGACCAGGCGGCGGACCAGGTGGCCGACGAGCGGGTGCCCGGCGAGGAACTCGCGGAATTCGGCGGCCGTCCGGCGGCGGCCGGTGAGCATGTCCTGTTCGAGGCGGGCGAGCTGGTCGGACGCGACCGTCCGCACGTCCTTCTTGAGCGTCGCGAACCGCTTGCGGGCGGCGGGGGCCAGCTCGGGGTCGTCGTTCGCGCCCGGCTTGGGGAGCGACTTGCGCCGTTTGCCGTCCGCATCGGCGACCGTCGGCCGGAGGTGCTCGTCGAAACCGATGAGGAAGGCGCGGGGACCGTAGTCGAGCGTGAGCGTGCCCGCCGCGTCCAGGCCGAATTCCGGGACGAGCCGGTCCGCGAGCCGCTCGGCGGACAGTTCGAGCTCGGCCGCCAGCTCCTCGATCCTGGCCTGCGCCTGCCCCTTGATGCCCTGGTACTTCACCCGCTGCGCGATGGAGTTCAGGTGCATCAGGGCCGTGTCGGTGCCGATCGCGGTCAGGACGTCCAGTCCGATGACCGCCTTGCCGTGCCCGTTGTCGCCCGGCCACGCCCGGATCACCGGGGTGAGGCGCCGGACGGTGCCGTCGTCGCCGGTCAGCGCGAGCTGCGCGATCGTCCACTTCTCGGCGAGCGGGGCTCCGGTGAACTCCCAGTGGCGGAACAGCGCCCACCCGAACTCGGCCAGCGACTCCGGGTCGCACAGGTCGCGCACGACCGGGACGCCCGGGTACACCTCGCCCGGCTTCGACATCGCCAGCATCGTCGTGACGTGCCGGACGGCGTCGTCCGGGAGCGCGCGCTTCCGGTCGCGGAGCAGGATCTGCGGCAGGACGCGCGGGTCGGCCCAGCCGACGTCCGGGACGTCCTCGGGCAGGACGTCGAGAGGGTCGGTGGCCAGCAGCGCCCCGATCGCCGCCGCCGCCCCGTCGCCGTGGACGCGCGCCGCCTCGACGATCGGGTCCGGGCCGTGGCCGGTCGGCGATCAGGCGGAGCGCCGCCTCGGCGGCGCGGCGGGCGGGGCCGGCCTTGCCCAGCGCGTCCGGGAGCAGGGACGGCGCGGCGGCGTGCCCGTGCCGGTCGAACCAGGCGCGGGCCGTGCGGCCCGCGGACTTGAGGCGGACGAGCCAGTCCGCCATCGTCCGCGCGAACTCGTCGGACAGCAGCGGCATCGCGTACGGCCCGAGCTTCGCCGGGTAGCGGCGGGCGAGGGCCAGCACGACGTCGTGGGCGTCCGCTCCGTGCCGCGCGGCGAGCGGCCCCAGCCACCCCGTCCAGTGGTCCTCGCCGTGGTCGTGGTCGTCGTCGACCGTCCAGCCCTCCAGCAGCGGGCGGACCAGATCGGCGGGGCCCCTGAGGAGCAGGGTCTGTTCGTGGAACCGCCCGTACCTGTCCTGCGCGCGGTACTTCGCCGCCGTCTCGGCGAAGTCCCTTCCGGCCGCCTGCCGGTCCCAGCGGGCGGTGTCCTCCTGCGCGGCCCAGGCGTCGCGTTCGCCCGGTGCCCAGCGGATCGCGCGGGTGCCGGGCAGGGGCAGGCCCTTGCGGACGACGGGCGCGGCCTTCTCGCGGGGACGGGTCCACGGCGGTTCGGTCAGCAGCGGCGGCAGGCCGGTGGCCTGCGGGAAACGCCGGAGGAGCGCCTCGACCGTCTTCCGGCGCCCGGCCGGGAGCTCGGGCGCGACGTTGGCGGCGACGTCCGGGGCGGCGCGGACGCGCGCGGCCAGCAGGTCGCGGCCCAGGGGCGCCGCGGAGGCCGACAGCAGCCGGATCGCGCGGGCCGGGAACTCGCGGGCGGCGTCCGGGAGGGTGCGGGCGGCGTCGGGATCGCCGATGCGGGCGAGGAGGGCCTGGAACGCCTCGTCCACGGGCAGCGAGGCGAGGACCCGCAAGATCAGCGAGTCGTCGGCGTACCGGCCTTGCAGCGCCTGCGTCAGCAGCGGAACGACGGCCGCGGGGCCGATCGCCTCGATGAGCGTCGCGATGCAGTCGGGCACGGCCTCGTAGTGACCGAACCGCAGGCCGGACGCGGCGGGCTGGTGCGGGCGGCCGAACGCGCAGAACAGCAGCCACCGGTTGCCGAAGCCGTACTCGCCGAGCCGTCCCGGGTTCGCGCACAGGTCCTCGACCCAGTCCTCCCTGGTCGGCAGCAGGTAGGAGGCGAGGGCCCGCTGCCAGTCGTGCCCGCGGGTGCCCTCCAGCCGCTTCCCGGCATCGGCGTACACGTCGTCGGGGGCGGCCGCCAGGCGGGTGCGCAGCGACCGGGCGACGTCCCGCCCGAAACCCTTGCTCTCGTACAGCTCGCCGGGGTTGCGGCGGCGCGGCCCGTACACGCCGCGGTGCGCCGGGCCGGCGCCCACGAGCCCGGCCAGTTCCGTGAAGGCGTGCGCGGCGAACGCGACGCCGTGCTCGGCGACCAGCGCGTCGGCGAACGGGAAATCGGGCCGGGGCTCGGCCCACTCCCTCGACCCGCCCATCGAGGCGGCGATGTGCCAGAGGGCCGCCGCCCCGAGCGGGTCCTGCTCGCCGCGCAGGCACGCGCGGGCGGCCGCCGCGACGTCGGGCGCGGTGCCCGAAAGGTCCAGGACGGTCTCGATGTCGGCACGGACGGAGGCCACGAAGGCGCGCGCTTTCTCGGGCGCGGACGGGTCGGTCGCGGGGGGCTCCGGAACGCCCGGACGGTCGCGGCGCGGGTGCCGGGCGCGCAGCCAGTCGTCCGGCATGACCAGCGTGTTCTCGTCCGGCCCCGTGGATTCGATCATGAAGACGTACCGTACGGGAGAACACCGACAAAGCCGCCGGAAACCGATCAATCCAGGTTGTGCATGTCCCGCTCGACGCGTTCGGCGGCCTTGCGCGCGGCGATCAGCACCGGGTCCCAGACGGGCGCGAACGGCGGCGCGTAGGCGAGGTCGAGGCCCGTCATCTCCTCGACCGTCATCCCGTTCCAGAGCATCACCGCCAGGCCGTCCACCCGCTTCGCGGCGCCCTCCTCGCCGACGATCTGCGCGCCGAGCAGCCGTCCCGAGCGGCGCTCGACGACCAGCTTGGTCGTCATGCGGGTCGCGCCCGGGTGGTAGCCGGCGCGGGTCGTGGACTCGACCGCGACGCTCAGCGTCGCGAACCCGGCGGCGGCCGCCTCCCGCTCGTTCAGCCCGGTGCGCGCCACCTCCGCGCTGCAGATCTTGGAGATGGCGGTGCCGACGACTCCGGGGAACGTCGCGTAGCCGCCGCCGAGGTTGATCCCGGCGACCCGGCCCTGCTTGTTCGCGTGGGTGCCGAGCGGGATCGCGACGGGCCCGCCCGACACCAGGTGGCGGGTCTCCACGCAGTCGCCCGCCGCCCACACGCGCTCGGTGCGGGTCCGCATCCGGCGGTCGGTGACGACGCCGCCGGTCGGGCCCACCTCGATCCCGGCGTCGCGCGCCAGCCCGCTGCCCGGCCGCACGCCCAGGCCGAGGACGACGATGTCGGCCGGGAACGTCCGGCTCTCGGTGCGGACGGCCGTGACGCGCCCGTCCGCGCCGGTGTCGAAGCCCGCGACCGGTTCGCCCAGGTGCAGGTCGACGCCGACGCCGCGATCGCGTCCGCGACCAGCGCGCCCATGTCCGGGTCGAGGGTGGTCATCGGCTGCTCCGCCGCGTCGACGAGGGTGACGTGCAGGCCGCGCATCACCATCGCCTCGGCCATCTCCAGGCCGATGTAGCCGCCGCCCACGACGACCGCGCGGCGCGGCGCGTCCGCCTCCAGCGCGCGGTGGATCGCGATGCCGTCGTCGAGCGTCTGCACGCCGTGCACGCCGCGGGCGTCCGCGCCCGGCAGCGGCGGGCGCACCGGCACCGCGCCCGTCGCGATCACCAGATGGTCGTAGGGCTCCCACGTTTCCGCACCGGACGCGACGTCGCGGACGCGCACCCGCCCGTCCGCCGTGTCGATCTCGACGGCCTCGGTGCGGAGCCGCAGATCGATGTCGCGGTCGCGGAACTCCTCGGGCGTCCGGGCGACGAGCCGGTCCGCGCCGTCCACGACCCCGCCCACGTAGTACGGGATACCGCACGCCGAGTAGGACGCGTTGCGGCCCCGTTCCAGCGCGACGATCTCCAGGTCGGACGCGTCGCGGCGGCGGCGCGCCTGGGACGCGGCGCTCATCCCGGCGGCGTCCCCGCCGATCACGAGCAGGCGTTCCCGTCCGGTCATGGTCCGTCCCCTCCCGTACCCGGTGATCGTTTTCCGAGGGTATCGGTGGTTCAGAGGCCGTAGACCCGCTCCGCGTTGCCGCGGGTGATCAGCTCGGCGACGCGGCGCGCGTCCCCGGCCGTCCAGGCGCCGTCGTCGGCTCCCCCGCCGAGCTGCCCCGCGAGCGCCCGCCGGAACAGCAGCGCCCCCAGGTAGTACAGCTCGGCGAGCCCGTAGGCGTCGGACGAGTAGAGCACCTTCCCGAACGGCGCCAGCTCCAGCAGCTCGCACAGCAGCACGTGCGCGCGGTGCCCGAGGTTGTTCATCGCGAGACCGGCGTCCACGTACACGTTCGGCAGGACCTGCGCCAGGTAGCCCGCGTTGCGGTGGAACGGGTAGTTGTGCAGCAGCATCGCCGGGACGCCCGCGTCGTTCATCGCCCGCAGCAGCTCGATCAGCAGCAGCGGATCGCCGCGGCGCAGGTCGGCGTCCAGGTCCCCGTACCCGACGTGGAACTGGACGGGCAGCCCCGCGTCCACCGCGCACCACACCAGGAACCGGTGCAGCGGTTCCTCACGGGCGCGCGGCTCCAGATGCCGCATCAGCCGTCCGGCGGCCGCCGCGACCTCCGCCTCCGACGGCCGGTGCCCCGGCATCTCCAGCCCCGCCCGGTACGCGGCGATCGACTTCGCGGCGACCACGGACGGGGCGCGCGCCTCGATCCGCGAGCGGACCTCGGCCGCGAACCCGGACGCGTCCACGCCCTCCGCCGCGACCTGCTCGGCGACCGACTCCAGCCGCAGCACCTCGTGCGCGTCCGCCCCCGCCAGCTCCCCCACCGCCGCCGGGCCGAGGAGCCGTTCCGGGGCGTGCCCCGTGTCGACGCACAGGGCCCGCAGGCCGGACGCCGCGAGGAACCGGCGGTTCACCTCGGCGGCGCCCAGGTCGGCGCGGCGCTCCAGATAGTCGTCCGGCTCGGCGTGCGCGTCCAGGTCCAGGACGGGCGGGCACCAGCGGCGCAGCGCGAACCCGATCTGCGAGTCGAACAGGGACACGCCCGGCGGGCCGCCCGCGTCCGACTCGGTCAGCGCCGCCTCGAACGCCGCCCGGTCCAGGTCCGCGTCGAACACCCCGTGGCAGTGGTGATCGACGAGCGGCAGCGACTCCAGGTATTCCAGCACGGCCCGGTTCCTCCCACGCGACATGTCCCGTCAGCAGGCCATTCCCCGGAAACGGCGGGAAGATGTTCCTACGATACGGAGGGGACCGATCACGCTCCGCCGTCCCGCGCACCACCGTCGTGACCACCGGACCCGGGAGACCGAAACGTGGACCAGATCCCAGCGACCCTCGGCGGCAACGACCGCGCCCAGATGGGCGCGCGGGCCGCCGAGACCGCCCGCCGGCTCACCGGCCAGGACGTCGTCGCCGTCGCCTTGACCTGGGTGGACGTCAGCGGGATCACGCGCACCAAGACCGTCCCGATCAACCGGCTCGAACACGCCGCCGCCTGGGGCGTCGGGATGTCGCCGCTGTTCGACGTGTTCCTGCTGGACGACACGATCGTCTCCGGGCGGCACATCGGCGGGCCCGTCGGCGACCTGCGGCTGCACCCCGTGCTGGACCGCGTCGTGCCGTTCGCCGCACTGCCCGGCTGGGCGCACGCCCCCGCCGTCCGGTTCGCGCAGGACGGCGCCGTCCACCCGCTGGACGCGCGCGCCCTGCTCTACCGGGAGACCGTCCGGCTCGGCGAGGAGGGCTGGGAGGCGCGGGCCGCGTTCGAGATCGAATGGGCGGTGTCGGCCGGGGACGGCGACGCGTTCGTCCCGGCGGCGCGCGGGCCCGCGTACGGGATGGCGCGGATCAGCGAACTGGCCCCCTACCTGCGGGAACTGCTGACCGACCTCGCGCAGACCGGCGTGACCGTCCTGCAGTTGCACCCCGAGTACGCCGCCGGCCAGTTCGAGATCTCCGTCGCCGCCGAGGACCCGATCGGCGCCGCCGACACCGCCGTCCTGGTGCGCGAGACCGTCCGGGCGGTGACGCTCCGGCACGGGATGCGGGCGTCCTTCTCCCCGAAGGTCGAGGCGGACACGGTCGGCAACGGCGGGCACGTCCACCTCAGCCTGTGGCGGCGCGACGTCGTCAACGGGCCCGCGAACGCGATGGCGGGCGGCGCCGGGCCCTGCGGGATGAGCGCCTACGGGGAGGCGTTCGCCGCCGGGATCCTGCGGCGGCTGCCCGCCCTGCTCGCCATCGGGGCGCCCGCCGTCGCCAGCTACCTGCGGCTGACCCCGTCCCACTGGGCGGGCGCGTACGCGTGCTGGGGGCCGGAGAACCGCGAGGCCGCGCTGCGGTTCGTCAGCGGCGTGCAGGGCGAGCGCGACCAGGCCGCGAACCTGGAGATCAAGTGCTTCGACCCCGCCGCCAACCCGTACCTGGCGCTCGCCGCGCTGCTGGCCGCCGGACGGGACGGCCTCGCCGCGGGGCTCACGCTGCCCGAACCCGTCGGCGTCGACCCCGCGACCCTCGACGACGGCGAGCGCACCGCGCGCGGGATCGCGCCCCTGCCGTCGTCCCTCGACGCGGCCGTCGCGGTGTTCGAGGCGGACGACGTCCTGCGGGACGCGCTCGGCGAGGCGGTCGTCGACACCGTCGCGACCGTCCGGCGCGGCGAGGCCGAACTGCTCGCGGACGCCACCCCCGAGGAGGTCGCCGCCGCCACCCGCTGGCGGCACTGACCGGCCCGGACGGCGCGGCGGGGACCGGGCGGTTGAAGCGGGCCTGCGCGGGCACACGTGATCCGTACGGCTCCGCTCGCCCTTGCTCCGAGCGGAGCCCGTACGGCCGCACCGCACATCCGAACACCGCACATCCGACCCGTCCACGGACCCGACCGACCCCGGCTCACCGATGCCCTTCCCGTTCACCCGCCGGGCGGACCGCACCGGACGCTCGCCCTTCGGCGTCGCGACCGAGGTGCGGTCCACCGTGTACCGCATCGCCCGGCTGACGATCACCGCGACGGTGGCGTACCTGCTCGGGCTGCACCTGCTGCCCGCGGGCGGGCCGCCGCCGCTGCTGTCGCCGCTGACCGCGCTGCTGGTCACCCAGTACTCGGTGTACGACACGATCCGCGCCGGGATCCTGCGGGTCGGCGCGGTCACCTCCGGCGTGCTCGTCGCCGTGATGTTCGCCGAGACCATCGGGTTCACCTGGTGGACGCTCGGCCTCGCGATCCTCGCCGCGCTGTCCATCGGGTACGCGCTGCGGCTGCGCGAGCACGTCCTGGAGGCGGCGATCAGCGCGATGCTGATCTTCGCGCTGGGCGCCTCCAGCGAATCGGGGGCGTTCGCCCGCGTCATGGAGACCCTCGTCGGCGCCGCCACCGGCCTCGTCGCCGGGTTCCTCGTCCCGTCCGTGCGGGTCCGGCCCGCCGAGGAGGCCGTCGCCGACATCTCCGAACGGCTCCGCGAGCTGATCTCCCGCATCGCCGACGGGCTGCGCGGCGAACGCGCCCCCGGCGAGGCCGTCCACTGGCAGCAGGAGACCGAGCGGCTCGCCCGCGACCTCGCCCGCACCGACCAGGCGCTCGGCGCCGCCGAGCAGAGCGTCAAGCTCAACCCGCGCGCCTGGCGCATCGTCGACGCGGGCGTCGCGCTGCGCAACGCCATGGAGACCATGGAGCACTTCACCCTCACCCTGCGCGGCCTCACCCGCTCCCTCGTCGACGACGAGCGGCTCGGCCGGCACGGCCGGCTGCTCACCGACCCGGTGCTGCGGCCCCGGCTCGCCGACGCGCTCGCCGGGGTCGCCGACGGCGTCGCCGCCTACGGGCGCCTCGCACGCTCCGACCTGGACCGCCGCGCCCGTCCGTTCAAGGCCGAGCAGGAACTGGAGGTGCGGGTCGACATCGCCCGCGAACGGCGCGCCCGGCTCGCGGCGGAACTCCACGAACGGGCCGCCGCCGGGGACCTGTGGCCGCTGTACGGGGAGATCTCGATGGACGTCGACCGGCTCGTCGAGCAGCTCCGCGTCGAGCACCGCGCCCGCGCCCGCGAACAGTGGCGGCGGCACCGCGGGACGGCCCGGCACCTGCCCGAACGCCCCGCCAAGGTCGTCCGGCGGGCCGGCTCGCAACTGCGCCGCGCCGCCGGGTCCGCGGCGGCCGCCGCCGAACAGCACGCGGAGGAGACCGACGAGGAACTGCGGCCGCGCCGCCGCCCGCCGGGCGCCTGAGCCCGGCGGGCTCGCGGGCGTTCGCCGGGGCGCCGGGGTTCAGCGGACCTCGGTGATGCGGCACTCGATGCCCGCCGACCCCACCGGCGCCTGCGCCGGAGTCGTGCCGCCGAACGTCGTGGTGCCGCTGACCTCGAACGTCTGCAGTGCCAGCCGCTGCTTCGTCGCGGTGTCGAGCACCTCCACGGTCACCTCGAACCGGGACGATTCACCCCGGATGGTGCCGTCGATCGTGACCGTCCCGGAGTCACCCGAGGAATTCACCCGGCAATCGACCTGCGCCTCGTAGGTCTTGTGGCCGAGCTTCGGGACGCCCTCCTCCGACGATCCGGGACCGAGCAGGCGCAGCGCGACGAGCACGGCGACGGCGACCGAGAGGACCGCGACGACGATGAGCGCCGTCCTGAAGTTGCGGGGACCGCCGCCGCCGGGACGGTCGTCCGCCAGCGTCCACTCGTGCGTCGGCATGCAACCTCACTCGGCTCGTCCAGGGCACGCATATCCACCCCGACCCGGACATGCGAGACCGGAGTTTATAGGGAAACGCGACCATGATCGTTGACGGGGCCGTCGCGGTGGTCACCGGAGATGCAGGCGCCGGGCCGGAACCCGGCCGCCCCACCGGACGGCGGGCGGCGTCTCCCCCCGGCATCGGCCGGAGCACCTGGCCCGAGCCTGGCCGACCCGCCGGATGGCGGGTAGAATCCGCCGACCGGCGGTCGATCCCGCGATACTCGCCCGGCGATGATCGTGACGCCGATCACATCACAGCCTGGAGTCGACGATGACCATCGACAGCCCCGCCGGACCGCCCCCGCCGTTCGACCCCGAACTCGCCCCCGCGCTGCGGATCATCAACGAGCATCTCGCCCCCGACGCCCTCGCCGACCCGGGCACCCTCGAAACGATGCGCGACGCCGCCGCGCTCATGGCCCCGCCCACGGACGAGACGCTGTCGCGCGACGGCGCCTTCACCATCGAGGAACGCGCCGTGCCCGGCCCCGAGGGCGCACCGGACGTGAGCCTGCTGATCTGCCGTCCGTCCGCGCCCGCCCCGACCCCGGCGCTCTACCACACGCACGGCGGCGGCATGGTCATCGGCAACAACCGCATGGGCGTGACCGAGATGCTCGACCTCGCCGCGGACGTCGGCGCGGCCGTGATCTCCGTCGAGTACCGGCTCGCGCCCGGCACGCCGCACCCCGGGCCCGTCGAGGACTGCTACGCCGGGCTGCGCTGGACGGCCGAGCACGCCGCCGAACTCGGCATCGACCCCGGCCGCATCATCGTCGGCGGCGCCAGCGCCGGCGGCGGGCTCGCCGCCGCGCTCGCCTCATGGCCCGCGACCGCGGCGGCCCCGACCTGTTCGGGCAACTGCTGATGTGCCCGATGCTCGACGACCGCAACGACACCCCGTCGGCGGTCCAGATGGCCGGGCTCGGCGTGTGGGACCGCGCGTCCAACCACACCGGCTGGACGGCCCTGCTCGGCGACGCGCGCGGCACCGCCGCCGTCTCCCCGTACGCCGCGCCCGCCCGCGCCGAGGACCTGTCGGGGCTGCCGCCCGCGTTCATCGACGTCGGCTCCGCCGAAACCTTCCGGGACGAGGACGTCGCCTACGCCGCACGCCTGTGGCAGGCGGGCGGACGCGCCGAACTGCACGTCTGGCCGGGCGGCTTCCACGGGTTCGACATGATGGCCCCGCACGCGGCGATCTCGCAGGAGGCCCGCGCGGCCCGCCTGCACTGGCTGCGCAGGCTCCTGGCGGCATGACGCGCCCATGAGGGACCTGACGGTGCGGCTCGACGCGCTGGACCCGCAGGCGGGTGCGGCGCTCCGCGTCATCGCGTACTTCGACGACCTCACGGCCCACGGCGCGACTCTGCAGGCGATCGTCCGGGGCGCCGCGGTGCTTACCGCGGGCCCCGCCGCGCTCGTCGACGACGCCCGGCGCGTCCGGATCCGGGTCGACGCGCAGGGCCGCGCCGGGAGCCCCCGCCGAAACCCCCGACCCCGCGTGGCCGAGCGTGCCCGTGGGTCGGCGGTGCTGTGGCTCGAACACCCCGGTCCGGCCCGTATCGACGCGATGGTGCTCGAACGGGCGCCGCCGCGGCCGCCGCCGTCCTCGACCGGACCCGCGGCCGCGCGGGACCCCACGAAGTCGCCTCGGTCGAAACGCTCCTCGACCCTGCGGCGTCCCCGCAGGCCCGCGCGGCCGCGGCCCACCGCCTCGGGATCCGCGAGCCCGCACGTGTCCGGGCCGTGGCCTTGCACGGCGGGGGCGCACTGATCCGCGACGCCGCCCACGAAGCCGATGGCTCCGCGAGCGCCCCGCCCGCCCGTCCCGTCTCCAACGCACCCACGCGTGCCGCCCCCCGCCGGGCCCCCCGCCCGCCCGACCGCCCCGATGGCCGGACGCTCAGCGGGCGAACACGCGGCGGCGAAGCCCGGGACGAACGCGCAACCGCCGAAGGCCGGACCGACCGCACCCG
>NZ_MKJY01000054.1 GCF_001942465.1 Actinomadura sp. CNU-125
CAATACACATCCTGGGCGTTCGGGAAGCGTCTACGGGATGCCGGGCTGCTCGGCTCGATGGGCACGGTCGGTGATTGCTACGACAATTCAATGATGGAGTCGTTCTGGGGAACTATGCAGCTGGAGTTGCTCGACAGCCGCATCTGGAAGACCCGAGAAGAACTTGCCGGCGCTGTTTTCGAATGGCTTGAGTGCTGGTATAATCCATACAGGCGGCATTCCAGTATTGGGATGCATAGCCCCGTCACGTTCGAAGGGCTCAACCTGCCCTCAGACGCCGTCGAGTGACCTCACCTCGGGTGTCCGTGCAACGGGGGGAAGCTCAACGGGCTTCTCGCCACGGGGGCGCTGGGCATCGCGACACTCGCGGTAAACGTGACCGGCGCAGCGATGCATGCCCGGAAATGAGCAGCGGCCTACGGGAAGCGGGGAGGAAGCGGGCTGTGGTCATGGTGGTGATTGTGGCGGGCGGCCGCCAGTTGCGGTTCGCCGTTTCACCGCCTGAAGGCGCAAACGGTCCGGACGGACGGAAGTGTCCGCTGAGCGCCGAGGGCTTTTCCGGCATTGAGCGCCGGGTTACCATCCGCCATGGGACCGGGGCGGGTTCCCGCTGGCATCAACTGCGAGCGAGCAAGCCGCTGGACGCGCAGGGCGCCGTTCGTGAGGACCTGGAGGGGCACGTCATGGACGACGGCGCCGGTCGTCGGGCGGCACCCGCCGGATTGGATACGCGACCCGGCGCCGCAGCACGCCGGCCGCCGTCCGCACCGGAGGCGATACGGCCGCTCCCCGGGCCGTCGCGCATCGGCATCGCCGATCCCGGTGGCGATGCGGATGTCGCAGCGGGGTCGGTGGATCCGGTGGCCGCGCATTACGACAGCCCGGTGCCGCGGCGGCTGGCAGGGGAGATCCACTTCGACGCGCGGTTGAGTCGCGCCGAGGTCGCCATGGTGGTGTCGGCGTACCGGCAGGTACGCGGCCGGGACCTGCCGGAACTGGTGTACCTGCCCTGCGCGGGCACCTTGCGGCACGTCCCGCCGCTGCTGGCCCGCGGCGTCTGCCGGGTGGTCGCGGTCGACCTGTCGGCCGAGAGCCTGCGCGCCGGCCTGGAACACAATGTCCCCGACCCGGCCCGCGTGGAGATCTACCACGGGGACGTCCGCGACGCCCGCGCGGTGCTGCCGTCCGCCGGTGCGCCGCTGGTGGTGATGGGCGGCAACAGCCTGGGCGACATCACCGACCCCGACGGGCACCTCCGGTTCATCGCCCACTTGGCCGACGCGCTCGCAGACGACGGCGTCCTGGTCTTCGATTACGTCGCGACCGGTATGTGCCGCCCGCCGGGCGTACCCTCACCGCGCAGTGGCCCGAAACCTACCGCGTACCCGACACAGGGAATCCGGTCCCGGTGCTGGACCGCCGCACCCGCCGCGCCGTCCCGCTGCCCGGCACCGGCATGGCGCTGCTGCACCTTACCTGCGAAATCGTGGACGCCACCACCGGTGAACCGCGCACGCCGGCGCACCACTACACCAAGCTGGTCGTGCCCGAACCGGAACTGCAACGCCAGTTCGCCGCCGCCGGGCTCCACCTGACCAACCTCGGCCCGGTCGCCGATCTGTCGCCCTACCACCACCGCCGCATCGACCAGGCCGGTGACCTGGGCATGCTCGGTGAACCCGATCGCCTGTACCGGGCGGTCAGCCACCCGCTGAGGTCGTCCAGGCGGACGCCGAGCGCGGCCGCCGTCTCGTCCTTGCTCATCCCGAAGGCGAGGGGCCCGACGCTCTGCAGTGGGGTGAACTGCCACCGGTCCCGCTCGGCGTCAGGCTTGACCGCCCAGGGATTCCACTCGCTCATCGCCCTCACTTTCATTCACGTGTTGGCAGACGATTATCTGGCACTCGGCCCGGTGATGAGACCTTCGGCGCCGAGCGCCTCGGATCGACGGCGTGCCCGCACCGCTGATGACGTCGTACCCGGTGAGGAAGCCCACTTGGACCACCCTCCTCAGCCGTTTCGAACTCAGGTCACTCCCATGACCGGAACTCATCCGACAGAGCAGGCCGTCACTGCATCTCATCGGCATCAACGCCGAAACGTTCCACGATCACAGGCTCGATACGCCGAGAGCATCCACTCGATCCGGTTCACATCGGCCTGCTCGCGGTTCGAGTAGGCGGCCAGGCGCCGTTGTCCGGACGGGAGTGGTCTCCTTACCGTTCGCCTGGTCGTCACGAGGCTGGAGCACGCTTGCGCGCGGTCGATGATCGAGGAGGCGTTGATGCGCGCAAGCCGTTTTCTGGTGACGATGTTGTTTACGGTGATGATCGTGGGTCAGTTCACCGCGCCGGCCGCTGCCCGGCCCAAGCCACGGACCGTGACTGTGATGACCTTCAACATCCATCACGGACAGGGTACTGACGGGAAACTCGACCTGGAGCGCATTGCCCGGGTCATCGAGGGGGCCGACTCCCGGGTCGTCGGGCTCCAGGAAGTCGACCGGCACTGGTCGCAGCGCAGCGACTTCGTCGACCAGGCGTCCTGGCTGGCGCGCCGACTCCGCATGCACGTGGTGTACGGGGCCAACCTCGACCTCGCCCCGGAGCGGCCCGGCGAGCCGCGCCGCCAGTACGGGACGGCGATCCTGACCGAAAGCCCGATCCTCGACTGGGACAACACCCTGCTCCCTCGGTCGAACGACGGTGAGCAGCGCGGCCTGCTGCGGGCCCGCATCCGGGTGCGGGGCGTCCCGCTGACCGTCTACAACACCCATCTTCAGCACGACAACGCGGCCGAGCGGCTCGCGCAGGTCACCGCGATCGAGGAACTGATCGGCAACCCGGAGCACTCGTTCGTCCTGCTGGGCGACCTCAACGCGACTCCCGAGTCGGCCGAGATCCGCGCCCTCACCGACGAGATGGCCGACTCCTGGGTCGAGAGCGGGGTGGGCGCCGGGCACACCTACGACAGCGAGAATCCGACAGCCCGGATCGACTACGTGCTCACGTCCTCGTCGGTGGTCACCCGGACGGCCGCAGTGGTCACGGCCGACCCCGGCGCCTCCGATCACCTGCCGGTGACCGCCGAGGTCCGGCTGCCCGGCAGTCACCGCAACGATCTCTGAGACCCGGGGCGAGGAGAGCGAGAGCCGGCTCGTCGAATGCCGGCTGAGAAATGAGAAGGAAGCCCCCCATGGCCTTTCCCCGCCGAGAACTTCGACAGCGCGTCTCAGGCGGGAGATGAGGTGAGTTACCGGAGGCTGCTCGGTGGTGGCGTCGGATCATGCGCTCCGATTGGCGTGGGGGACGATCGAGCGCACCATCTCCCGGCTGACCGGCTACCGCCGAATGACCCCGCGGTACGAACGCAATCCCCGCAACAACCTGGCCTTCTCGGGACACGCCGCCGCCCTCACCTGCTACAAACGCCTGATCAAACTCACCACATAGGACACGGTCTGAGTGAAGGGGCGGTGCAGGTTGGTTCAAAGGCGCCGTCGGGGGGCTCAGCGGATAAGTAGGCTATCCGCTGAGCCTTGGCAGGCTCAGCGAAACGTGATGGCCTCGCCCTTTCGTAAGTCGGCGCGGAGTTGAGCGGAAGAAGGCGGTGGCGGTGGCCGAAGGCGGCGATCAGTGGTGCAGCCATTACTACCTCCACGATGATCCGCTTGAGGAGACCGGTGGCTGGCCCGGTTGGCTGGAACAGCCCTATCCCGGTGTGGACATCGGGCCGTGTCAGGCTTGCGGCCGGTCGACGAAGCGGTACCACACCTGGCGGACCTCGCGGGGGACGGTCACCGGCTTCGCCTGTGTGTGGTGTCGGGCCGACGTGGACGTCTTCCACACCGGCCCGCCCGGCCACGTCCCCGTGCCGACCCGGCCGTACTACGCCCCACCGGACATGCGCTGGGACGAGGCCATCGGCGGGACGCCCCGCCGTCGTCACGCCTCCGGGCACTGGGGCCTGACGCTGTGCGGGCTGTCCGCCGCCGGCCTCACCGATCACGGCGTGCAGTGGACGCCCGGCCATGCCGACGCCTGCCCCGCGTGCCGGACGGCCGCCGACGAGATCGACGCGCGCTGGCCCGCCGACCGGCGCGTCGGGGGAACCTTCCTTGTGGCCTGCCCCTGCCCCGCCTGCCGACGCGCCGGGACCGGGACGGACCGATGAGGTTCGACCGGACTGGCCGGGGTGCCGGTGGCGGTGGACGAGCCGACGCTGCCCGCGCCGCTTGTGTCCATGGGAGACCGGGGGCGCTCGCTACCGGACCAGTGAACGGCTGTGCCCTACGGGTGTGGGAGGAAGTCCTGGCTCAGGTTCGCCCCTCCACCGCAACGCGGTGACGGTGGGGAGCGGCTGGGGGCCACGGGAGATGTTTTCCAGCAACCTCTCGTTGCGCCTTCCGCGAAGGGACGGACTGTAAGGCAGAAGGCCCACATGTTCGATCGACCGCGAGAGGAAAGCCATGAGGACGCGTATCGGGCTGGTGGCGGCGCTGGGGACCACGTTGCTGCTCTCGGGATGCATCATGCCCGGCTCCGACGACGAATCCGACGCCGCGGAGCCGCCGCCCGCGCCCACCACGTCGGCCCCCGCCCCGGCCCCGCCGCAGGCCTCGCCGCCCGGCGGCGGCGCGCAGGTCACCCCGCCCGGTACTGCCCTCCGGGTGGGCCAGCGCGCGGTCGTCCCCTACGAGCGTGCCGGGGTGACGGGCACGCTCGGCATCACCGTGACCGCCATCGAGCCCGGCGACCAGGCGACCTTCCGGCAGCGCTTCGGGGCCCGGGCGGCCGGCATGGTGCCGTTCTACATCCGCTACACGGTGGAGAACGTGGGCGGCACCGACCTGTCCCGCGGCAGCGCGCCCCTGCTCGAGGGGGTGGGGCCGGGCGGATCGAGCACCGGCGCCGTGGTGATCGGCACCATGGACGGCTGCGAGCGCGGACGTCCGGACGACTCGTTCGCCGTCCAGGGCGCCAAGTACGAGTCCTGCAGGCTGCAGGCGGCGCGCCAGGGCGGTACGGTCGCCGGCGCGGCGTACGAGGAGGACGAGGGCGGCTACCGCGACAGCCCCGTCATCTGGACGAACTGACCCGTTCGGCGCCGGTGCCCCGGTCACGGGAGCCCGACGGCGATGACGGCGTCCGGCCCGGCCAGGACGTACAGGGCGTCCCGGCCCGCGAGCACGGCGGTGGGGCCGCGTCGGCGGTGCAGGTCGAGCCGCTGCACGACCCGGCCGTCGGCCGGGTCGTGCGAGGTCACCTCCCACCGGCCGGGCACGTGCAGCGCCCCGCCCGCCAGGACGGGCTCGCCCGCGGAGGGGTCGGTCGGGTGCTCCCAGTGCACCCTGCCGTCCCGGACGCGTAGCGCGCGGACGGCGTCGGCGCCGCGGACGAAGACCAGACCGTTCCCCGCGGGCGGGGCGGCCCGGCGGCGGAAGGCGCCCGGGGCGACGGCTCCGGTGGCGACGGCCCACCGCTCGCGGCCGTCCCGTTTGTCGAAGGCGCGGAACGTCCCGTCGTCCATGCCGAGGAGCACGGTGTTCCCGACGATCGCGGGGGCGGTCGCGGCCGTGGGCGGCTCCGGCGACGCGTCGTCGCGGGCGGACCGTGGGCGGATCAGCCAGCGGACCCTGCCGGTGCGGGCGTCCAGAGCCCGGACGAGGCGGCCGCCGACGGAGAGGTAGACGGTGCCGTCGGCGACGCGGAGCGTCGCGTCGGGGCGGCCGGACTCCGCTTCGTCCTCCTCGGACCGGGACGTCCACCGCACGGCCCCGGTGGCGCAGTCCAGCGCCTGCACGTGTTCCCCGCGTCCGCCGACCAGGTAGAGGACGTCCCCCGCCACGGCGATCGGGCAGGCGGGCCGGCCATCGACCGGGCGCGCCACACCACGCGGCCGGTGCCGGGCTCATGCGCGTACAGGGTGACGGCATCGCCCGAGTCGGCGACGTCGTAGACGAGGGTGTCACCGCAAGCCGTCGCGGGCGCGGGACCGGCGAACTTCCGCCGCCGCGTCCATCGCACGGCACCCGTGCCGGGGGCGACGGCGAGCAGTTCGTCCCGGCTGCGGACCCACACGGTGCCGAGGGCCGCGGTCACCGTGCCCCGTCCCCGCTCGAAGGGCGCGAGGGGGCTGCGCCACCGGTGCCGTCCCGTCGCGGCGTCCAGGTGGCACAGCTCCAGGCGCGCGTCTCCCGACCGCGTGACGACGGTTCGGTCGAGGAGGTACAGCCCGCCGTCGTACAGGGGACCGAACCCGTCGCCGGTCACCACCGTCCCGCGTGCGGTCCACAGGACGGGCGCGGCCGGGGGCTCGGCGCCCACCGCCGCGCGGACCGCACCCATGCCCGTGAGGGCCGCCCCCACCGCGCCGGAGAGTTGCAGGAGCGCCCGGCGCCGCCCGTACCGGGGCGCTTGCAGGCGGGTGCCGACGGGCCGCGCGGCGATGTCCCGCACCATCCGCGCGGGCGGCGTGCCGCCGTCTGTTCCTTTTGCGGACAGGGCGGCCGCGACCTCCTCCACGGTGGGCCGCCGCACCGGGTCCGCGTCCAGGCAGGCGGCGATCACCGCGTGCAGCGTCTCGTCGTCCCGCTCGCGTGTCGGGACCGGCGGCGTGCCGAACGGCGGCTCACCGGTGCGGCAGAACGCGAGGACACCGCCGAGCGCGAAGACGTCGGCGGCGCCGGTGACCGTGCCGCCGGTCGACTGCTCGGGCGCCATGTACGCGGGCGTGCCCCCCCGTCCCGTCCGTCGTGCCGGGATGCGGCCCGTCGGCGATGCCGAAGTCCACCACTCGCGGGCCGCCGGGGGTCAGCAGCACGTTGGCGGGCTTGAGGTCACGGTGGACGACGTCCGCCCGGTGGATCGCGGCGAGCGCCTCGGCGAGCGCGGCGCCGAGCCGCCGCGTGGCCGGGACGCCCAGCGGGCCGTGCCGCGCGACGGCCGCGTCGAGCGACGACCCCGGCAGGTAGGCCATGGCCAGCCAGGGCCGGGGGACGTCGCCGGTGTCCAGCAGCGGTGCGATGGACGAGCCGCTCACCCGGCGCATCGCCGCGGTCTCCCGCGCGAAGCGGGCACGGAAGGCGGGATCGTCGGCGAGGTCGGCGTGCACGACCTTCAGGGCCACCAGCGCGCCGTCGTCCGACCGGGCGAGGAACACCTGCCCCATCCCGCCCGCCCCGAGACGGCCGACGCACTCGTATCCGCCGACGCGGTCCGGATCGCCGGGGCGCAGCGGTTCCATCAGCGGTCCCGGAGGGAGAGGGCGAGGACCAGAGGGGGGCAGAGGACGTAGAGCCGTGCGTCGTCGGCGACGAGTTCGGTCGTTCCGTCCACCCCCAGGGCCCGGAGGTCGAGGCGGCGGAGCACGGCCCCGCCGACCGGGTCGTAGGCGGTGACCGCCGTCCGGTCCGACACGTGGAGGGCGCCTCCGGCCATGAGCGTGCCGCCGGACGGGCGCCGCCAGCGGAGCCGCCCGTCGTCGGCGCCGAGCACGTGGACGTCGCTCGCGAAATCGTTCGCGGGGGTGCCGCGGCTCGTGACGTACACGAGGCCGTTCCCGACGATCGGGCGGGGCCGTGCGGGAACGGCCCGCACCGCCGAGGGCTCCTCACCGAGCGGGTGGGCCCACCGTTCCCGCCCGTCTCGCGCGTCGAAGGCCCGCAGCACGCCGTCCGCGCCGCACAGGTAGACGGTGTCGCCGGCCGCCACCGGGACGTCCGCGCCGGTCGGCCCGTCACCGCCGCGATCGCCCCGGCCGCCGTCGGCGCGCAGTTCGAATGCAGAGCGCCAGCGGACCGTTCCCGTGGCGGAGTCCAGGGCGTACAGGGCCCGGCCATTGAGCGAGACGAAGACGGTGTTTTCGGCGTACGACAGGGTGACCAGCGGAGGCCATGCGTACCCCTGCGCGACCGGCCGCGCCCAGCGCTGCCGTCCGGTGACCGCGTCCAGCGCGTACACGAAGGCGGTATCGGCGCCGCCGCGGTTCGCCGTGGCGGCGGCGAGCAGCAGGCCCGCCGCGTGAATCGGCGCCGTCGCCGTCGCCGCGCGCGGCCGGACGGACGCCGTCCAGCGCAGCCGTCCGCCGCCCGGCTCGTAGGCGTGCACGGTGTACGGGGTGACGCTGTCGGCCGCGTTCTCGTCCTCGCCGCTGTCGTAGGCCAGCCCGTCGCCGATCGTCACGGTCGTCGAGCGGGAGCCCGTCGTGTTCCTGTTCCGCCGCCATAGCTGCCGTCCGGTGCGCACATCGAACGCCCGCAGTGCGCCTTGCGTCCGAACCATCGCGACTGATCCGGAGACGGCCACTTTCCGCAGCTCGAAGGGGGACGGGATGTCGAGCGGCGCCGACCACGACCGCCGCCCGGTCGCGGTGTCCAGGCAGGACACGGCGGGCGATCTGCCCCGCGACCGGGGGACCAACGGACGCTCGACCAGGAACAGCCGCCCCGCCGCGACCGGCCCGAAGAGATCGGTGGACGCGAAGTCCGCGTCGGCCGTCCACAGCAGCGGCCCGTCCGCCGCGGCGACGGCCGCGCCGTCCGCCCGCCGCCCGCGGGCCACGTGGCCGCGCCACCGGCGAACGCGGCCCCCGCGAGGCCCGCGATCATCCGGCGGCGGCTCGGTCCGGAGGCCCGGGTGGGCCCGCCGCCGGCGCTCACAGCCGGAACGCGCAGAGGCGCGTGAAATCGAGGCACACCAGTACGCGGTCCCTCCAGATCTGTGGGCGCACGTTCGTCTGTCGGCCCACCGGATGGCTCCAGCGCAACCGCCCGTCCGAAGTTCCGATCGCATAGAGGCGATCATGATCGGAGCCGGCGTAGACGGTACCGGCCGCCACCGCGGGAGCCGCCCGCAGCGGCCCGCCGGTGTCGAACCGCCAGCGCGGACGCCCCGTCCGCACGTCCAGGGCGTGCAGCCGACCCGAATCGTCGCCCGCGAACACCAGCCCGTCCGCGACCGTCACCCCGCCGGTGACCCGGCGGCCGAGGCCGCGGCTCCAGCGCACCGTCCCGGTGGCGGCGTCCAGGGCGTGCACGTGCTCACCGCCCGCGGTGTGAACCGCTCCGCCGTGCACCGCCGGCGCGTCGGTGGCCGCCTCGAACCGCCACCGGACGTCGCGTGCCGCGGGGTCGACCGCGAACAGGCCCGCGGGCGCCGCGTAGACGAGGCCACCGGCGGCGACCGCGTCGAGTGCGCCGTCGAGGCGTGCACGGTCGGTGTCGGCGTCCCGATCCGTCAGCCGCAGCCGCCAGTCGGGGGCGCCCGTCCGTCCGTCGTAGGCCGACAGGCGGCCGGTGCTGTCGCACACCAGCACCCGGTCGCCGCTGACCGCCGGAACTCCGGTGGGCGGGACGCGCGGTTCCCTCCACCCCACGGCGGGCGACCCGTCGGAAGCCTGCACCGAGCACAGCGCCCCGTCGCTGAACAGGACGGCGTCCGTGGTCGCCAGCACGCCCGAACGGACCGGGAAACCCCGGTTCGCCGTCCACAGCAGTTCGCCGCGCGCGCAGTTCACCGCATGCAGCCCCCGCGTCGAGCCGACGTAGACGACGTCTCCGGCGACCGTGGGCCGGGTGAACCAGTGCCCGTTCGCGCCGTCCGGGCTGCGGTACGTCCACAGCGGCGTCCGGGCGCCGGCACCGCCCGTTCGGACGCCCGCCGCCGGGCGCATGCCGTGCGCCGACGGACCGAGGGACGCCAGGACGGCGGTGGCCGCACCGAGCGAGAGCACCGCCCTGCGGCTGCGCGCACGGGCCCGCGGCCCGCGGGTGACGGGGATCGCTCCGTCCGCGTGCGTGACGCCCGCGGCGACGTCGTCGGGCAGCCACCGGGTGCCGACGGGATCGGGGAACCGGGCGATCCGTCCGGCCAGATCCGCGGCGGCCGGACGCCGCAGCGGATCGCGCGCGAGGCAGTCCGCGATCAGGTCGACGAGATCCGGCTCGCCGCCAAGCACCGCGCGCAGCGCGTCCAGCCGCGGCTCCTCGAACTGCGTGCGGTACAGCAGCACGGGCGCGGAACCGGACCCGAACGGACCCTCGCCCGTCGCCGCGTACACCAGGACGGCACCGAGCGCGAACACGTCGTCGGGCCGGCCCGAGCGCCGGTCTCGGATCCGCTCCGGCGGCAGGTAACCCGGGGTGCCGAGGAGCGTGCCGGGCATCGTGATCGTGTCGGCCCCGTCGGGCCGCGCGATCCCGAAGTCCACCACCCGCGGCCCGTCCGGCGTCAGCACCAGATTCGACGGCTTGAGATCCCGGTGCAGCACACCGGCCCGGTGGATCGCCGTCAGCGCGCGGGCCAGCGCCGCCGCGAGCGTCCGCACCGACGGCCCCGGCAGCGGCCCGTGCAGCTCCACCGCCTGCCGCAGCGTGAGACCCGGCAGGTAGGCGGTGGCCAGCCACGGCTCCGCCGCGTCCGCGTCGTGGTCGACGACCGGAGCCACGTACGCGGGGTCGATGCCCCGCACGGCGGCGATCTCACGGGCGAATCGGTCGCGGCGGTCCTGGCGCCGCGCGAACCGCGCGTGGACGACCTTCACCGCCACCGGGTCCCCGGACGGGGCGCGCCCCAGGAACACGCGGCCCATTCCTCCGGCGCCCAGCCGTGCGACCAGCCGATAGTCGCCGATTCGCGCCGGGTCGTCCGCGCGCAACGGCTCCATCCCGCTCCCCTCGAAGGCTCAGGTACGTTCGATTCCGACGATCAGGTCACGGAAGAACACAGGTAGCGTCTCACTGGATTCAACGCTTTTCCTTCGGATGAGTTTCCACGAGGTGACGGTGTGTCGGGCGTTCTGGTTTACCTGCCATCGGACTCGCGGCGTGACCCGGTGCGCTGGGAGCTGGGACCGGGCGAAAGTCTCAGATTCGGCCGCGGCGCGTCCGGTGTACCCGTTGACCTGCGCCTGGACAATCCCACGGTGCCGCGCTTGGCGGGCGAACTCCTCGCGGTCGAAGACCACTGGCGACTGAGCAACTTCAGCGACGACCGCACCTACGTGGTCGAGAACCCCGAGGGGGCCGGCGAGTACCTGCGCGTACCGCCCCGCCGCGCCTCCTGCCCGGTGCCGTTCGAGTTCTCCCGCGTGGTGTTCACCACTCAGGGACCGACCGCCTCCTTCCAGGTGTACGCACCGCAGCACCTGTACCTGGAATCCGCGGACCTCGACCTGCCCGAACCGGGCGGCTCCACCACGGTCTCCGCCTTTTCGCTGGACCAGGACGCGACCTACTTCCTCGTTCTCGTGGCCCTCTGCGAACCGCGTCTGCGGGACGAGTCGTCCACCGCCGTCCCCACCTCCCGCCAGATCGTCGAGCGCCTGAGCACCATGCCCGGCCGCCCCCTCACCCTGCGAGCGGTCAACTTTCACATCGACTACCTGGCCGAACAGAAACTGCGGGTGAAGAAGCCCTTCGAGGAAGAACGCCTCGACGGCAAGCGAACCGCCGTGGTCGACGTGGCCCTGCGCTTCGGCCTGGTCGGCGAGGAACACCTCCCGCTGCTCCCGAGCCGCCACCGACCCGCGGACGCCTGACCCACGAGAAGGAACCGGTCGCGGCGCGAAGGTAGCCCTGACGCACGCCGCGAACGCGGCGTACGCCAGGGCCGGTTAGGCGCCGACGGGAAACCCCGTCAGTGCCGCGTTAGGACGTCACTTCCCGCAACCCGTGCAAGTGGCGTCGTTCCGGGAGTTGCGCGTGGTGCAGCTCTGGCAGGTCCAGCCACCATCGCCGTCGTCCGCGTTGCGGACGTCGTGCCGCTGCGGCGCGTCGAACTCGAACCCGCTGATGATCAGCGAAAACTCGAGGTCGATGATGCTCTGCTCGACCTCGGGCGGGGTGGCCTGCCGAGAGGTCGACTTGAGAGTGGTCATGATTCTCCTTCGAGTCGAGTCACCTCCCTCATTAGGGGGAGGTATCAGGGACAGTCCGATTGATGTGCGGTGCGGCAACCTGGAATCCGTGAATTTTGGTGGGCGGCTGGTCGAGAACTCGGCGTCGCCAGCATTTTCCCAGGTCACGATAGTGTGAGTGATGAGCGCCACATCTGCATGTTGGTGTCGAGCCGGGACAGTCACGACTGCAAGAGAAAACAAACCAGATCCCTGAACAGGGATTCTCCATCCACGGGAGGAACCAATGGGTATTCTCAACTGGATTCTTGGGGTGTCTCCGGACGGTCCGAGTTCGGAGCGGGCCGTCACCAGTGGTGGTGAGCTCACGGGCTCCCAGAAGGGCCAGCTCGAGGATCACGGAATCGACCCCCGTGAGGCCGAAGAGCTCACCGAGCAGGGGATTTCTCCTGCGCAGGCCGTGAAGGCGGTCATAAAGCGTCACCAGTCCTGACGGGCAAGTGACTACTCGGTGCTAGGAGATCATCGATCTCCTAGCACCTACCTTTTTCTTGCGGTGTCAGTTCGTGCGGTGTGCACGGAGCCGGTGGACGGCGTCCGCCACCGACCGGACGGGCACGACCTGAACGCTCGTGTCGCGGGCGGCCTCGGTCGCCTCGGCTTCCTGCCAGGCCGGGACGAAGAAGACGTCCGCGCGGGCCTTCGCCGCGGCCCGGACCTTCTGCGGGATCTCGCCGACGGTTGTGACCGTGCCGTCGGAGGAGATCGCGCCCGTTCCGGCGATGCGCCGTCCGCCCGCCAGGTCGCCCGGGGTGAGCGCGTCGAGGCGGGCGAGCGCGAGGACGAGCCCGGCGGACGGCCCGCGGACGGTGCCGAGCGGGTAGGCGGTGGCCGAGACGTCCACGTTCGTCCGCACCCGCGCGAGCCGTCCGGCGGGAATCTTCCGGCTCTCGGCGGTGCCCCACGTGCCGTCGGCGGCCCTGGGGACGACGAGGACGCGCGGCTGTGCCGACCGGACGGTCGCGGCCTGCAAGTCGGCGGGTGTGCGGAGCGGGGTCGTCGTCGCGTCCGGCGGCGAGCAGGATGTCGCCGGGGCGCAGGCGGTGCCCGGGGCGGGGGCGGCCACCTGGAGCCCGGTGCCGCCCACGGGGGTTCGGCGGGCGGCGAGCTGGGCGGCGACGAGGACGGCGCGGGTCTGTGCGGAGTCCATCGACGGGCCGCCCGCCGGGGCGGCGTCGCCGCCTCCCCGGACGGTGCGCTCGCCGGTGAGTTCGGCGGTCGCCCACTGGAACCAGTTGGCGTCCCGGATGCGGGCCGTCATGACCGTCCACGACGACCCGGCGGCGGGTTCGCCGACCGGGATCACGGGGCCGGGGCCGACGCGGTGGTACGGGGAATCGGCCGGCCCGGCGACCGCCAGCACGGTCAGGGCGATGACCACCCCGTATCGGCGGGGGCGCGCTGGTGCGGGCATCAGCCGGACGCGGCCGTCAGTTCGGCGAGGGTCGCGCGCAGGTCGGTGCCGGCCTTGACGATCCGGACGTAATGCCCGGTGAGCCGACCGGCGAGCTGGGCGTTCAGGCCGCCCTGGCCGATGCCGCCGGACAGCATGTGCTCCTCCACCGCGGCGACCGCGTTGCCCCCGTCCACGAGTACCTCGGTGACCCGGACCGGGCTGAGGGCCTTGGTCAGGAAGGTCACGGGATCGGCCGAGTACTCGATGATCTCCAGGCGTTCGTTGCCGGAACCGTGGTTCAGCAGCCGTTCGGCGCCCTTGAGGCGGCTCGCGCCCCAGCCGATGCAGGCGCCCCGCGCGTCGACGCCCTTGGCCGTGGGCGCGACGGAGATCTTCGACTTGGTCCCGGCCACCCGCGCGACGGCCTTGACGACGACCTTGCCGGTGCAGATCTCGGTGACGAACCCCGCGAGGATGCGTTCGACCAGTTCGGGTGCGGTGGCCGAGAGCACGAGCCGCTCGGCGTCCCGGCCGGGCCCGCCGGACACGCCGACGACCAGTGCGACGACGGTGTCGCCCGCCGCCGGCCGGGGCGGGGCGGCTCCTTCCCGGAGGTCGTAGGCGTCGGCGCGCGGCAGGTAGCCGTCGCGGGCCCGGCCGGTGGCGATGTCGTAGACGGCGCAGCGGAACCCGTCGGGGCCGCTCGACCTGATGTGCGCCGTCACCGTGGTGCCGACGAGCGGGGATTCGAGGCCGAGGTCGCTCAGGATCGTTCGCACGGGTCGTGGGTCCTCTCGTTTGTGCGGTGGTCACGGCACGGTCGGGCCGAGCCCGAACAGTCCTGGCCGCCCGCCGCGTCCCCTGCTCCTGACCTCTAAAGTCCGCGCGTTTCCGGATCCGCAACCCGCGCGTCGACCAAGCGCGGGAGTTCCGCCTGCCGAGCGGTGCCGGCTTTTCCCGGGGATCGGTGTTCTCGTGTGATCGTGCTCGCATCGCCGCGATCGAAAATGTACGCTCTGTCCACCCTCGGCGGTCACGCAATGCATTCGATCGTCCACTCGGTGGCCGTGCCCGCCCCGTGCCGCTCCACTTGGGGCGATGGGGACCCTGGAACCTTCCAGAGTCCTTCACCCGCACTCGCGTGCGACCTTCTCCTCGTGGAGAGCCGACATGGAGTCGGCACATCGAATTAGAGGATTTTGATGTCGTTCTCTTTGGTGTGGTCGTTGCGAGATGGAGAACGCCGTTGCCTCCGCGCTCGTCCGTCGTCCCCGATCCGCCGCGGGGAGCGACCTCCGATTGCGAGGAAACGGATGGACATCGTGTCGACGAGCGGTGGCGGGCGGCCCGCCGCCGACGATTTCCGCACCCGCAACGACGAGTTCTTCGCCTGCCGAAAGGAACTCCGGCGGCGACTGACCGAGTTGCGTGCGCGAGCCGACGCGGACGGGCTCGACATGCTCTCCGAACTCGCGTTGCGGCGCACCGAGCGTGAATTCGAGGACCTGACCTACGAGATCATGGTCGCGAACTTCGGCCTCGTGCGCAGATACGTCGCCGCGTTCACCTCCCGGTCGGGGGAGCACGGCGAGGACTTCGAGAGCGCCGGCAAGGTGGGCCTGCTGCGTGCGATCTCGACCTACGAGCCGGAGCGCGGGCCGTTCGCCGGGTGGGCGTTCAAACCGATCCAGCGGGAGGTCCTGCGTGCGGTCCGGGACGCCGACCATCCCAACCTCAATCCCGGGGACTTCGAGAAACGCCCCGCCATCCTGGCCGCCGAGCGGGCCTTCGTGGCGGAGGCCGGGCCGGACGCGCGGGTCGACCACGCCGACATCGCGCGGCGGGCGGGGGTGACCGAGACGCAGGTGCGGCGGGTCCTGGACGCGCCGCGGCTCGACAGCCTGAACACGGCGAGCGGGAGCCCCGCCGAGGACGGGGGCACGTGGGAGGACCGGCTGCCCGACCCGGCTCGCGCCGTTGAGGACGAGGTACTGCTCCGTTTCGATCTGCACGCTCTCGGAAGCCGCGGCATGCCGGCCCTCGACCAGCGTGAACGGCACGTGCTGACGCGCCGGTTCGGGCTGGACGGCGAACCGGAGGAGTCGCTGCGCGCCATCGGCGAGCGGCTCGGACTGTCCCGCGAGGGTGTGCGGCAGATCCAGCAGAAGGCGCTGGCCAAGCTCATCGAGGCCATCGACCCGCCGGACGAGCCGGGGATCGTCACGGGTCGGGCGGGATGAGCGGCGAACGCGACCCGGCGAAGGGGGAGCGGGACCCGTGGATCATCATCGACGACATCGGCGGCGATCCCGCGGGACCGCCGGACGTCCCGGAGGCCGCCCGCACGTGGAACGGCATGTCGCTCGCCCCTCCGGGGGCGGGGTCCCGACCGGTGGCGCGAGCCCCCGCCCCCGAGCCCGAGGCCGCCCCGGAGGACGTGCCGGACGACCGGGCCGTCGCGCCCCGTCGGCCCCGGGTGCGCCGCTTCCGCGCCAGGACGTTCGTGCCCACCGTCGTCACCCTCGCCATCGTGTGCGTGAGCGTCCTGCTGGTGGTCTCGTCGGTCGTCTGGCGCCCGTACGTCCCCTGAACGAGGTCAGGCACGGTGCCGCAACCGGTTGCGGCGGGCCCGTTCGGCGTCGGCGCGGCGGGGGGTCGGGCGCCCTTTCGGTTCCCGCGGGTCGCGGCGCGCCGTCCCGTCCGGCGTCCGTCCGGCGGCGCGGCGGGACCGGCACGCGCTCAGCGCCCTCGCCCAGACGAAACCCTGCGAGGCCCCGTCGCGGACCACGTCCCGGATCGTCCGCGCCGACCTCCGGGTGAGCCGGAGGGACGCCAGCGCGAGTACGGCGGCGGCGAAGTGCAGGACGGCGGCGAGCCCGGCGACCTGCCCCCAGGCGGCCGCCTCACGGATCCCGCACCGGCCCGTGCCGAACAGCCCGCCTGGGCAGTCGGCCGGGATCATGACGGCGAGGGCGCCGGCGACGGCGGCTGAGGGCGTACAGCGCCGCCGCGGCGGTGAACCGGCCGAGCGCCCGCTTCCAGGCGCGGTGCAGCCGCACGTTGAGCCGGACGACCGCGGCGGCGGCGAGCCCCGCCGCGCCGGCGGCGGCGGCGTCCCCGGCTCCGAGCCGGAGGGCCCCGCCGTAGCCGTGCACGAGCAGCCCCAGCGAGACGGCCGCCAGGGCGGCCCCCAGCGACAGGACGATCGCGCCCTCGACGGCCACCGCCCGCGGGGTCACCCGGATTGCGCGCATCGCACGAATCGCGGTCATGCCATCACCCGTTTCTCGTACCAGCGCGTTTCTAGGTCGCGCATCGGCACGACCAAGTACTCGACCCTGCTGCCGGGTTTGTTGACCCGCAGGTATCCCTCGCCGGTGCCCAGGTCCCGCAGCTCCCTGGGGGCGACGATGAACTGTTCCTCCGTCATGGCGCTGAAATGGGACGGGGCGCCGCTCTGGCCGACCCGTACGCCGAACGTGTTGTTGTCCCGCATGCCGAGGAACTCGGCGCACTTCTCCGCCGACTCCGGGGACGACTGCGCCATCGCGATCAGCCAGTTGATGTTCTGCGTCAACCGGGACCAGTCGTCGCCGTTCTCGTCGATCCAGTCGGTCGGGCCCTGGGTGCAGAGGATCATGCTGAACAGCGCGGACCGGACCCGCGACAGCATGTTCATGGCGATGGTCCGGTCGATGAAGTTCGCCTCGTCCACGACGATCAGCCGCGGCCGGTCCTTGGGCTCCCGACCCTGGATGCGCTGCGCGGCGTACACCGAGAGGCGTTGCAGCGCCGACGAGGACAGGACCCTCGCCATGTCGGGCTGCCCGAGCGAGTTGAGCCCGATGTAGGTCAGCCCGTCGCGCCGGACGTCGATCATCTCGCGGCCCTCGCCGGGGGCGAGGACGCGCCGCCCGGCGCCCGAGTCGTACAGGCCCGTCAGCCTGGTGCCGAAGCTCGCCGCCGACTTGGCCTCGTCACCGGACGGCCGCAGGACGTTGGCGTAACGCTCCTTGCAGTGCCCGGCGCCCGCGGCCGCGTCGATCGCGAGGGCCCGCTCCCGGACGGCGCCGCCCATGGCCGGGCCCTGCTCCATGATCTTGCCGATCTCCAGCATCGTCGGCGGGCCGAAGCGGTCCGGCGCGACCTCGTGGGCCTGGTGGCACAGCTGGACGACCTGCTGCAGGACCTTGCGGTTCAGCGCCTGCCAGTAGGCGTCGTCGAATTCGACCATCGTCATGATCGTGTCGAAGGTCTCGTCGGGGGACATGCCGGCGAGGGCGTTGAACCAGTAGCGCGGCCGGTCGTCCCCGAGCGCGATCTCCTGGAGCGGGACGTCGTGCATGGCGGAGTAAGCGCGCAGGAAGTCCCGCAGCCCGCCCGGCTCGGTGTCCTCCTTCATGTCGAGGACGGAGACGTCGAAGCCCATGTCGAGCGCCGCCCCGATGATCCACATCAGGGTGACGGTCTTTCCGCTGCCGGTGGAGCCGACCACGGCGCCGTGCATGCCGAGTTCCCGGACGCTCAGCCGCACCGGCCGGTCGCGGGCGCCCAGACCGATCGGGAGCGTCTTGGTCTCGAGCGGCGTCCGCCGCGCCCTCCGCGTGGCGTGCGGACCGCGCACCGCGGGGATCTCGGTCAGCGGCACCCGGCCGGACGCCCGCTGCCGCAGCATCTCCCGCCGGACCCGTCCGGGCGTGATGGGGTCGTCCACCAGCTCCTTGCGGCGCAGCCACGTACCGTCGAACAGCTCGAACAGCCTGTTCTTCAGGCGCAGGAACCTGCCGAGCCCGGCGACGGGCGAGCCGATCGCGCGGCCGAACGCCAGGCCCGCGCAGCCCGCCGTCACCGCCGCCGCGCACAGGATCACGGTGACCGGCGCCTCCCGGGGGTCTCCGGGGCCGTGGCCGACGAGGGCGGCCAGCCAGTGGCCGTAGCCGAGCGCGTTCTCCCCGGGACGCAGGACGAGCCCGAGCACTCCGGCCGCCGTCACGATGATCCAGTCGCGGCGGGCCAGGAGGCGGCGCAGCGCGACGAACACGACCGCGCCGCACACCAGCGGGACGAGCACCAGCACTCCGGCCGCGAACCCCACGATGATCAGGACCGACACGAAGTACACCGCGCCGTCGGACGGCTCTCCGGGACCGGACGGTCCACTGGCGTTCGTCACGCCCGCATCTCCTTCCCGTGCCCGTTCTCGTTCGTCCGGTTCGCGGCGGTCAGCCGGTGACGCTGTCGATGCTGTCGAAGGCCCGCCCGACCAGGCCGGACACGGAGTCGATGCCGTTGACGGTGAGGCTCAGGTCGAACAGCAGCCCGCCGAGGACCAGGCCGAAGAAGAACACCTTGAAGCCCTCGCCCGGCTTTCCGCGGGTCATGTGGTTGACCATGCGGAAGATGCAGACGACCGCGATGACGATCCCGACGGCTCCGCATATCCGCTCGAACGCCCCGCCGATCGAGGAGTCGAGGAAGCTTTCGGCGCCGTCCGAACCGGGTGCTTCCGCGAGCACGCCGTACAGGGTGGCCTTCACGTTCTTCTCCTTTGTGGCATGGTGCGCCGGGGCACGGGATCAGGGCCTGGTCAACGCGTTGTGGTACGGCTCCAGCTCCGCCGCGGACCCCGCGGGGCCCCAGGCGAGCACCGGGGGCCGCGCGCCGGTCGGTGCCCCCACCAGCAGGTCGAAGTCGGCGTAGCTTGCGAACTGCGGGCCTGCGTCCGGAGTCTCCGCCGGGGCGCCGTCAGGGGTTCCGTTCGGCCGCCCGTTCGGGGTTGCACCGGGGACGGCTCTGCTGAGCAGGATCCGCACCCGGACGATGACCCGTCCCCCCGAACCCTGGATCGCCGATTGGATCTGTACGGCCGAGGGGGAGTCGGGCAGCGTGAACCCCCTGAGGCCGATGTAGTAGTGGCTGCTGTCCTGGTCCCCGGTGAGGGTCAGCAGGGCGTTCGAGTCGCCGGTGACGTAAGCCTCGGCCCAGGCGGCGATCTGGGTCTCCACGGGCGCGCTCACATCGGCCAGCAGGTTGCCGTAGTTGGTGTAGTCGCCCTCGCCCTCCGGGGCTCCGGCGCCGCCCTCCCAGACCGCGAACGCCGGTACCGCGGCGAGCCGCGGACCCTGCGCCGTGATCAGGATCGGGACGTCCAGCTGGAGCATGTTCGCGGGCGGTGTCCTGACGTCGCCGCCGGTCGGCGCCGGTGTCGCGGTGGGGGACGGCGGCGGCCCGGTCGCGGGTGCGGACGCCGTCCCCCCGGGGAGGCCGGGGCGGTTCCGGCGCCCGGGGCAGGGGTCCCGGGCGCCGGCTGCGGCGCGTCCGTGGGAGGCGGATCGGTGAGCGCGACGAGGAAGTGGTGCACCTCGAACTCGGTGAACCCGGCCTCCTCCGAGCCGAAGTTCTGCGGGGAGAATCCGACCCAGCTCAGCGACCGGTAGGACAGCGGGACGCCCTGCCGCCCGGAGAGCGCGGCGCGCGGGGCACCGGCCGCGTCCTCGGGATCGAAGGACGCGGCGTGCGGAACGTTCTGCGCGACGCCCGCCAGATGGTTCACCGCCGCGGTCGCGGCCAGCTCGCGCCCCCGCGGTTCGGTCCCGGACGGGTCGGCTCCGTCCTGACCGCCGACCAGGGAGACGAGCACCGCGACGATGCTGAGGCTCGCGGCCAGGAACAGCGCGCCGAGGATCCGCCGGGCCCGCCTGCGCGCCGTCGGCTCGCTCGAACGGCGGGCGGGCACCATGACGAAACGGGTGGGTGATTCCGTCGGCATGTCCGTCTCCTCTCGTGCCGTGTCCGGCGGGCGGCGTCGGGCAGGACTGTTCCGTCACCGGGCGGATGCGCAAGCGCCCGCGGGCGTCGGCCGATGGCTCACTTCCGCCCCCGCGCCCCGCGCCGGGCGCGGGACGTGCGGAGGGCCCGCGCGGCGCCCGGGATCCACCTGCTGCGGGACGCGCGCGCGTCCCAGCGCACGGCGTCCACGGGCACTCCGCCCGGAAGCATCCGGACGGTTCCGGCGGCGGTGCGGTGCAGCGGCGCGATCCCCACGTAGAGGCGGGCCTGGCGCCCGTCGACGACGAGCCTGCGCCTGCGGGACCGGTTCGCCTGGAGACCAAGCCACACGGCCATGGACTCGCCTTGCAGCGGGGAGAGGTTCACCAGTGCCCAGCCGCCTGCACCGCCCAGCGCCGGGCCGTACAGCAGCGCGTTCAGCCCGGCACCGAACACGAGCAGGCCGACGACGAAGCCGAGCACCGCACCGGCGAGGACCGCGATGAGCGTGGTGAGGCGGACGGTGCGCGGCAGCGCGATCTCGTTGTTCAGGCTGCCGATGACCGCGGGCGGCGGTTTGAGCATGTCGGTGGCCGCGAGCATCGTCGGGCCGCGCACGGTGTCGTCGTCGCTCATGCCTCCGACCGTCCGCGCCCCGCCGCCCGCCGCCACGCGCCGCTTGCCCGCGGCCCGATGGGACGGACGGTCAGGGGCATGCCGAAGATGACCGACTACGTCCGCGCGGGCTTCGATCGGCGGCGCCGCCCCTGGGACCGGGCCGAACTGCCCGAATGGTGGGATCTCGTGGTGTGGGCGGGCCTCGCCGCGCTCATCGCGATGCTGCTGCTCGGCGCGGTGTTCGGGCGGGACGACGCGTCCGGGGCGGCCACCGGCGACGACGCGGGGTTCGCGGTCAGGACCCTGAACCCGCACACGTTCACGCCCGCCCCCACCCCGTCCGGGGACGGTCCGGCGTCCTCCGGAGAGCCCCCGGGCGGCGACGACTTCACCGCGACCGCGCCGTGCGGGACGCCGATGACCGGTGGCGGGACGGCGGTCGTCCCCGCGGGCGCGCGCAACGCGGCGCTCGCCGCCGCCGAGGCCGCCGGCCACCGGCGACTGGACGGGCGTCCCGTTCGCCGGGACCGGGCGGCCGTCCCCGGCGCCCGCGACCCCGGGGGGTTCCGTGGTCGGGGAGCCGACCGTCCGGGACCCCGCCGTGACGGGGACGGGCCAGTACCTGTTCAGCGTGACGATCCGGCCGGGCGGCGCGGCGCGGACCGTCCCGTCCGGATCACGGTCGAGCGCGGCCCGGAGGGATACGCGGTGCGGGCGCCGTAGCGGCGCCGGTGTTGCCCTCCCCGTGCGGTGGCGGACGGTCCTTGCCGATCGGTCCCACACCTGGGCGGGAGACGCCGCAGCACCTCCGAGAGGCATCGCGTGAA
>NZ_MKJY01000055.1 GCF_001942465.1 Actinomadura sp. CNU-125
TGGATCGGCAGCAAGCAGCGTAGATCTGCCCGCAGATCACCCATGAAGAAGCTGTCCGGAAAACGCGTGGCCCCTCAGAGCCTCCTCCACCGCGGCCCGGGCCAGTTGCGGGTCGTCGCCGATGCGCCGCCACAGGTCGGGGCGGTCGAACAGGGCGAGCATCGCGTTGGAGATCAGGTTGGTGGTGGTCTCGTTGCCCGCGACGAGCAGCAGGACGCAAAAGTTGATCAGTTCGGGGAGGGTGAGGCCGTCGCCGTCCTCGTCTCGGGTGATCAGGAGACTGATCAGGTCGTCGCCCGGACGGTGCCGTCTGGCCCGCACGGTCCGCAGGAAGAACCAGGAGATCTCGGTCGCGCTCCGGGCCATCTTGATCCTGCTGCCGCCGGTGAGGAGCCCGTTGACCAGATCGTCCGACCAGCGCTTGAAGTCGTCGTGCCGGTCGGCGGGGACGGCCATCATCTCGGCGATGACGATGGTCGGCATCGGTGAGGCCAGATCGCGTACGAGGTCACCGCCGAGGTCGTCCACAAGCCGTTCGGTGATCGCCCTGACACGCGGTTCCAAAGCGGCGATCCGGCGCGGGGTGAATGCTTTTGCCACCTTGCGGCGTAGCCGCGTGTGCTGCGGCGGGTCGCTGGACAGCAGCGTCCGTCCCGGCGGAGCGACTTCAGCAGCCGCGTCAGCGGACCCGATGCCTTCATCGCCGGGTTGAACGGGTTGTTGTCGAAGCTCGCGGAGTCGCCGAGGTCGGAGGAGAAGCGTTCGGTGTCGCGCAGCACCGCCACGACGTCGTCGTGCCGGCTGACCAGCCACAGATCGGGAGCGGGCAGGTGGTGAACCGGCGCCACGTCGCGGAGCCAGGCGTAGGCGGGGTAGGGCTCGGTGATGAAGTCCCGGCCGTTCAGGTCCAGGGGCGTCATGGCGATGCTCCGATCGCGGTCATCGGCGTGGAAACCCATTGCCGTATGAAGCGGTCGTCGCCGCCTTGGCCGTGGTTCGGTGACGGCCAAATCGACCGGGCGGCGTGCTCAGCGGGCATGGGGCGGTCCTTTCTGGTCGAAGGCCCGCCTTGCGACAGGGAAGTAGCGCAGGCTCGCGGGGAGGGCCGGCCAGCTCAGTTGCACGGTGCGGGCGAAGCGGCGAAACCTGCGTTCGTCGGCGGATGAGACCGCCAGGCCCGCCAGGTGCCGGACGGGCTGTGGCAGCAGGACCGGGACCAGGCCCGCGGGCAGCAGGCGCGGCAGCCAGGCGTCCGGCCGCAGGATTTGCTCGAAGTAGTCGTCGAAGACGGAGTTCGATTCGAGGACCTGCTCGCAGACGGCGTCGAAGTAGTCGGCGAACGAGCCGTAGTCGGGTGGGACGACGCGGTCGCTGACCCCGTATCTCCGGTACCAGATACAGGTTTCTTGGTAGAGGCGTTCGCGCTCGTCGCCGGAGAGGGGCCTGTCGAAGAGGTCGATCGACGTCATCAGGGCGTCGACGAACGTGGCGTGCTCCCAGAAGAAGACGTCCGGGGTGAGCGAGTGGTAGCGCCTGCCTCGGCCGTCGTGCCCCTTGATGTCCGCGTGCAGCCGGCGGACTCGCGCCCCGGACGCGGCGTCCTGATAGACGACTGCGATCGCTCGCGGCACGGCGCGGGCCTGCTCTGCCCACAACGAGCCTGGAGAACGGGAGTGCTGCTCGGCGGCGGCCGCGATCGCGGGATGCAGCATCTGCAGCGCCGCCGCCCGCGGCATGACCAGTCCGTAACGCCTGTCCCCGGCGTAGCGCCAAAGGAGCGATTCCGGGCCGAGGCGGGACGACGCCCGCGCGAGCGATCCCGCGGTCACACGGCCCCCTCGACACGGCCGTGTCCCCGTTTGGCCGTCGGCGCGGAGTACTTCTTCCAGCGTGTACGGCGTGCCAAGGCCACCAGGCCCCTGGTGGGCAGTCGGCGGATCGGCGCGGGCGTCATGCGCAGCCCCAGGGACGTCGATGCGATGAGCGCACGGAAGAGACGCTCTCGGAACGGTGTCCATGGCAAGTCGTACTGGCGTCGGATCTGTTCGGGCAGGAGACCGGCGGTGACGAGCCGGTTGAGCGGGGCCGCGAGCCGTAGCACCAGGGGGCGTGGATAGAGGATCGCTTGAGCTTCCTGGCGGGCCACCGCGCTGACGCGCAGGGTGGTGATCTGCTCATGCCAGTACACGCGGAAGGCGGCCGGGTCTTCGGGGACCGCCTCCCGCGGCGCGCCGAGCAGCGTGGCCAGCGAGACGGTCTGCCGGTAGTACCGCTCGGCCAGGTCCGGGTCCAGGGGGCCGTGCAGCCGCTCCTGAAGGTCGCGGGCCCCTTCCGAAAGAGTGGCGAAGACCCAGGTCAGCAGGTCGGCGTCATGGGCCGAGTACCCCGGTCCCTTCACCCGATCGTGGGCGCGCATCGCGTGCCAGGCGATCCGGTGCGCCTCCTGCTCGGTGCCGAAGATGACCCTCCCTAGGTAGTCGAGCGTCGAGAAGAGCCGGCGCAGCGGGTCCTGCTTGAACTCGCTGTGCTCGGAGACCATCGACCAGGTGAACGTCGGCGCCGGGGATCCGCGCGAGCGGCTGCACGAGACCTTGACGACGGCGCTCGGCCTGCTGGAGACCGAGCCGCACCTGACCCGGATGCTCGCGATCGACGCGATGGGAGGCGGGCCGACGGTCCTCGCCCGCCGCAACCGGGCGCTCCGCGAACTCGCCGCGCTCGTGGCGGCGGTGCTTCGCCGTGCACCGGACGACATGCTCATCATCGCCTACCTCGGCGGCGTGGCGGAACTCGTCGTCCAGCACGTCACCGGCCGGCTCCCCGATCTGGCCGCCGAGGTCCACAGATTCACCGACGCGCTCTTCTTCCCTGCCTCCCGATGACCGAGCAAGCGCTTCCTTCTCGAGTCGGCTCTGCACCGTCCGCCCCCGCCAGTCGCGCGGGTGGGGCCGCCTGCTCGTGCACTACCGCCCAAGCCGGCGGTCTCGACCCAGGTCAACCGCCTCAAGAGCATCTCGGCGCACTACCTGCGCAAACAGTTCCCCGCTCATGTCCGCAAGTACCTGTGGGACAACCAGTTCTGGTGGCCGTCCTAGTTCGCGGCCTTATGCGGCGGGGCACCGCTGTCGGTCATCGCCGAATACATCGACCAGTAGAAATGTCCGACTGATGGCCGGGCGCGGGCAGGGAAGCGGTTCCTCGCCATAGCGCGTTGAACGGCAGTCGCGGAAGACCGGCCAGCTCAGGAGCGTTTGCCCTTGCCCGTGGGTTTTGGGCGGGAGGCGTAGGGGAGCAGAGCCATCTCACGGGCGTTCTTGATGGCCCGGGCGACTTGTTTCTGCTGTTGCACCGTGACGCCGGTGACGCGGCGGCTGCGGATCTTGCCGCGGTCGGAGATGAACTTGCGGAGCAGGTCGACGTCCTTGTAGTCGATGCGGGTCACGCCGTGCAGCGGGTTGCCTTTGCGGCGGGTCGAGCGGTTGTGGGGCGGGGCCATGCGGCTTCCTTTCCGTGTAGTGGGCGGGGCGTCAGTGGTTCGGGCCGGTGTCGGCGTGCCGGCCGTCCGGGAGGTCGAGGAAGGGAGCGAACGGGTCGTCGCCGTCGGCGGAGTCCTCGGGGGCCAGCAGGCACGAGTCGAGGAGCGCGTGGATCTCCCGCCGGTCCAGCCCGGGGCCGGTGAAGACCAGGTGCTGGACGCGGTCGCCGGTGCCCGGGGCCCAGTCGAGGGCCGCGGCCAGTCTGCGGGCGGGCGGAAGCATCTCCCAGGCGGCCTCGGGGAGGGCGGCCAGCCAGGGGCCGGCGTCCTCGATCGTGACGATGCCGGCGACCGCGTCCCAGGCGATCATCCGGTCGGGACGGTTGGCGAGCCAGAATCGGCCGCGGCTGCGGACCGACTCGGTGGCCAGGACGTCCAGGGTGTCGAAGAACCGTTCGGGGTGGAGCGGGCGGGTCCGCCGCCAGACGACGGTGTCGGCGGCGGGAGTGTGGGAGTCGCCGGGTAGTTGCGCGGTGGCCGGATCGACCCTGGCTGCGAGTTCCCCGGTGCACAGTGCGGGGCCGGTGAGCGCCGGGAGCGGTTCGCCGGGTGAGGTGAGCACGGTCATGGGGACCAGATGGCCGAGGACCTCCCGGCACATGTCGATCGTCTCGGTGTCGGCCTGCGGCAGCGGCGCGGGCATCACCTGCGGCATGACGAGGGCGGTGGCGTACTCCATCTGCCTGGCCAGGACCTCGGCGAAGTGGCGCTCGTCGCCGGCGGCCGCCGGTTTGCCCGCTTCGGCCAGCGTCTCCCCGCGGCAGATGTCGACGGGGGTCAGTTCGGGGTCGATGGCGGTCAGCACGGCGGTGAGGCGTAGCTCGTCGCACAGTTCGGGACGGTCGAGGGCCTCGGCCACCGTCCTCGGCTCGACGGAGTCCCACAGGTCCACGACCAGCAGGCCGGTGTCGGGGGCGTGCAGGAGGAGTTGGGGGATCAGGTCCTCGCGGACGGTGCACGTCGTGCATCCGTGTGCGAGGCGGAACCGTGCTCGTTGTCGAACTCCGGCGGCGTCCCGGACGATCCGCACGACTTCCCCGTCGGTGATGCGACGCAGTTCGTGGTGGATCGCCAGGGACCCGGGGTGCTCGCGCAGCAGCCGGTCGACGACGGCTGTGCGTGCGGGGCCGTGCAGCCCGGCCACCAGCGCCACGGGAACGGACATCGGACCTCCCTGGATAATAATGAAAACCGTTATCGCTATCATGGCACGGGTCGAGAGGAGAACCGATGGCTCGCAACGAACTGCGGCCGGTGATCAAGCTGTGGTCCACCGCCGGCACCGGCCACACCTACGTGACCCGCAAGAACCGCCGCAACGACCCCGACCGGCTGACGCTGCGCAAGTACGACCCGATCGTCCGCCGGCACGTGCTCTACAGAGAGGAACGCTGACCGTGAAGAAGGACGTCCATCCCGACTACCGTCCGGTGGTCTTTCGCGACCGCGGCGCCGACTTCGCCTTCCTGACCCGCTCCACGGCGAGCAGTGAGCAGACCGTCGAGTGGGAGGACGGCCGCGTCTATCCCGTGATCGACGTCGACGTGTCCTCGGCGAGCCACCCCTTCTACACAGGCCGTGCCCGCGCGCTGGACACCACCGGCCGCGTCGAACGTTTCAAGCAGCGCTACGGGGGCCGCTGACCGCCGCGTCGCCGGTACGTGACGCGGAGCCAACGGTGGCGCAGCGACCTGGTTGCTCCCCGGAAGGAGGGAATGCGCCCGGTCCCGTCATCGAGTCCGATTTCATCGGCTCGAGAGGCCTCCCGCCCGGGCGGGAGGCCTCAATCCCGCGTCTCTTTGAGGGCTGCCTCCACCGAGGTGTTAGGCCACCAGGGTGATCGGCTGCCGTCGGCCCGCTCCGCCGCAGGCCGGATGCCTGCCTGCCCTGATGGCCACGGCTTCCTTCGGAATTCCGGGGGACGGTCGACGGAGAACGCCGACGTCCGATCACCGGGGAGCGGCGCGCCTGGGCAGGCCGTCGCATGTCTGGAGAGCGACAGGTCGCCGGATCCGTTGACTTATGTTAGGCGCATAACTTAATCTCCCGGTGAAAATGGTTCTCATGTTCTCCCCTGGTTCGCCCTGGCCTGCCGTGCTCCGGTCGCGGGAGCCCTGCGGCTGTAGAGAGGAACCGTCGTATGCCTTCACCGAGCGAACGGCAGGGCGTCCCCGAACCGATGTCGACGTTGCTGCGCCCGGTGCGCGGCCGTCTGGTGACGGTGATGGCGGTGCAGGCGATCGCGTCCGCGCTCGTGCTGTCTCCGCTGATCACCGGCGGTCTCATCGCGGAGCGCCTGATCGCCGACGACCCGGACGTCTGGCCGATCCTTGCCATCGGGTCGGCGCTGCTGGGGCTGGGGTTGCTGCTGAAAGCGGCCGCGGATCTGATCGCGCATCTGGCCGACAACGATCTGACGCTGATCCTGCGGCGGCGGCTGGCGGCGAGGCTGCGGGAGGCGCCGTTGGGGTGGTTCACCGAGACGAGCGCAGGACAGGTCAAGCAGGGGATGCAGGACGACGTCACCGCCCTGCACCACCTGGTGGCGCATTCCTACGCCGAGCTGGCGGGCGCGATCGCGACTCCGATCGCCGCGTACGCCTACCTGTTCGTGATCGATTGGCGGTTGGCGCTGGTTCTGCTGGTGCCGGTGCCGTTGTTCGTGTCGATCTACGGGCGCATGCTGGTCACGTCGGGCAGGGAAACGGACCGGTACGGTGCGGTGCTCGCCGGGATCAACAGCGCGGTGGTGGAGTTCGTCGACGGGATCCCGGTCGTGAAGACCTACGGTCGGATCGGACGTGCGAGCGCCGCCTACCGGGCGGCGGTAGACCGGTTCACAACGTTCTTCACCGGTTGGGCGAGGCCGCTGATCGCGCCGGAGACGATCGCGAACCAGATCGTCGCCCCCACGGCGCTGCTGCTGCTGACCTTGGTGTTCGGCAGCCTGTTCGTCCACCAGGGATGGATGCGGGCGGCGCAGGTGATCCCGTTCGCTCTCGTGGGGCTGGGGGTTGGGGGTCCCATCTCCGTGCTGACATCGAACGTGATGGCGTTGCAGACGGCTCGGGGAGCGGCGACCCGGCTCCACGGGCTGCTCGAACTCGAACAGATGCCGGAGCCGTCCGCGCCGCGCCCGCCGGAGGGGACCCGGATCGAGTTCGACCGTGTCAGGTACGGCTATGACGCCGACCGTGAGGTGATCCGCGATGTCAGTGTCGCGTTCGAGCCCGGCGCCGTCACCGCGATCGTGGGAGCGTCCGGATCGGGCAAGACGACGCTCGCGCGGCTGATGCTCCGATACGCCGACCCGGGGTCGGGCCGGGTGCTGCTGGGCGGGGTCCCGCTGAACGAGCTCGCCTCCACGACGCTGTTCCGCACGGTCGGGGCGGTGTTCCAGGACGTGCGGCTGCTGCGGGCGACGATCGCGGAGAACATCGCCCTGGCCGAGCCCGACGCGCCACCGGAACGGATCGAGGCGGCGGCCCGGGCCGCGAACGTCCACGACCGCATCCTGGAGCTTCCGCGCGGCTACGACTCCATTGTCGGAGAGGACGCGCTGCTGTCCGGCGGTGAGGCGCAGCGAGTATCCATCGCCCGGGCGTTCCTCCTCGATCCCGACGTCCTCGTCCTCGACGAGGCCACCTCCGCGGCCGACGCCGAGAACGCGCAGGCGATCCAGGCCGGCCTGTCCGCTCTGGCCGCCCAGCGCTCCCGCACCCTCATCGTCATCGCCCACCGGCTCGACTCCGTCGTGGCCGCCGACCGCATCGTCGTCCTCGACGACGGACGAGTCATCGAGGACGGCACGCACCACGAGCTGCTCGGCCACCGCGGGACCTATCACCGGCTGTGGCGAGCGCAGCACCCGGCCGAGGACCCGAGCCCCACGACGACGACCCCGGACGCCACGGAAGGACGGTCGCGGTGATCCACCGACTCGCCCGCTACCTCGGTCCCGAGCACGCGCACCTCATCTACCGGCAACTGCGCTGGGTGATCGCGTCCTGCATCCTGCACGGCATCACACTGGCCTTCACCATCCCGATCCTGCGAACGCTGCTGAGCGGCGATCACGCCGCGCTGGGACGGTGGCTCGCGGGCTTCGCCGTCTCGGCGACGGCCTCCTGGCTCGTGGAGTACCGCGCCACGGTGAAGGGGTTCGACGTCGGCGGGGGCATCCTCGGCCTGCTGCGCTACCGGCTCGGCGACCACGTCGCCGCCCTTCCGCTGGGTTGGTTCACCCCGGAGCACACCAGCACCCTCGGGTCGACGCTGAGCAAGGGCGTCATGGACATCCTCGCGCTGCCGGTCCGGCAGCTCGCCGCGCTGATCCGATCCATCCTCGTCCCGCTCGTGCTCATCGTCGCGCTCACCGTCGCGGACCGGCGGATCGGGGCGGTGGCGCTGGCGGCGGTCCCCGCCGTGCTCCTGGTGTTCTGGTGGGCCGGACGGCTCGGCCGGCGCGCGGACGCCGCCGTCAACCGGGCCACGGCCGCGGCGAGCGAGCGGATGGTGGAGTTCGCCCAAGCCCAACCCGTACTGCGCAGTTTCGGGCAGGCCGGATCGGCCGCCGAGCAGTTCGACCGGTCGCTACGCGAGCAGGCCCGCGCCGAGCGGCGGCAGCTCTGGCTCGTCCTCCCGCCGCTCATCGTGAACGGCGTCATCGCCCGGCTCGTCCTCCTCGTACTGCTCGCTCTGGTCATCGCCATCGCCGCCGGGGTGACCGAACCGGTGGCACTGGCCACCCTGCTGGCGACCCTCCCGGTGATCAACCAGGTCGTCGCACCACTGGGGGACGTCGCGGCGAACGCCACCGTCGTCCGCATCGTCACGGCGCAGATGGACGCCGCCGACGCCGTCCTCGACGCCCCGCCGCTGCCCGAACCGGCCGTACCCGTCCCGCCCCGGGACGCGACGATCGAGTTCGACCACGTCACGTTCGCCTACGACACCGTCCCCGCGCTGCGCGATGTGTCCTTCACCGTGCCGCAGGGCACGAGGACCGCGATCGTCGGCCCCTCCGGATCAGGCAAGACCACCATCGCCAGACTGGCGACCCGGTTCTTCGATCCGCAGCACGGCGAGGTCCGCCTCGGCGGCGTCCCCCTCACCGAACTCGGCGCCGAGAACCTGCACCACGCGATCGCGCCGGTGTTCCAGGACAGCTACCTGTTCTCCGGCACCCTGGCCGACAACGTCCGCCTCGCCCGCCCCGACGCCACCGCCGCCGACCTCGACGACATCGCGGCCCTCTCCGGCCTCACCGATGTCATCGCGGCTCTGCCCGACGGATGGGAGGGCCAAGTCGGCGAAGGCGGAGCACGTCTGTCGGGCGGGGAAAGGCAGCGCGTCGCCATCGCCCGGGCGCTCCTCAAAGACGCCCCGGTCCTGTTGCTGGACGAGGCGACGGTCTCGCTCGACGCGGAAAACGAACAGGCCGTCACCGCGGCTCTGCGCGCCATCGCCCGAGACCGCACCGTCCTCGTCATCGCCCACCGGCTCACCACCATCACCCGGGCCGATCAGATCCTCTTCGTCGAAGAAGGGAGAATCGTCGAACATGGCACGCACGACGAACTGCTCGCTTTGGACCGACGCTACGCGGCGCACTGGCGGGCGCTGTCGGCCACGAAGACTTGGAGACTGATCGAGCGATGACCCCCGCACGTGCCGGTAGACCCCGCAAGCTCGGCGAGGCCGACATCGCCGCCGCCGTCCTCGCCGAGGGCTTCACCGGCCTCACCGTCCCGGCCGTCGCGCGACGGCTCGGGGTCTCCACCATGACCGTCTACCGGTACACCCCGACCCGCCCCGACCTGCTCGCCCTTGCCTGGGAGCACGTCCTGGCCGCCGCCACATGGCCGCCGAGCACCGGCGACTGGCGCGGCCTGCTGCACCGGCACGCCACCGCCCTGTGGGACCTTCTCGCCCGCCATCCCGGCGCGGTCACCGAACTGTCCGGCGCCGTCATGCCCACCCGGATGATCGGCATGTACGACGACCTCGCTCTCGCACTCGCCACGCAGGGCTTCACCCCGGACGAAGCGGTGCTCGCCGTCGATACCGTCATCGACCTCACCATCGATCACCGCCGCGGCGTCGAAGACCTCGGCCGCCGGATCGAGGGAACCACCACGATCGCGCACGACGAACTCGACGCTCTCTGGGCACCCGACCAAGCCGACCCACCAGGCCGCGCCGCGGTCCGCGCGGCCATGCGCAACGCCATCGCCACACCGCCGCGCGACTGGTTCATCCGCAAACTCGACCTCGTCCTCGACGGCCTCGTCGCCCACCGGCACCGGTCCTCCCCCCGACCGCACGGCGATGCCGAGCACGGGCGACACTGAACGCGCCACGACAGCCAGAGCCCGGCCGTATAAGTCGAGGACGGTCGTGCTGCGGTGGACACCCCGTCGTCAGAACGGCGGAGAACAGCGCCCGCCGCCGGTTCTCGAGCACACGGTGATCCCGGCGATCTGCCGGACCGCTTCGTGGCGGGGCCAGAACACCCAAGCTCCCCGCAGCCCTCCTAGCCGTGCCGGCGGCGGAGCACGATCAGGTTGTCGGTGACCGTGGGGTCGTGCCGTCCGGCCCGGTGGCCAGGCGTTCGCTGCGCTCACAGCGCTCGGTCCGCCAAGCGTCGCCGAGGGCCAAATGCATCGCGGCTCTCCTCCCCGGCCAGTTCGGTGAATCGGACTTTCGGCCGGGTCGCGGTGGGGGGCGAACCCGACTGGTACAGCGGCTCCCAGAACTCAGCGCTGGAAGCGATCGGATCCCGGGGTGAGGTGTCATTGGGTGGACAGATGAGTGGTCGTTTCTCGGGTGCGGCGAGGGCCGGGGAACGATCTTCCGGATCAGTGTGCGCGGCTGAGGAACTCGGCCGGTCTCGCCACGCTGCTCGTCGCGGCCCCGACGGCGCCTGGGACGGCGTAGAACCAGCGTTCGAGAGCCGTCCTGCCGGAGAACTAGCCGGGCCGATCGCCTTGCCGGCGGTTCTGCTGGCCGGGGTCGCGGACGTCGCGTTCACCGAGGCCATCACCCAGTACTTGGTGCTGACCTCGCCTGGTAGGAGGTCCGTTCCGCCATGTTCTGGATGCTCGGTGGCCGCGGTGGCGCTCCGCCACCGGCTGGACCTTCTCTGATCGGTCCCGATGTCCTGAATGAAAATGGTTATCGCTATCATCTTCTGGTGGCGGCCGGGATGCCGCCCCAGGAACGCGCGGACGCGCGCAGGACAGAGAGGAGCCGCATGCCCGCCCGTTGTCAGCTGACCGGAGCCGAGCCGTCGTTCGGCAAGAAGGTGTCGCACTCGCACCGGCGCACCTCACGGCGTTTCGACCCCAACATCCAGAACAAGCGGTACTGGCTGCCGAGCGAGGGACGGTACGTGCGGCTGCGGCTGTCCGCCCGCGCGATCAAGACGATCGACAAGATCGGGATCGAGGCGGCCGTCGCCCGCATCCGGGCCCGCGGAGAGAAGGTCTGATGGCCAAGAAGAGCAAGATCGCCGCCAACGAGCGCCGCAAGGAGGTCGTGGCGCGGCACGCCGCGCGCCGCGCCGAGCTCAAGCGGCTGATCCGCAGCCCGCACACCGCCGACGAGATCCGCGAGGCGGCCGTCCGGGAACTGCGCCGTCAGCCGCGGGACGCCAGTGCCACCCGGGTCCGCAACCGGGACGCCGTCGACGGCCGTCCCCGCGGGCACCTGCGCAAGTTCGGGCTGTCGCGGGTCCGCTTCCGCGAACTGGCGCACCGCGGCGAACTGCCGGGCATCACCAAGTCGAGTTGGTAGGAGCATCATGGCCGTCCCCAAGCGCAAGAAGTCCAGGAGCAACACCCGCAAGCGCCGTTCGCAGTGGAAGGCGACCGCTCCGGATCTGGTGCCCGTCACCATCGACGGGCGCAGGACGCGCGTCCCGCGCAACCTCGTCCGCGCCTACCAGAACGGCCTGCGCACCGACGCGCCGTAGCGATGTGGAGCGGGGGCCGTCGATCTGCGGTCCCCGCCATACCTCGGCTGCCCGGGAGAGGGGAGAGCCGCATGAACGCCGTCGGCCTCGCAGTGATCAGGTGGTGCCCCACGCGGGGCTCGTTCCAGGACGCCAGGTGGCCTCCAGCAAGCTCGGGGCGGTTCACGCCCCCTGTGGGGCTGCCGGACGGTATGGCTGACCACCTGTCTTAAGCGCGTGGTGCCGAGTCAGGCGTCACCCTGGAGGTCGCGGTAGTCGAAGGCGGAGTCGGCGCCGGTGTCCGGGGTGCGATCTGCGCCATGTCGTCATCGGTGGCGAATGCGAACTCGACCGGGCGGCCCCGGGCGCGGTCGTCAGGCGAGGCGGTCTAGGAGGGCGCCGTCCGGGCCGAAGAACTCTGTGCGCCAGCGGGCGAGGATCTCGGTGGCGTCGAAGTCGTCGGGATGGAAGCCGGGACGCTGGTAGGCGCGGATGCGGGCGCGGACCTTCTCGTCCAGGAACGGCGAGTGGCGCAGGGCGCGCAGGCTGGCGGCGAGGCGCCGCGGGTTGTAGGTGGCCGGGTCGGCGAGCATCGACAGGATCGTGAAGATGATCGTCACGCCGAGCAGGCCGGCGGACGCTTCGATCATGGTGCGGCGGCGCAGGCGCTCCGAGCCGCCGACGGCGCGGTAGACGTCGAAGGCGACCGACTTGTGCTCCGACTCCTCCAAGGCGTGCCACAGCAGGACGTTGCGGACCTCGGTGTCGCCCAGGAGCGCTTGGGCGCGCGGGTCGGTGAGCAGGCACTCGGCGAGCGTCGCGGTGTAGTGCTCCAGGGCGGCGGTGTGGCCGAGCGAGGCGCGCGGCGGCATCAATCGCAGGCCGAGCCGGGTGCTGCGCTTGACGAAGGCATCCACCCAGTGGGTGGGGTAGCCCATGCTGCGCAGCTGCGCATTGAGGGTGTCGTGCTCGCGGCCGTGCACCACCTCCTGGCCGATGAACGTCTTCACCTGCCGCTTCAGTTCGGGGTCGGTGATCTGTCCGGAGCAGACTCGGACGGAGCGGACGAAGAAGTCCTCGCCCTTCGGGAACGTCGCCGAGAGCACGGCCACGACGTGGCTCAGGATCAGATCGCCGTCGGCGTAGTGGCGGCGCAGTCCCCCTTTCGGGTAGGCGAACCGCATACGGCGGACCTTCATGGTCCGGGAGGGCACGGTTCGCGCGGGCACGGGATGGTCGGAAGCACTCATGCGGGCCTCGCCTCGGATCGGTGGCCGTCCACGGCCGTTCCTGGATGGCGAGTCCAATAATCAACGTATGTAACAAGTTCCGTCAAGATGTAAAGTTGGTTAAGATGCCACGCATGGACGTCGTGAAGGGACTGTTGCAGCGGGCGCTCGCCTCGCCGCAACCGGACGACGGCACCGCCGAGCGGGTGCTGGAAGCCGCCCGGGAGCAGGCCGAGGACTTCGGTTTCCGCCGCTTCACCGTGGACGACGTCGCCCGCCGTTGCGGACTGTCCCGCGTGACGATTTACCGCTACTTCCCGAAGAAGGACGCGCTGCTGGACGCGCTCCTGATGCACGAGATGCGGCGCTTCCTCACCAGGGCGGACGCGGTGATCGCCGCGCAGTCCACTCCCGAGGACCGGCTCGTCGAGGGCCTGCTGTTCTGTCTGGACTTCCTGCGCTCCCACCGCCTGCTGACCCGGTTGCTGCGCACCGAGCCCGAGTTCATCCTTCCTCACCTCACCACTCGCGCCGCCCCTGTCATCGCCGAGGCGCGAATCTGGATCACCGGGCACATCCGCGCCGAGATCACCGCCGGCCGCCTGACGGTCCCCGACCAGGACGTCGACTACTTCGCCGAACTCGTCATCCGTACCGTCATCTCCTTCACCCTCACTCCAGAGACCGCCGTTCCCCTGGACGACCCGGCCGCCCGCCGCCGCCTCGTCGACCTCTATCTGACCCCCTTCGTCCGTCACTTCGCTCACGCGGCCCAGCCGTCACCGCCCGGGACTCCGGTCACGACGGACGGCGCCACGGAGCAGGCGTGATTCCGCAGGCCGGCGGGGCATTCTCACTGCCGAGAGCTGAGTGGCCATTGACAGTGGCCGTCCTTCTTCCGTGACTTGCAGGCGGCCGGGCGCAGCCCGGCTACGGTGCGCTCCTATGGGTCGGACCTGCTGTGCTGGTTCCGGTTCCTGTGGTCGATCGGAGTGTCGTGGGAGCAGGCCACGCGGGTCGAGGCGCGGGCTTCAGCCGCCGGCTGCTCGTCGCGGGCAAGCCGATCCGGTCGGCACTGGCGGGTAGCGGCCACGGCCGTCGGCCACCGGGCCTTGCTGACAGGCCTCCTGACGGGACTCGCTCGGGCGAGGATGCAGATGGTCTCGGTAACCCGACGAGCGTGGGAATCCGGGCGCGCGGCAGGACGAAGACGCCCGGGTTTTGGGCGGATTCGGTATGCACATCCGTAGGACCACGGATGCACGGTGGGTGTCGTTGCCGCCACGATGGGTTTCGTGCCGAACGGACACTGCGGGCGTGGGGTGGCCGTGTGCTTTGCCGGGTCGAGCGGCCTGGTGTATCCCGACACCGTCAAGGCGCGCCGTGGCCGGGAGTGGGAGTTCTTCAGGATACGGCTGCCGTTGCCGGTCGCGTGCGGTCGTCGGGAGGGGATCGACGTGGCGATGGCATCCCGAGCGCGACGCATGGGCGATCGCTCTCCTGGAACCGGATGAAGAGGTTGTCGGCAGCGTCCTGGCCCGGCACCTCATCGACCTCGGCCGCGTCAAAGACGCCGTGGCGATCCTCCAACGCCCTTAGGGCTGAGGGCGGTAGACGTTGTTCCGTTCGCTCCGCGCGAATAGCGTGTCCGTGGTCTCGGTGCCCTGAGCCCGGAGCTCGCGCTTGAGAACCTTGTTCGTCGCCGTACTCGGCAGGTCGGTGGTGATCCGGACGAACTTCGGCCATGCCTTCGGCGACAGGTCCGGCTGGGCATCCAGGAACTCCTGGAGATCGACGGGCGTGAGGGTCGCGCCGTCGCGCAGCACCAGCGCGCACATGAGCTGGTCGCCGGGGGCGTCGGCGTCCGGTAGGCCGTACACCGCGGCCTGGCTGATCGCGTCGTTGCGCAGCAGCACCCGCTCGATCGGTCCCGCCGCGAGGTTCTCGCCGTCGACGCGCAGCCAGTCGTCGGTGCGACCCGCCAGGTAAATGAAGCCTGCTTCGTCCCGATAGGCGAGATCGCCGGACCAGTACATGCCCCCGTCGAGCCGTTCGGAGGTCGCCTGTTCGTCGTTGTAGTAGCCGGCGAAGAACCCGGCCCCGGTGGTGTTGACCAGCTCGCCGAGCGCCTCCTCCAGGTTGGTCACCCGGCCCAGGTCGTCGAAGACGGCGCGCGGGCACTCGGTGCGGGTGTCGCGGTCGTAGACGGCGACGCCGTCGAACGGCTGCCCGATGGAGCCGACCGGCGTGTCGTCGGTGCGGGTGATGATGACCGCGGTCTCGGTGGAGCCGAAGCCGTCCCAGACGGTGCAGTCGAAGCGGCGGGCGAACTCGTCGATGTCGCGGTCGCTCGCCTCGTTGCCGAACGCGACACGTAGTGGGTTGTCCCGGTCGTCGGGCTGTTCCGGCGTCGCGAGCAGGTAGGCGAGCGGCTTGCCGACGTAGTTGAAGTAGGTCGCACCATAGTGGCGCAGGTCGCCGAGGAACCGGCTTGCGCTGAACTTGGCCGGCGCCAGAGCGGCACCGGCGTGGGCGTGCACGGCGTATCCGGCGAGAACGGCGTTGCTGTGGAACATGGGCATCGCGGAATAGACGATGTCCTCGGGCGTCAGGTCGAACTTGTCGGCGAGCGTCGCCCCTGACATCACCGCCATGAAGTTGGCGACCCGCACGGCCTTCGGCTCCCCGCTGGTGCCGGAGGTGAAGATCAGCATGAAGGTGTCCATCGCGTCGACCGTCGGGAACCCGTCGGTTCCACGCGGTGCGTCGGCCACCCGTTCGGGCCAGTCGACGTCGTCGGTGTCGACCACCGTCGCGCCACCGAGGTCGAGCCCGGCGAGCAGGGCCAGGTGCCGATGATCGGTCAGCAGGATCTGGCAGTCGGCCCGGCGTACGTCGGCCGCGAGACTCTCGCCGCGCCGGGTGGTGTTGATGCCGACGGTCACGTGCCCGCCGAGCGCACCCGCCGCGATCGCCATCGCCATCTCGGGGCCGTTCTCCAGCAGCACGCCGACGTGGACCGGACGGCCCGGGACGGCCATCGCGTGCAGCACGTGCGCACGGGCGGCGCTCTCGCCGAGGTAGTCGCGCCAGCTCCATACCTGGTCGCCGTACTTCAGGCCGGGCGTGTCCCGCTCGGGATGCCGGAGGAGGAGGGCCTGGACGGTGTCAGGCACGGGACGGCTCCGATGCGGTCGCGGTGGGCGAGGCGGCGGAGGGAACGGCCAGGTGGCGGCGCAGGAACGCCACGACGTGGTGGGTGGCGGCCTCGTGGAAGGGCTTGCCGGCGAAGAGGTCGAAGTGGTCGCCGGGGTAGTGCCGCACCTCGGCGCGACCGGCGAAGGCCGCCTTCGCCGCGGCGTACGGCGGCGCGCTCCTGTCGAAGTCGCAGATCTGCACCAGCCACGGGACACGCAGCGACTTCGCATCCTTGGCGGGCGTCCGGCCGCCGAGCTCCATGACGACGTCGGCGGCGATCTCGTTGCGCCAGGTCGGGCCCGCGAGCGCGAGGTAGTCCTCGTAGGCGCCGGGCAGGGTCAGCGCGCCGAGCTCCCCGGGACGAGCCACGACCGGCATCATCGTCGGCGCGCGGCCGGCCTTGCGTCGTACGGCCGAAGCGATGCCGCGGCCGGTGGAGGCGAGCAGCCGGGACGGGCGGTGGTACTTCGCGGCGAGCCGCGCGGCCGCGAGCCCGTCGACGAGCGGCACCGCGGAGACGACCGCCGCGACGTCGTCACGCGCGGCGGCGACGGAGACGACGTGGCCGCCCGCGAGTGAGATGCCCCAGAGGACGACCCGTTCGGCGTCGACGCCCGGAAGGCGCTTCGCCGCCTCGACGGCGGCGTGCCAGTCGGCGACCTGGTCGGCGACGGACACGCACTGGCGCGGACCGCCGCCGCCGGCGTCGCTCGCGCCGAAGCCGCGGTAGTCGAAGGTGACGGCGTGGAAGCCCGCCGCCGCGAACGCCTCGGCGAACGGCCGGAGGCCGGAGTCCTGGGTGCCGGCGAGGCCGTGGCCGAGCACCACGACGGGCGCACCGTCCGCGCCGGCGTGATGCGTGGCGGCGCAGCGCACACCGGCCGAGGTGAAGTCGAAGGTGGTCATGCGGTGCCTCCGTAGATGCTGGTCACCCAGACGTGGGTGAGCGCGTCGACGTGCTGCTCGCGCGGCGGCTCACCGCCGAGCGCATGGCGCTCGAGGGCGTGGTCGTTCAGGTCGAGGAGTACGGCGGCCAGGCCCGCCGCGTTCGGGCCGTCGGTCGCGTGTCCGGCAGCCCGCTCCCGCTCGATCATCTCCGCGACCATGCCCGCGAACTCGGCGCGGCCCGCGTCCCAGCCCTCCCGGACCTGCGGGTTCGCGGCCCTCGCTTCGAGCAGGGCGCGGTAGGTGTGCGGCGAGGCGTCGACGGAGTCGAAGAGCGAGTCGAGGACCTGCCGGATCCGCTCGCCGGGATCGCCCTCCGCCTTGACCAGCAGGTCGGTCGCGTCCGACGCGGCGTCGTACAGGTCGGCCATCAGGGCGAGCACCGCGGTGGCCTTGCTCTCGAAGTAGAAGTAGAACGCCGAGCGGGTGACGCCGGCCCGCCGCGAGATCTCCGCGACGTTGACCTGGTCGAGGGTCTGCTCGCGCAGCAGGTCGTCGAGGGCCTGGAGCAGGGCCGAGCGGCGCCGGTCGCCGCGGTTGACGCTGCGGCGGTCGACCAGCCGCGCCCAGATGCGCTCCTCGCTCACCCGCGCGCCTCCACGGGCCGCCGCGCCTGCTGCCGCCGCGCCCGCTCCATGCCCGCGGGGATCTCGCGGACGCGCAGGTCGTGCTCGTAGAGGAAGTAGTCGAGCTGCTGGGTGTGCCGCGGCCGCTGCACCATGTGGGCGGTGTACTTCTGCTGGTCCTCGTCGATCACCCGCTCCATCTCGGCGACCGGCGGCGGCGCGTAGCGGCCGACGAGCCAGGCCGCGACCAGCCGGGTCTGGCACTCGACGAACGGGAACAGTGTCGGCGTCGCCTGGGCGAACCCGATGAACGCGACGTCGTCCATGCCCGGCTTGAATATCCGCTTGTAGAGGCGGATGTGGTTTTCGGGCGCGCTGAGGAAGTCGGGGTCGAAGAAGGGGAAGGTGATGTTGTAGCCGGTGGCGTGGACGACGACGTCGAAGTCCTCGGCGGTGCCGTCGGCGAAGTGCACGGTGGGACCGTCCCAGCGCTCGATGTCGCCCTTGGCCCGCAGGTCGCCGGAGCCGAGCCGCAGCGGCAGCTCGACGACTGCGTCGGGTGCGCCTCGAAGAACTTGTGGTTGGGTTCGGGCAGGCCGTAGTCGGTCGGGCGGCCGGCGGTCAGCGGCTGCATCATCTGCGCGAACTTGCGCTGCCACGCGAAAGGGATGTGCGGGGAGGTCCTGTAGTACTTGTCGGCCGGCGTTCCGGCGAAGTACTTCGGCACGATCCACGCACTGGACCGCGTCGAGATGACGACCTCGTTGTCGAGTGTCTTGCTGGAGAGTTCGACGGCGATGTCGGCGGCGCTGTTGCCCAGCCCGATGATCAGGATCCGCTTACCTGTCAGGTCGTGCGGCGTCCGCGGGTCGATGTAGGCGTGCGAGTGCATCGTCAGGCCGGTGAACTCTCCCGGCTTGTCGGCGAAGCGCGGGTCCCAGTGGTGGCCGTTGGCCACCAGGAGCACGTCGAAGCGACGTTCGCCGGTGCGCTCGGTCTCCAGCAGCCAGCCGCCGTCGGGGTGCCGCTCGGCGTGCACGACGCCGTTCTGGAATTCGATCCGGCGCCGGATGTCGAACGCGTCGGCGTAGCTGTCGAGGTAGTCCTTGATCTGGGTGTGGTGGGGGAAGTCGGGATACTCCTCGGGCATCGGGAAGTCTTTGAAGGACAGCTGGTGCTTCGAGGTGTCGATGTGCAGCGAGCGGTAGGCGCTGCTGTGCCCGTTGGGGTTGCCGAAGGCCCAGTTGCCGCCGACGCGGTCCGAGGACTCGAACGTGGCGTACTCCAGCCCGTAGTCCTCCAGCATCTTGCTCATCGTCAGGCCGCTGATGCCGGCACCGATCACGGCGACCGTCGGACCACTCATCGGCTACTCCTCGGCATCCGCTTGACAGGCTGGCGTGACGCCCGTCACGTTAGGACTGCGATTGACATGTGTCAACAGATACCGACGAGCGTCAGGATGGTGGCGGATGAGCGAGCAGCGCACGGTCGTGGTGGTCGGGGGCGGGTCCGGCCTCGGAGCGGCGACGGCCGCGCTGCTGCGGTCGCGGGGCGACCTCGTGGTGGTCGCCGACCTCCCCGGCACGGCCGCCGACGTCGAGGTCGACGTGACCGACGAGGGCGGAGTGGAGGCGCTCTTCGAGGGCGTCGTCGCCGAGCACGGGCGCTTCCACGGCGTGGTCAACTGTGCGGGCACGAGCACGCTCTCGCGAGTCGTCGACCACGACGCCGCAGAGTGGCGCCGAATCGTGGACGTCTGCCTCACCGGCGCGTTCCTCGTGCTCAAGCACGCCGGGCTCCGGATCGCCGACGGAGGCGCATTGGTCTCGCTGACCTCCCTCAACGCGCGCCAGCCCGGCACCGGCCTGGCCGCCTACTGCGCCGCGAAGGGCGGCCTCGTGGCGCTCACGGAGGTCGCCGCGCTCGAACTCGCGCCGCGCCGCGTGCGCGTCAACGCGGTGGCGCCCGGACTGGTCGTCACGCCGCTGACGGCGCCGGCGATGGACATACCCGGCGTCAAGGACGAGTATGTCGCCAACACGCCGCTCGGCCGACCGGGAAGCCCGGAGGAGATCGCCGCATCCGTGCGCTACCTGCTGTCGGACGACGCGGCGTGGATCACCGGCGAGACCCTTGACATCAACGGCGGTGCCCACCTGATGCGCTACCCGGATCTCGCCGGACTCGTGGAGAAGGCGTTCGCATGAGCCTCGCGAGCAGATCCGCGATCGTCACGGGCGGCGGCTCGGGCATCGGAGCCTCGCTCACCGCGGCACTCGTCGGTGCGGGCGCGACGTAGTGTGCACGGACCTCGACCTGAGCGCCGCAGAGAAGACCGTCGCCCGCCTCGCCGGACCGGGATCGGCACGTGCGGCGGCCGTCGACGTGACGCAGGCGGCCCAGGTGCAGCAGGTCGTCGACGAGGTCGTGGAGGCGCACGGACGGATCGACCTGATGTTCAACAACGCGGGCATCACCTATTTCGGCGACACGGAGAACCTGACGCTGGACCAATGGAACTCGGTCATCGACGTCAACATCCGTGGCGTCGTGCATGGTGTGCACGCGGCGTATCCGCAGATGGTGCGCCAGCGCGGCGGGCACATCGTCAACACGGCCTCGATGGGCGGTCTCATGGCCGCAGGCCTGATGACGTCGTACGTCGCCACCAAGCATGCCGTCGTCGGACTGTCCCTCGCGCTGCGGACCGAGGCCGCCGCGCACGGCGTCGGCGTCACCGTTGTCTGCCCTGCGGCCGTGGACACCCCGATCCTCGACAAGGGCGAGATCGGCCCCTATAGGGGCCGCGACTTCTACCTCGACGGGCAGGGGATCAAGCGCCCGCTCGATGCGGGCGCCCTCGCTCGGCGGGTCCTGGCGGCCGTCGAGGCGAACGAGGCAATGGTCGTGGAGCCGCGCCGTGCGCGGCTCGCGTGGCGCGTCGGCCGGCTCTCGCCGACCTTCGTCAACAGGACGACCACGCGGTTCATCGCCAGACAGCGCGCCCGGGCGCGGAAGGGATCGGCATGACGGCGGCGCCGCCCGAGATCGGATGCTAAGGGCCGGTGGGCCAGTGGGGTCGGGGTTCTGGGAGAGGTCGTGCACGACCCGAACTCTGATATTTCGAAAGTCGAGTGGACCGAAGTATGGCGCCAATGGCCGGGCGTCGGCGTGGCTCGTCGAAGACCTCCCGGTCGTTGGCGAAGCTCGCCGACTCCACTACGCCGGGAGGTCTTCTTGCTGAGCAAAGACCTATCGGTCAGGTGGCACCGGGATCATGGCCGAGTCCATCCAGGACGCGGCGGGTCGGCGTGAAGCGGACGGGCATCGTCTCGTAGCCGGAGACGAAGTTCGCCGGCCGGTGGAGCGGCTCGTCCGATCCGACCGGTTCCAGGTCGGGCAGGCGTGCCAGGAGCTTGCCGAACATCACCTCCAGTTCCAGCCGGGCCAGGCTGTTGCCCAGGCAGAAGTGCGGTCCGTTGCCGAAGGCCAGATGCTCGTTCGGGTGCCGGGTGGTGTCGAAAGTGTCGGGGTCGGTGAACACCGCGCGGTCCCGGTTGGCGGACGGGTACAGCAGCAGGAGCGTGTCGCCCGCGGAGACGTCCCGTCCGTCGAGCACGGTGTCGCGGGTGGCGGTGCGGGCCATGTTCTTGATCGGGGACACCCAGCGCAGCATCTCCTCGACCGCGACGGGGATGCCGGACGGGTCCGCGGTGAGGGCCGCGCGCTGCTCCGGGTGCCGGAACAGCTGCCACATCCCACCGGAGATGACGTGCCGGGTCGTCTCGTCGCCGCCGATGAGGATGAGCAGGGACTCCTGCAGCAGCGAATCGCGGTCCAGCCCCCGGCCATCGACGGTCGCGTGGGTGAGCGCGCTGATGAGGTCGTCGCGGGGGCGGTTCCGGCGGTCGGCCACCACGGCGGACGTGTAGTCGTTGAAGCCCGCGAACGCCTCGCCCGCGCGCACCATCAGGTCGGGGTCGTCGCCGCCGGTCAGCGCCCGGAGCATGTCATCGGACCAGGCGAGCAGCGTATGGCGGTCCGCGGGCGCGAACCCGAGGGCGTCGCCGATCACGATCAGCGGCAACTGCGCGGCCAGGTCGGCGACGAAGTCGCATTCGCCGCGCTCGCAGACCCGGTCGATGATCTCGTCGCAGACCCGTTCGAGGTACGCCCGGCGGTCGGCGACCCGCCGCGGGGTGAACCCCGCGCTGACGAGCTTGCGGCGCAGCTTGTGCTCGGGGTCGTCCATGTCGATCATCATCGGCATGGGGTCGGCGTCGGGCCGGATGCCTTGCCCGTTGCAGAACAGGTCGGGGCGGCGGGAGACGTATTTGACCGCCGCGTAGGTCGACACGCCCCAGACCTCGCCGTTGGGGTCCCAGTAGATCGGGGCGTTGTCCCGCATCCAGCGGAGCTCGGCATGGGGGTCGCGTCCCCAGAAATCACCGCTGACCAGGTTGATCGTGTCGTTGACCGGCTGGTCGTCCTTGGTCGGTGCGGGCACGTCCGTTCCCTCTCCGTCGGCCATGCGGTTCACCATCCTGGGGGCAGGTTCGTGAAGTCGGGGTCGCGGCCCTCCGCGAACGCCGCCAGGGCCTCGGCGTTGGCGGGGCCGCCCATGAGCCGGGCGAAGCCGTCGTTCTCGCGTTCCCGGGCCCGCCGGATCTCGTCCCGCAGCGGGGCCCGCATGTCGCGTTTGACCTCCCGCAGGCTCGAGACGGGACGGCTCGCGAGCACGGCCGCGGCCCGGTGCGCGTCCGGCATGAGGGCGGCGGGCTCGCAGACCCGCCAGACCAGTCCCATCTCCTTCGCCTCGGCCGCCGAGATCCACTCCGAGGAGAGCAGCACCCAGGCGGCGTTCTGCCGGCCGATCAAGCGGGGCAGCAGGTAGCTGGACGCGGCCTCCGGTGCGACGCCCAGGCTGGTGAAGGGGGTCTTGAGGCGTGCGTCGTCGGCCATGAAGACCAGGTCGGCGAATCCGATGACGGTCAGCCCGATGCCCAGCCCGAGCCCGTTGATCGCGAGGACCAGGGGCTTGTCGAACGCCTCCAGCGCGTCGATGAGGCCGATGAAGCCGTGCCGTCCGGGCTCGAAGTCCGGGTCGGCGATGCGCTCGCCCATCTCCACCAGGTCGGTCCCGGCGCTGAACGCGCGGCCGCTGCCGGTCAGCAGCAGCACCGCGACCGCGGGGTCCTCGGCGGCTTCGAGGAGCGCGTCGGTGAGCGCGTCGTACAGGGCCTCGTTGAACGCGTTGAGCGCCTTCGGGCGGTCGAGCGTGACCGTCCGGACGCGGTCGGCGTCCTCGATCCGCAGCAGCGGCTCGCTCATCGCCCGGCCTCTGCCCGCAGCGCGGCGGCGCGGCCGGCCCGGCGGCCGAAGAACGAGCCCTCGCCGAGCTGGGTCCCCGAGCAGTAGCCGGCGCCGTCCTGGGCGATGTTGGACGCGCAGGCCCCGGCGGCGTAGAGCCCGCCGATGACCGTCCCGTCCGCTCGCCGTGCCTCGCCGTCCACCGTGGTGGCCATGCCGCCGAGCGTGAAGCCGGCGTAGAGGGCGGTGCCGAGGGTGAGGTCGTAGACGCCCCAGGGACCGCTGGTCTGCGGTGCCAGCCAGTCGGGATGCTTGTGGAAGTCGGGATCCTCGCCGCGTGCCGCGTGCTCGTTGTACCGCGCCATGGTCAGGACGAGCGAGCCCTCGGGCAGTCCCAAGCCGGCCTCCATCTCCTCGATCGTTTCGTAGCCGTCCTTCAGCGGGACCAGCGGCATCCGCTGTTCCTGCATGTGGTCGCTGTCGGCGATCAGGTACGCCGTCGCGTCCGGCTGCCGGAGCACGAAGCTGGACGTGCGCGCGTGGTAGCTGTCCTCGGCCACGAACCGCTGCCCGAGGTTGTTGACGATCAGTCCCTTCACCAGGGACGACGGCGGGTAGAACGGAGCGGTGATGAACGGCTCGTCCATGTGCTGGAGCGCCGCGCCGGCCGACTGGCCGAGCCGGATCCCGAGCCCGTCGTCGTAGGTGCTGCCGAGGGTGAACAGCTTCCCGCCGAGGGCCGGTGTGTAGGTCTCGACCATGTCGGCGTTCATGACGAACCCGCCGGCCGCGATCACCACCCCGGCGGCGCGGACGACGCCGGTCCGTTCGAAGCTCCGCCACGCGACGCCGGTGACCGTGCCGTCCTCGGCGGCCACCAGGTTCGTCGCGCCGGTCTCGTACCGGACCTCGACTCCGGCTTCTTCGGCCCGGTCCCGCAGCAGGTCCATCACCATCTTGGTGCCGTCGGTGTCGCCCGGGACCGGCACCTTGTGCCCGCGCGGTGCCGGGGCGATCCGGTCGCGGAACGGCCACACCTTCTCGTTCCCGGTGAACATCAGCCCCTCGGTGCCGGGCTGGATCACGGCCTTCCCGGGGAAGTAGGACCGCTCGAACTCGAACCCGAGCGCCTCGAGCCAGTCGAAGTGGGCGACCGACCCCTCGCAGTAGGCCCGGATCTTCTCCTCGTCGGGCTCCTTCGTGCTGGCCATCAGGTAGCGCACCATCGCCTCGACGGTGTCCTCCTGGCCGGTTGCCTTCTGGACGGAGGTGCCGCCGCCGAGGTAGAAGTGGCCGCCCGACATGCTGGACGTGCCGCCGTGCACGGCGGCGCGCTCCAGCAGCAGCACCCGGGCTGCCGCGAGCGCGCCGCCTCCAGCGCGGCGCAGCCGCCCGCGATGCCGAAGCCCACCACGACCACGTCGAACGACTCGGCGTCGGCGGGCAGGTCCGCGTCCGGCAGCACCTGGGGGACGGTCAGCCCGGGGGAGGGTTGTGAGTTCATCGGTCCTTGCCTCTGGTCGATCGCGGTCAGGCCTTGTGCGGGATCTGGTTGACGGTTCCGCCGTCGATGACGAACTCGGTCCCGGTCGCGTAGGACGACTCGTCGCTCGCGAGGAAGACGACGAACGAGGCGACGTCCTCGGGCCGCCCGGGGCGCCCGAGGGGGACCGGGATCTGGTCGTCGGGGATGCCCTCGGTGATCGGCGTCCGGATGAGGCCCGGGTGCAGAGAATTGACCCGGACGCCGTGCGGGGCGAGTTCGACGGCGACCGACTTGGTCAAGCCGCGCAGCCCCCACTTCGAGGCCACGTAGCCGTGCACCATGGACGTGCCGCGCAACCCCTCGATGGACGAGTTGTTGATGATCGAGCCGCCGCCGACCGCGATCAGCGCGTCCGTGGCCGCGCGGATGCCGAGGAACGGGCCGGTGAGGTTGACGTCGAGGATCCGCCGCCACTTCTCCGCCTTGAAGCGGTTGATGGGCCCGCCGTTGACGATCCCCGCGTTGTTGAAGAGCACGTTGAGGCGGCCGAACTCGGCGGTCGCGGTCTCGACGGCGGCCGTCCAGTCTTCGGCGTCCGTGACATCGAGGTGCACGTAGCGGGCCGCGTCTCCCAGTTCCTTCGCGACGGCCGCGCCCTCGTCGTCGAGGACGTCGCCGATCACGACCTCGGCGCCCTCGGCGGCCAGCGCCCGCGCGGCGGCCGCTCCGATGCCGCGCGCGCCGCCGCTGATCAGGGCGACCTTCCCGTCCACTCGTCCCATCGTCGGTGTCCTCCTCGGGGTCAGCGGGTCAGCGTCGTGGCGAAGACACCGCGGGCGGTGCCGAAGGGCAGGTCGAGCGGTGTCCGCAGGCCCGGCGGCGCCGCGACGACGTCGGGAATCGCGTTGACGACGCGGCCGGCGCCGGCGGCGATCGCGGCGTGGTTGTGGTCGCCGCGGACGCTCGTCGGACAGACGTCGACGCGGTAGGACGGTTCCCCGACGATCTCGAGCCGGTAGGAGCCGCCGTCCTGCGCCGGCTGGGGCCAGTCAGGACGCAGGTCGCCGCGGAGCCTGGTCGTGTGGTCGATGACCAGGGCCTCCGTGCCGCCGACGACGCCCGCGATCTGGAACCGCATCGCCGCCACCCCGCCCGCGGGGATGTGCCCGGCGGCGACGTCGAACGCTTCCGGCGCCGGCTCCTGCTCGAACCGCTCGGTGATGTCGTCGAGCTCGAACCCGAACCCGCGGGCCATCATCCGGAGGCTGACGCCCCAGGACGCCGCCAGCATGCCCGGCCGGAACATCTTCGGCAGGTCGCCCACCGGACGGCCGAAGCCCATGAAATCGAAGATGACGGGGCCGCCGTCGTAGGTCGCGTAGTCGGCGATCTCCGAGCAGCGCACCTGCTCGACCCGCCGGCAGGTGCTCGCGATCGCGAAGGGCAGCAGGTCGTTGACCCACCCGGGATCCACGCCGGTGACGAAGACGCTCGTGCCGCCCGTCCGGCATGCCTCCTCGACGGGCTCGATCATGCGGTCGGGAAGCACGCCCCAGGGGTAGATCAGCGGCACCGGCGAGGTCGCGACGACGTTGCTGCCCGACGCGAGGATCTTGCGGACGTCGCCGAGCGCGTCGGACAACCGGGTCTCCGAGAGCGCGCAGTAGACGGTGCACTCCGGGCGCACGGCGGCCAGCGCCGCGCCCAGGTCGCCGGTGGCCGCCACGCCCGCGACCACGTCGACGCCGGCGAGTTCGCCGGCGTCCCGCCCGACCTTCGCGGGGTCCGACACGACGAGCCCGGCCAGGTCGAAGCGGGGATCCTCGATCAGCTGTGACAGGGCGATCCGGCCGACGTTGCCGGTCGCCACGTGCAGAACGCGAATGGCCATGATGCTCCCGGTCAGTTCTGCTTCTCGGCGGCGGCCGCGCGGGCGGCCCGCCGGGCCGCCTTGCCGATCGTCTCCTCGACGATCGAGTTGAGCCGCGCGCCGTTCGGCCAGCCCGCGTAGTGGGTGAGGAACACCACGATCTCGCGCAGTTCCGTGTCGCCGAGTTCGCCGGCCGCGTGCGTGGCCGGTATCTGGATGCCGAGGACGTCGTCGCGCCCAGCCCGGTGAGCATGCCGATGAGAAGCAGGCGCCGGTCCCGGTCGGAGAGGCCGGGCCGGTGCCAGATGTCGGCGAACAGGTGGTCGGCGGTGTAGCGGAAGAAGTCGCCGTCGCCGTCGGCCATGTCGAAGCCGTAGACCTTCTCCATCTTGTGCAGCCCGCGGGCCCGCACCTCGGGGAGGTCGCCGAACTTGTCGGTCTCGGTGTCGCCCATCACTTCTCCTCGGGGAATCCGAGCCCGGGCGCGAGCCGCTCCCGCGCGAGCCGGGCCAGCGGTACGTCGACGTTCAGCTCGTCGGCCAGCGCGATCGCGAGGTCGAGGTCCTTCTCCGCCAGCTGCCTGAGGTGGCCGAAGGTGGTGTGCCAGAACGAGCCGGGCTCCATCTCGGCGGTGCTGTCGCGGTGCATGATCGCTCCCGGGCCGCCGGTGAGCGCGTCGGTGTGCCGGACGACCTTGCCGAGCGCGACGATGTCGAGCCCGGCCGCCTCGGCGAGCCGCTGCGCCTCGGTCGCCGCGGTGTAGGCGGCGTAGTGCATCATGTTCCGGGCCAGTTTGAACTTGGTGCCAGCGCCGATCGGCCCGGCGTGCACGACCCTCGTGGCCAGGACGTCCAAAACCGGACGGACCGCGGCGAACGCCTCCTCGGACCCGCCGACCAGCGCGGCCAGCTCCCCGGTGCCCGCGCCCATCGCGCCGCCCGACACCGGCGCGTCCACCAGCCGGACGCCCCGCCGCGCGGCCAGTTCCTCCAGTTCGGCGGGCGTCTCGGGAGCGACGGTCGCGTGGACGGCCACGGTGAGCCCGGCGCCCGCCCCGGGGCCGGCGAGCACCTCGTCGAGGACCGCGCGGACCTGCCGGTCGTTGTTGACCATCACGCACAGCACGTCGCTGCCGGCCGCGAGGGCGCCGACGCCCTCGGCCGCCCGCGCACCGGCCGTGACCAGCTCCTCGACGGGCGCCGCGGCCAGGTCGAACACGCCGAGGTCCAGTCCCGCCTCGCTCTGCCGCCCGGCCAGCCGGGTCGCCATCGGCTTGCCGATGTCGCCGAGCCCGACGAAGCCGACGCGAATGACGCCGTTTCTCCGGTCGCTCATCTCGTCCGTCCTCCTACAGGCGGAAGGTCTGGCCGCCGTCGACGGCGAGGATCTGCCCGGTCACCCACGCGGCGTCGTCGGAGAGCAGGAACTTCGCCGCACCGAGCATGTCCTCCGGCCGGCCGAGCCGCTTGAGCGCCATTTCCTTGACGAGCTCCTTGGCCGCGTCGCCCGCCTGCGTCTTGGTGGCCTCGGTGTCGGTCGGACCGGGCGCGATCGCGTTCACCCGGATGCCCATCCCGCCGAGTTCGTGCGCGAGCTGCTGCGTCAGCCCGTTCACGCCGACCTTCGCCAGCCCGTAGAAGCCGGAGTAGAGGTACGCGGCGGTGCTGGACTGGTTGACGATCGAGCCGCCCCCGCGCTTGCGCATCTCCCGGTACACCGCGCGGGTCATGACGAGCGCGCCGTTGAGGTTCACGTCGAGGAACCTCCGGTAGTAGTCCCAGTCGACGCTGATCAGCAGGTCGAACTTCATGTCGCCGTAGATCGCGGCGTTGTTGACCAAACCGTCGATGCCGCCGTACTCGGCGGTGGCCGCGTCCACGAGGGCCTTGGCCGACTCCGGCGACGCCACGTCGACCGGAGCGAAGATCGCCTTGCCGCCATCGGCCCGGATCTGCTTGGCGACCTGGTCACCGGCGTCCGCGTTGAGGTCGGCGACGACGACCGAGGCGCCCTCCGCGGCGAGCCCCTTGGCGTAGACCTCACCGATCCCCTGGGCCGCACCGGTGACGATGACGACCTTGTCCTGGAACCTGCTCACTTCTGTTCTCCGTCTCTGCGCGGGGGGTGTGCGCGGGGTCAGGCCGGCTCGGCCGCGGTTTTGGTCTCGAGGTACTCCTCGAACCCGGCCACGCCCATCTCACGGCCGATCCCGGACTGCTTGTAGCCGCCGAACGGCGCGTCCGCGCCGAACCACTGCCCGCCGTTGACGCCGATCGTGCCGGTGCGGATGCGGGCGGCGACGGCCTTGGCGCGTCCGAGGTCGCCGGAGTCGACGGAGCCGGAAAGGCCGTAGGGGGAATCGTTGGCGATCCGGACGGCGTCGTCGTCGCCGTCGTGCGCGATGACGGTCAGCACCGGACCGAAGATCTCCTCCTGGGCGACCCGGGCGGTGTTGCCGAGACCGGCGATCACGGTCGGCTCGATCCAGAACCCGTCGGCCAGCTCGCCCTCCTGTGCGGCGAACCCGCCTCCGGTGGCGAACCGCCCGCCCTCCTCGACGGCGAGGTCGAGGTAACCCTTCACCCGGTCCCGCTGCGCGGCCGAGATCACCGGGCCGCAGATCGTGCCGGGGTCGAGCGGGTCCTTCGCGCCGAGCGAGCCCATCGTCGCGGCGGCGATCTCCACCGCCTCGTCGTAGCGGTCCCGCGGCACCAGCAGCCGGGTGGTGATGGCGCAGCCCTGACCGGCGTGCACGGACGCCGCGAAGGCGGTGGTGCCGACGGCGGACGCCAGATCGGCGTCGTCGAGCACGATCGCCGCGGACTTCCCGCCGAGTTCGAGGAAGACCTTCTTCAGGGTGGGCGCCGCGGCCGCCGCGATCGCCCGTCCCGTGGCGGTGGAGCCGGTGAACGACACCAGGTCCACCCGCGGGTCGGTGGTGAGCAGCGCCGCCACCGCGTTGTCGCGGGGCGTCACGACGTTGAACACGCCGGGCGGGACGTCGGTGTGCTCGGCGAACAGGCGGCCCAGCTCGCTCGCCAGCCACGGGGTATCGGGAGCCGGCTTGAGCACCACGGTGTTCCCGGCGGCGAGCGCCGGCCCGATCTTGGCGAGGTTGATCTGGTTGGGGAAGTTCCACGGGGTGATCGCGGCGACCACGCCCACCGGCTCGCGGTGCACGCTGCGTCGGGACCGGATGCCCATCGTGACGCCGACGCCGAGGTCGGTCTCCCATTCGTAGCCCTCGGCGAGGTCGATCGTCCACTTCAGGCTCTCGACCGGGGAGTCGAACTGCGGTCCGGTGACGAAGAACGCGGGGGCGCCGACCTCGGCGGTGGTGAGCGCCCGGAGCGCGTCCGCGTCGTCGAGCAGCGCCCGGTGGAACTGCCGCAGCACGCGGATCCGCAGGGCGCGGTCGGACGACCAGGACGTCTCGTCGAACGCGCGGCGGGCGGCGGCGATCGCGGCGTCGACGTCCGCGGCGGTGCCGTCGGGCGCGCGGCCGATCTCCTGCCCGGTGGCCGGGTTGAGGACGGGGTAGGACGCCCCGTCGCTCGCGCCGCCGAGCTTCCCGTCGATGTACTGCCGGGCGGGCGGGCTGTCCGGGACGCGGCCGGTCACTGCGCCCCCTCCGGGGTGCCGCCGGGGGCCTGCGTGATGTAGTCGCCGCGTTCGACGGGCGGCGGCCAGAGCGTCGAGGTCAGCTCGGTGTAGTGGTAGTGGCCGGGGACGTCGTGGCCGGCGACCTTCATCCGCTTCTGCAGGGTGTCGGGCGCCTTGCCGGAGTTGAGGATCTCCATGAACGTGTGGATGGTCGACGGCATGTCGAACCAGTCCCGCTGCCAGGCGATCTTGATCTGGCCGGCGTCGGCGCCCGCGGTCTGCCGTTCGACGCCGAACCAGGAGCCGCCGATCCCGCGGATCTCGTACTCCTCGCCGGTCTCGTCGTCGGTGATCCCGGACCGCTGCTTCCAGAAGCCGACGATCATCGACTTCTGCTCGTCGATGACGGTGACCTGGTAGTCGTAGTGCCAGCCGTCGAGGCCGTCCATCTCGATGCCGATGGCCCAGTCACGGATCTGGTCGCGTCCGACGGCCATGAAGTGCTCGTCGTGGCTGTACATCCAGCCGTAGGACGCGTCCTCGGCGAACGAGTCGGCCAGCACCCGCCAGTCGCCGGTCCGCTCGGCCTCGCGGTTGGCGGCCAGCCAGGAGGCCCAGAACTGCTCGATCTCGGCACGGGTCAGTGCGCTGTCGTCGCTCACGTTTGCTCCTTCAGTCCTCTTCGATCGAAAGCGCGAAGGCCGGGCAGTACTTCACGGCCGTGGTCACGTCCTTGCGGAGCGATTCGTCCGGATGCTCGTCGAGGACCACGACGACGTCCTTGTCCTCGTCGAACCCGAACACGTCGGGCGCGTCCCCCTGGCAGAACCGGTGTCCCTGGCAGATGCCGGTGTCGGCGACGACTCGCATGGCGATCACCTGCCCGCCCTGCGGCGGTACTTCACGCGGCACGGCTGCTTGAGCTGGATCACCATCTTCGAGAAGTCGTCGCGGTAGGAGTCCAACGGCTGGACGGCCTCGAACTCGAAGTCGCGCAGGACGACGGAGAAGATCGCCTTCAGCTGCATCATCGCGAACGCGTTGCCGACGCAGCGGTGCTTGCCGGCGCCGAACGGAATCCACGTCCAGCGGTTCTGCAGGTCCTCCTGCCGGGGGTCGATGTAGCGGCCGGGGTCGAAGTCCTCGGCCTTCGGGAAGTCCTCTTCGATCCGGTTGGAGACCCGCGGCGACGCCGCGATCACCGTGCCGGCGGGGACGGTGGTGCCGAGCAGCTCGAAGTCCTCTCGGACCAGCCGCATCAGGATGACCAGCGGCGGGTGCAGCCGCAGCGTCTCCTTCATCACCGATTCCAGCAGCGGGATCGACCGCAGCGCCTGGAACGACACCTCGGACCCGTCCGCGTAGAGGTCGTCGAGTTCGGCGACGACGTCGGCGAGGACGTCCGGGTTCCGCAGCAGCTCGATCATGGCCCACGACGCGGTGCCGCTGGAGGTGTGGTGCCCGGCGAACATCATCGAGATGAAGATGCCGGTGACGTAGTCGGCGCTCATGTCCAGGGAGATGAGGACGTCGAGCAGGTCGCGCTCCTCGCGCGGGACCTTCCCCCGCTCCTTGCGGCGGTCGATGATGCCCTGCACCAGCCCGACCAGCCGCTCCCGGGCCGCGTCCCGCAGCCGGAAGCCGTCGATGTCGGCGTGCGCGTCGACGTAGGCGATGGCGTCGGTGCCGCGCTCGAGGTCGTGGTAGTGGCGCGCGAAGGACGCGTCGAGTTCCTCGCGGAACGGCTTGCCGATCAGGCAGGACGATGTCGTGTAGATGGTCAGCTCGGCGAAGAAGTCGAGCAGGTCGATCTCGCCCTCGTCGCCCCAGTCGGCGACATCCGGCGGATCTCCGCCTCGATCGTCTGCGCGTGCCCCCGCATAATGTCGCCGCGCACGCCTGGTTCTTCAGCATCTGCTGGCGCTCCTCCGGGGAGGCGTCGAAGACGACGCCCGGCCCGAAGATCGGCGTCATGAACGGGTACGCGGCGGCCTGGTCGAGCACCTCCTCGGGCGCCCGGAAGAACGCCTCGTTCGCCTCGCGCCGGTGACCAGGACGACGTCCTTGTCGGCGAGCCGGAACCGTCCGACGTCGCCGCACTCCTCGCGGACGCGGTGGAACAGGCCGATCGGATCGACCCGCATCTCCGGCAGATGCCCGGTCCCGCGGATGATCTCGGGCACCTCGGGGCTCCGGTCGTCCAGGACGGTGCTGACTTCGGGGATCGCGTCGAGCCGGTGGATATCGGAAGTTGTCATGACTTCTCCTCCACGGGTGCTTCGGGGTTGACGTCGAGGAGGCTCAGGTGCACGCCGCGGGGCGCGCCGACGACCGTGGCGATCGCGTCGGCCTGCGCCTTCGCCTTGAGGAAGTGGGGGTGCCGGGCGAGCCCGAACCGCACCCACTGGTTGAGCACGAACGCGGCCTCGTCGTCGTCCCAGTCGGTGCCCATGCCGCTCCACGTCGGCCCCGGCCGGACGATCGAGGCGCGCACGCCGGTGCCTTCGAGCTCCATCTGCAGCGCGTTGATCATCCCCTCCAGCCCCCACTTGCCGGCGGAGTACGCCGCCATGAACGGGCGGGGCCGTACGACGACGTCGGACGAGACGAAGACGATGTCGCCCCGGCGGCGCTCGACCATCGCGGGCGCGAACGTCCGGACGATCCGGTGGGCGCCGACGAGGTTGACGTCGATCTCCCGCCCGAACCGCTCCGAGGTGACCTCGATGGTCGCGCCGGGCGCGACCAGGCCGGCGTTGCTGACCAGGACCTCGATCTCACCGAGGTCTGCGGTCGCCTTGGCGGCGAAGTCGGCGACCGACTCGTCGTCGACGACGTCGAGCCGGTGCGCGACCGCCTCGCCGCCCTCGGCACGGATCGCCGCGGCGATCTCCTCGACGGCGTCGACCCGGCGGGCGCCGAGCGCGACCGGGTGTCCGGCCGCGGCGAGGACCTTCGCCGTCTCGGCGCCGATCCCCGACGACGCGCCGGTGATCACCGCGGGCCGGCGTTCGGGGTGCGCGTACTTCTTCCCCACCGTCAGCCCTTCCGCCGCGTGAACGTGGTCGCAGCCCGGCGAAGCCCCGGACACTGGTCGAGTGGACGCGCGTGGCGCGGTCGGCGTGCACGCGGAAGTCCTCCACCTGCCGGACGAGTTCGTTGAGGACGACCCGGGCCTCCAGGCGGGCCAGGTTCGCGCCCAGGCAGAAGTGCTTCCCGGACCCGAAGCTGAGGATCTGGCCCAGCTCGCTCTTCGGCCGGTGGATGTCGTACACGGTCGGGTCGGTGAAGATCCGCTCGTCCCGGTTGGCCGAGCCGAGCAGCACGAGCGCCTTCGCGCCGGCGGGGATCGTCCGGCCGTGCAGTTCCACGTCCTCGACGACGTAACGCGCGATCATCTGGCTGGACGTGTCGTGCCGCAGCGTCTCCTCGATCCACTGCGTCACCAGCGGCTCCGGGTCGTCCGGCGCGGCGAGCACCTCGGCCTTCTGCACGGGGTGCGCGGACAGGTGGAAGAGCGCGTTGCCGAGCAGCTTGGTCGTGGTCTCGTTGCCCGCGACCACCATCAGGAACAGGAACGCGATGATCTCACCGTCGGTGAGCCGGTCGCCGTCGACCTCGGCGGCGGTGAGCGCGGCGGTGAGGTCCCCGGGCGGTTCCGCCGCGGTCCGGCGCTCCCGGACCATCGCGCTGTAGTAGGCGACCAGTTCCATGGACGCCTCCATGCCGGCCTGCGGCACGTCGCGGACGCCGTCCTCGCGGTGCACGACGAGGTCGGCGAGCCGCCGGACCTCGTCGCGGTCCGCCACCGGCACGCCCATCATCTCCGAGATGACGTCCATGGGGAGCTTCCCGGCGAAGTCGGCGATCCAGTCCGCCTCGCCGTGCTCGTCGTTCGCGGCGAGGGTCTCCTCCAGGTAACGCTCGGTGAGCCGCTGGATCTGCGGCTGGAGCTCCTTGACCCGGCGGGGGGTGAACGCGGCGGAGACGAGCCTGCGCAGCCGGGTCTGCTCCCGCCCGTCGAGGGCCAGGAAGCTCATCACCCGGTGCGCGTGCGGGGTCCACGCGCTGGCGTCGAGGGAGACGCCCATCCGGTTGGAGAACGTCGCGTCGTCGCGGAGGACGTCGAACACGTCGGCGTGCCGGGAGACGACCCACAGGTCGTCCCGTCCGGCGTGGAAGACCGGCGCCTCCTCGCGCAGCCGCCGGTACAGCGGATAGGGATCCTCGTGAAAGCCGTAGTCATAGGGATCGAAAGCCAGGGGATCGGCGGCTGCGTCGCTCGGGGCGCTCATTCGTTGCCTCTCATGATCACTCGTACGACGCCGACGAGTCGGTCGGCCATCTCGTCGTAGGTCAGCAGGCCCATACCGGCGTGCAGCAGCGCGCCGGTGAAGGCGAGGACCAGCGCCTCCAGGACGGCGGCGTCCGCCGGTTCGTCCGGACGGCGCGGCCCGGCGAGGGCGGCCTCGAACCGCGTGTAGAACTCCGCGCCGATCCGCCGCCGCAGCCGTTCGACGTCCGGGTCGCTGCCGAGCAGAGCCGGGGTCACGGCGGCCGCCAGTTCGGGTTCCGCGACGATCCGGTCCGTCAGCGTCCGGACGGCCGACTGCAGCCGCTCGGTAGGACCGGCCTCCGTCGCCGCGTCGGCGCCGGAGTCGCCTCCGGCATCGGTGAGATGGCGCCAGAACAGTTCGGCGAAGAGGTGGTTCTTGGACGAGAGATAGGTGTAGGCGGTCGCCGGGGAGACGCCCGCGCGCTGGGCCACGGTCCGGACCGTCAGCACTTCGTACCCGACGGTCCGCAACTCCTCGAGGCCGGCGGTCAGCAGATTCGCCACCGTTTCGGCTTGTCGGGCGTTGAGTCCCTGCCGCGGCGCGGGACTGGTCAGTTGCCTGGACACGTGTCCACATTAGGCACGACCCGGACGCCGCCGCAAGAGCCGCGCCGGGACCAATCCAAGCAATCGCTTGCCCGATCGTCGCGTCCGGGCGAGGTGGACGCAGAGCCGTCGCGGTCGGGGGCGGGCGTGGTCCCGGGTCAGTGCACGCCGCCGTCGAGGCGCCTCGCCGCAGCCGAACAAGACAAGTGTCCAGACACTATTCCATGATGGGTAGAACACGTTCTAACATGTCGCCATGCGCAATGGAGTAGTGCTCTTCACCTCGGACCGCGGCATCACCCCGGCGGCTCTCGCGAAGGCCGCGGAAGAGCGCGGCTTCGACACCCTCTACGTGCCCGAGCACACCCACATCCCGGTGCGCCGCGAAGCGCCGCATCCCACCGGCGGCGAGGACCTGCCGGACGACCGGTACACGCGCACCCTCGACCCGTGGGTGTCGCTGGCGACCGCCGCCGCGGTGACCGAGCGGATCGGCCTGGCCACCGCGGTCGCGCTGCCGGTGGAGTCCGACCCGATCACCCTCGCCAAGACGCTCGCGACGCTCGACCACCTGTCCGGCGGCCGGGTGACGATCGGAGCGGGCTTCGGCTGGAACACCGACGAACTGGCCGACCACCACGTCCCCGCCGCGAAGCGGCGCACCGTACTCCGGGAGTACCTCGAGGCGATGCGCGCGCTGTGGACGCAAGAGGAGGCGTCCTACGACGGCGAGTTCGTCTCGTTCGGCCCGAGCTGGGCCTACCCCAAGCCCCGGCAGGACCGGATTCCCGTGATCATCGGCGCGGGCGGCGGCCCCAAGACCATGAAGTGGATCGCCCGTAACGCGGACGGCTGGATGACCACCCCGATCGAGACCGGCATCGCCGAGAAGGGCGATGTGCTGCGGCGGGAGTGGGCCGAGGCCGGTCGCGCGGGGGAACCCGACGTGCGGATCCTGGTCGCCAAGAAGCCGACCGCAGAGGACTTCGCAGACTGGACGGCCGCCGGTGCGTCCGAGCTGATCTGGGGCGTACCGGACGCCGACGAGACCACGGTGCTCACGTACCTCGACAAGACGGCCGCACGGCTCGGCCTGGTCTGAACCGACGGCCACCGACCCGACGGCACACCCAAGGAGGCGGGCAGATGCCCCACCCGACAGCGACACCTCCGAGCCGCTACGCCGACCTGTCCCGGGCCGAGCTCGCGGTCGTCGTCCCCGAACTGCTCCTGATCGGGCAGCTCATCGACCGTTCCGGGATGGCCTGGTGCATCTCCGCGTTCGGCCGGGAGGAGATGGCGCGGATCGCCATCGAGGAGTGGGCGGCCTCGAGCCCGATCTACACCAGGCGTATGCAGCGGGCGCTCGGCTACGCGCCGGAGGTCCCCGGGAAGGGCGACGTACCCACGATCTTCAAGGGGCTGCAGCTCGACATCGGTGCCCCGCCCCAGTTCATGGACTTCCGCTACACCGTCCACGACCGCTGGCACGGCGAGTTCCACCTCGACCACTGCGGCGCCCTGATGGACGTCGAGCCGATGGGCGAGGACTACGTCCGGTCCATGTGCCACGACATCGAGGACCCCACCTTCGACGCGACCGCGGTCGCGACCAACCCGAAGGCGCAGGTGCGGCCCGTCCACCGGCCACCCCGCCGGCCCGCGGACCGGCACCCGCACTGCGCCTGGACCGTGATCATCGACGAGTCGTACCCGGCCGCGCAGGGCATCCCGCTGCTCGCCGACAACCAGCGGTCCCGCGCCGCGAACCTTGAGCTCGCGCCGATCGACCCCACCGACGACGGCCGCGCCGACTACTCCGGCCCGCTGCTCGGCGACCTCGACTTCGCCGCCTTCTCGTGTTCCGCCCTGGTCCGGATCGCCGACGAGGTGTGCCTGCAGATGCACCTGCTGAACAGGGCCTTCACCCTCTCCGTGGCCGCGCGGGCCGCGGACGCCGCCGAACTGCTCCGGATCCGCCGCAAGCAGCTCGTGGGCATCGCCGGCATCGCCGCGGAACGGCTCGCCGGCGCCCTCGACCTGCCGGACGGTCCGGCGGGGGCGGCCCGCCTCCTAGCGGTCCACCCGCTCCTCAACCCCGCGGCCTACGTCGACGCGGACGTCCACGCGGACCCCGACGGCGCGGGTGTCACCGTCCGTCCGTCCCCCGCACACGCGGACGGCGCGTGGATCGAGCTGTGCGGCCCCGACTGGACGGTTCCGCTGCAGGCGATCGTCCGCACCGTGGACCCCCACCTCGACGTGGAGGCCGCCGGCACCGCCGACGAGTGGCGGCTGACCGTCGTCCGGCGCGACCGGCCGACGTCCGAGGCCGACGAGGTCGCCGTCGTCCGGTTCAGCACCGGCAGCCGCTTCGCCTTCGAGCCGCGCCGCTCCCTGCCGATCACCCCCGTCTGACCTGCCGGAGCGGGGAGCCGTGCGGCTCGCCGAGCCGGGAAGACCTCAACGTGCGGATGTCCAAGGCTGCTCGTTCGGTATCGATCGTGAGCCCTGGACCGATTCGGCGCGCTCATGGACTTTTGCGAGGCTCTGATCCCGGCCCCTCCCGCCCGGCGTGCCTACCTCGAACCGGATGCGGGACAGAGCGAGGTGCTGCTGGCGTCCATCGATGCCGGGATTCGCGGTCTCCCCGGAACCCTTTACCGGCTTCGCTACCAGACGGCGAGGGAAACGCCCTGGGTGCAGCACATCGGCGACGCCGAGTTCCTCGCCGCCTGGCTGGAGCATCCCCGCTTCCGCATGATCAAGTAGCTGCCGGAGGAGCGATGCTCGACCAGCCCGTCCGAGCTCGGCGCCGAAAGCTGCCTTGGCCGCCTTGAGAACTTTGGAGTGGGGTGATGTACGGGAAAAGCAGGGCCCTTCAGTTCGGGAGCACCTCTAGGCCCAGGACTATGCGACCATCGGGAGAGGTGTACAGAGAACGGTCGTCGGCATGGTCGGGGGCGTAGGGACCGATGGCCGCGCCGGGGAAGGAGTAGAGCGTTCCGACGAGGCGCGCTGAGCGATCCGTGCCGTTGGCGGTATAGCCGACGTAGAGCGCATACTGATCTCGTTGGCGTGATGTGTTGATGCGCGTCGCCCTCAACGTGTGGACCGATGAGACCTCTGAGCCGGCCAGTTGCCGCAATGCCCGCGTCACCCGGCCGAGTGTGAAGCCGCGAGCTTCACACTCCTCCTCCTTGCCGCGACGTCCCGCCGTATGCGCTGTTCCAGGAAAGCCGCCGCCTGCTCGGCGGCCCGAAAAGGCCCGGAATGTACTTTGGCGACCTCGTCCGGCGGGAGCGCCAGAAGGCGCTCGACCTCCGAGAGGACTTCGCTCAGGTCGCTCCCTGAGGTGACGGCAGCGAACTGATGGAAGAATTCCGGAGTGTACTCCATCCATTCGGGGCCGTTGTGGCGGATCGAAAGCACTGGTGTGCCGAGCGAGACGGCCTCTGTGATCTGCATGAAGCCGTGTTTCACGATCGCCAGCTTCGACCGCCGCAGCAAGTCGAACAGGACCGGATCTGCGGGGGGTGCGATGACCCGGGTTCGTACGCGCGGCCGGAGCTCGCCGAGCCGTGCTCGCAGCGTCTCTGGGTTGCGTGACAGGAACAGCAGTGTCGGGCCGTCGGCGTCCAGAGACGCCGCCACGTCCAGGGCGACGCGTTCGACCTTGACGTCGTAGGCGAAGATCGTTACCAGGGGTTCGTCACTGATTTCCAAGTCGTCCAGGAGGTCGTTGGCGGCGTTGGGCACGTCGTCGACGAACGGCGGTACCTGGCGTACGCATTTCGGTGCGTCACTCCAGTGGAACGACGTCGGCCCGGTCAGGACCATCGCGTCGGCGAGGCCGTTCTGCCCGTACCACATCTGCTCGGCGAGGAAGTCGCCGTAGGCGTTGTCGAAGATGACGGTGGGCAGGTCGAGTTCTGCCGTGCACATGGCGGTTTCCAGAAACATTCCGCTCAGTGGAGCTTCGCCTATCACCAGCAGGTCGGGGGCGAGTTCGGTGAGTCGGTCCAGCATTTGCGACCTGTTCTGGTCGTTTTCGGAAAGGCCGAAGGCTGCGTTATCGTGCTGCATCGGGGTGAACGGCAGTTCTACGAACTTGATGCCCGGTGGCTCCGGTGCGGGCAAGTTCATGCCGTGGGGTGCGAGCAGAACTTCGTGTCCGCGTTCGGCCAGCGCGGTCCCCACTCGTACGCAGCGTTTGTAGACGCCTATCATCGATTCTTTACCGTCATTTATCCAGTAGTAGGCGACCATGAGTACGCGCATCGATTCATCCTTTCACCGGAATGTCGTGCGTTTCGGGGGAACGCTGTGCCGCTTGCAGGGCGTATCCCGAGAGGTCCGTCAGTCGGACGTCGCCGTATGGGCGTGCCATGTCGGGCAGTGCGGTGTAGGCCGCTTCCAGTTCATCGAGGTGAAGGCCGAAGGCTGTCGCGGCTTCACGCGCGCTCGGATACAGCAGCCAGAAGTTGGGCTGGCCCCGTGCTCGATCGTCTTCGAGGTCGTGCAAATCATTGATGACCTGCGAAACAAAAAATGTCCGGGCCAGGAATTTTGTGACCGCCTGTGCCTCGGCGACGTCGGCCAGAACCGGGCCGTAGATGATCGAACTGTAGGCCCCCATCTTTCCTGCGACCATGTGCAGGTAGTCCAGATGTTCGTTCGGGCCGATCCCGTGGAGTTCCCGAGTTGCGGAGGCCAGCGTCTCGTGCAATTGCCGCACCTGCGGATCGTCCAGGTGACGGGTTCCTTCGGCTAGCAGGGCCGCCGCAGTGCATATGGTGAGCCCCCGGGCGGTATCGCTGCCTCTGGCACGGAGCATCACCCCGTAGAAGGTTTCGTATCCGCCCTTGTAATCCAGGTGCCCGTCGATGACGTCGTCGAGCATTCGCAGTGCCTGGTAGGCCAGCAGCGGGGAGGCGAGCCGACGGCCTAGTTCCGCCGGACCGACCCGCAGAGCCGCGGCCAGAGCGACCAGATCGATCAGCGTCCAGTCGCAGCGGCGCGCGTACTCGAGGGTCTCCCGCGACAGCGTTTCCAGGTCGGGCCACCGCCGTTGGGCCGGAGCCATGAAAGTGGCCAGTAGTTGATCACGTGCCCGTCGTACCTCCTTCAGGAGAGTGCCGCGCTGTCCCTCGGTGTCGGCGTAGAAGCTGTCCTTCGCGGGTTTGTGGGCTTCGTTCAGCCCGGCCAGGCGCTCGTACAGATCAGGAGGCAGCATCGGCGGCCGCCTTCCGCGCCAGAAGCAGGCCTGACAGGTTGCTCGTTGCGATGTCCCGGTACCAGCGGACCAGCGCGTTGGCCAGGTCTGTCGGTCGGTGGTACTGCGCGGACTCGGCTGCGGGCGGCGGTGTGACGGGTAGGCCGTCGGTCAGCCACGCGACGTCGGGTGGTGTCGCACGGGTCAGGACGGTCACCAAGTCGTGCGCCAGCTTGGTCTCCTCCGCCAGCGGCAGCAGGGCGCCGGGCTCCTCGTCGTGCAGGTAGTGGCGCACGGCCTCGTCGATTCGGGCGATCCGTTCTGCCCAGGTCGCCGCCTGCCGGTCCAGCGGTTCGGTGCGGGCGTGGGAGAGCATGGCGGACGCGGCCTGCACCACGCGCTCCGCGAACGGCCTCTGGTCTCCCATGAACGGGACGGTGACGGCCGGCGCCGCCACGCTGAACCATGCCGAATGCTCCGGCAGTGCCATCGACACCTGCGGGACGCCCGCCATAGCCGCCACATGGGTGGTGAAGGTGTCGGGCCCCAGGAACAACTCGGCGTCGCGAACGCTCGCGAAGGTATGCGCGAGGTCGGTGTCGGCCTCCACCGTGACGGCTTGGACCGGTGAGCCGTCCCGGATCGCGTCGGCCGTCCGGGCGACCAGTTCCCGACCGGCCGGGTCGGGAGCGCTCAGCAGCCGTACCTCGGTGACGGCGTCGGTGGTCGCGGCCAGCCGCGCCACGATCTCCGCGTAGAACCGCGGCGGCAGCATCAGGCTCGGCTTGGAGGTCAGGACCTGCAGCACCACCCGGCCGCGTCGTGGCATGCGGGCGGCCCGCCATGGCCCGTCCGGCGCGTCCACGGCCCGGTCGCCCGCTCCGCCCGGCAACACACGGCCCGCCATCCACCGGCTCTCCGACCAGCGGCTCTCAGGCAGACCGTCCGGATAGCGCAGCCCGTAGGTGACCTGGTCGGACGGGTCCAGCAAGCGTCCCCCGGCACACTGCATCGACCAATGTCCGGCGAACGCGAGTCCGGGCGGGCCGATGTAGACGGCCTCTCCGGGAGTGGTGTCGAAGTCGATGTGCAGATACGCCGTCCGGGCCCGCTCCGCGCCCGGCAGTTCGGTGACGCGGTGCAGCGCTGCCAGGCAGCCCGTACCGTCAACGGGACGGGCCCCCTCGTACCAGGTCCACAACCCTGGACGCTCGGACGCCACCTCCAGTTCGACGCCCGTCGCCATCGCGCGCTCGGCGAGTGCCCGCGCCAACAGCAGTTCGTCACCGAGCCCGATCGTCGGCCCTACCTGCACGACTAGCCGCCGCACGGACGACGGGTCGAGGCGGGCGACATGGCAGATCGGCTCGGGCGGCACAGGGAAGGAGCCGCGCAGAGCCGCTCCGATCGAGCTCACCAAAGAACGGGCCGCCGCCGCCGGAGCGTCGGCACCGGCGGCGCCGAAGACGGGCATGAGGACCGAGAGCACCTCGGGTCGCACGAGGGAATCCTCGGAACCTTCGTCGGCGAGGTCGGCGAGCAGTGCGCCGATCTTCTTCTGCGCGCTGCGCACGGTGCTTTGGTTGCCCACGGACAGTGGACGATTGGCGAGCGTGTGAAGGATCCCGTACAACTCACGGACCCGGGCGTACTCTGTCCAGCGCACGAGTGACACGTCTTCGGCGGTGGTCATCGGCGGCTCTCGGCGTCTCTCGCGGCGACCGGCACGTCCGGGCGCTCGAGCGGCCGCACAGAAGACGCGAGGGAGGACAACAGCGACGACATCTGCTCACCTGCCCAGTCGACTTCGCCGCCGGTGGGCAGGAGCGCCAGCTGGTCGAGCAGGCTTCGGGGGACCGGAACCAGCTCGAAATTCTCTTCTTGTGAGCCGAGCTCGCCGACCAGTGTGTCGTTGTTGCGCATCGAACGCGCGTAGTGCAGCAGCCATTCCCTGCTGAGTTGCAGGAAGAACGAGTCGGAGAAGGCGGTCATCACGACCTCCCGGTGATATTCGCTACCGGAAGTGTTCGACGCCGCCTTGCGGTGGCGGTCGAGCGGTCGCTCCTGCGTCGTGGTGCCGCCGCGTCCGCTGTGCCTGGACGGAGGCGCTCGAACAAAGGGCGGGGCACGGGAACGAGCACGAACTCCTCTTCCGGACGGGTTCGCAGTCGCTCCGCGAGCTGCGGTGCATGTTCGAGCAGTTCCCGATACTGGGCCAGCCATTCGCCGGCCAGGTCGTCGATTGAATCCATGCCTTCTCCTTGTAGATCCGCCGATATTGGTGGAAGCGCATTCGTGGCCTCGATGGTCCGGCTCCGGGCGCGTCCTACAGGTAGTAGTCCCCAATCCGAGCACCGGCCGGTGCGGCCTCGCCGGTCTCCCGCAGAGAGTCGACCCATCGGTTGGCGGAGTTGTAGATGCAGGTGATGTTGCGGCACTCATGGGCGGCGTCGAATGCCTCGACGTGCGCGTGCGTGCGGGCCCCGGTCGCGAGGAGCGGGCGCACGCCGGCGTAGGCATCGGCGTCGCCCAGCCGGTCCTTCGGGTCTCCCCGGTAGGCGGCGCACCCGTACACGCCCGTAGGCGTCAGCACCTGACGGAAGAAGTGCATGGCGCAGCGGGAGGGCTGGTCGCGCAGATGGCTGTCGGCGCCTTTCCCCGCCGCGTCGAGGTTGAGACTCTCCAGAACCTGGAAGGCCGGTGCTCGAAGCGTGCGGGCCTTTTCGAGTTGACCGGCCAGTTCGGCGTGCAGCCGCTCCCCTTCGGCACCGGATGGCCAGGCGATGGTCTCGGCACCTTCCGCATCTCGCTGGAGCATGGGCTTGAAGGAGATGTAGTCGAATCCGCTGTCCTTGGCCAGGGCGGCCGCAGCGGCGATCTCGTGGACGTTGGTCTTCAGCGGACGCCCGTTCGGTGCGCTCAGCCCCGGCCAGGAAACGATGAACGAGAATCCCCACTTGGCCGCGGGATTGACCTTCTTGGCGTCGCGGACGGACTGGCAGATCTCTTCCAGCCGCACCGGGCGCACCGGCTGGTGCATGGCCTGGAAGGTCTCATCGCTGCCGGCGTCCAGGGAGAGCCTTACCCAGTCGCCCTCGGTGAGGTAGGGGGCGACCCGGCGCAGTTTCTCCGGGCGGCCGCCGTTGCTGACGATCGCGCACTGGAGGCCCAGCATCTTGATCACTTCGACGACGTTCGCGAAGTGAGGGTGCGCGGTGGGCTCCCCACCGCCGATGAGGATCACCGAACGCAGCCCGGCCAGCGTCATCGACGCCAGGGAACTGACCACCACTCCCAGGTCGTAGCCAGGTCCGGAGTTGAGGATTTCGTAGTCGATACAGTGGTCGCACCTGTAGTTGCAGGCGGTGGTCAGATCGAGGTTGATGGAGATCGGCGCACCGGCGGGAAAGTCGGCGTCCTTGTTCGCCAGTGCGGTGACTACATCATCTACGTGGTCCGTGATGTGGGGCTGCTGGAGTTTTGTGACAAAGTCATGTTCGCTCCTGGGCACTCTTTTGCTCCTGGTCGCTGTGATCGGATCCGGTCAACTCTTGCGGCAGGGAGCGTATTAGCTGCGCTCCGAGGTTCTCGTTGAGGATTATTGTTTGATATTCAACGGGGCTCTTGCCTGCGATTTTGGCGAGAAAGTCGTCGACTGACGTGCCCAGCGGATCCGCTATCCGGCGGTGGCTCCCATGGGAACGGAAGAACATCCGGTATCCATTGGTCATGTCGATCACACGCTCGGCGCGCATCCCATTGATCTCGTATGCCGCCGGGCGCGGCTGGCGCGGGGACGGCCGTAGCACGCACGTCACGTCGACGGCCCGGCATCGGTTGAAGCGCCGGTCCCCGAAGCGACGAAGCCAATGGTGAGCGCATCACCGAACTGTTCGCAGGCGACCTGAGACACCTTGGTCACGGCGGGAGACACTGCCGTGAGCAGGCTGAGCACATGGGGAAGCGCCTCGGGCAGCATCCCGACTCCGGGCCGCGCCGGGGCGAGCTCCATCCGCAGTTCGCGTACCTTGGGCAGACGGTCCAGCCCGTGTAAATGCCGGAAATCCTCCAGAGTGTATGGCCATTGGGTATTGACATGAACGGTCAGTTCCCGTTTGGCGTAAGCAGCGATGAGGCCTACCACCTGTTCGTGATCCTCTGGGTTATGCCAGGAGGACAAAGGCTTCTCGCAAAGAACGTGCAGCCCGCGGTCCAGGGCGAGCCGCAGATATCGAAGATGCGTCTCCAGCGGGGAGCAGATGGCCACGGCGTCGATGGCGGCCTCGGCCAGCAGCCGCTCCGCGGACGGCCACGGCTCGCACACCACTCCCTGGCCCGCCAGTTCGGTGGCGGCGGCGTGCGCGCTGCGGGGACCGCTGGTGGCGAGCGCGGGGATTCGGGCTTTTGCGCGGGCAAGGTGTGCTGCTACGAAGGGGCCGGTGCCGTCACGTGTGCGGCAGGCGCCGATGAGACCCACGCGAACGGTCACCGAGGGTCCCTGTCCGGCTGGGCGGGAAGCACGATGTGGATGACGTCCCGCCTGTCCGCGACAACTCGCACGTCGCATCCCGGCGGAATCAGGCCGAGTTCTTCCCGGCATGCGTCGACCGCGGAGGCGAGAAGCAATTCCCGGAAATCACGGTCGCGCATCGCGCGCGAGATCAGGCGGTCGCGAATCTCCGTCTCGTAGGGCAACATTCCTCCTCGGTATGTCGGCGAGGTCATTCCCGGTCAGTCGCCGGGGCGAAACCAGTCGGCAGGCAATTCTTTCGCCGAGTCCGAGTTCGCTCTCCTTGAAATTTTGTGGCGAGGTTCTGTGGTCTGGTCCGGTTGTTCCAAAGATCATTGGTTTATCTGCTTCGCCGGAAAATCGGACAAGGGGCTGTTTCCATGGGCGAGAGGACGGGCGCCGCGATGATCTGCGAACTGTGCGTGGCAGAGTCGGGCGTAGCTGCCACCGCGAGCGAGCAGGGCGGCGTGTGTTCCCTGCTCGACGAGCCGCCCTTGCTCGAGCACCAGGATCCGGTCGGCCGCCAGGACCGTCGACAGCCGGTGCGCGATCACCAGGCTCGTCCGACCCCGCATCAGCAGCCGTAGGGCCGCCTGGACGCGTTGCTCGGCCAGGGAGTCGAGATGGGACGTCGCCTCGTCCAGGAGCAGGATCCGCGGATCTTTGAGGATCACTCGCGCGATCGTGACGCGCTGTCTCTCGCCGCCCGACAGCCGGTGCCCGCGTTCTCCCACGACGGTGTCCAGGCCGTCCGAGAGCGTGGCCAGTACGTCCTCCAGGCAGGCGGCGCGCACCGCGGCGGCGAGCGCGTCGTCGGGTGCGTCCGGGCGGGCGTAGAGCAGGTTGTCCCGGAGTGACGCATGGAAGAGGAAGGTTTCCTGGAACACGGCGCCGATGTGCCGATTGAGCGAATCCATCGTGATCTCGCGCAGATCGTGCCCGTCGATCAGCACCCGGCCCGCCTGCGGGTCGGTGAACCGCAACAACAGGTTGGCCAGGGTCGTCTTTCCCGCTCCGGAGTGCCCCACCAGTGCGACCATCGCCCCGGCGGGAATGTCGGCGGTGAAGTCGACGATCGCGGGACGCGCCGCCCGCTCGTACGAGAAGGTGATCTCTTCGAACCGGATGGCGCCCTTCACCGCCGACAGCTCCCGGGCGCCGGGCGCGTCGACGACTTCCGGACGACGATCGAGAAGCTCGAAGATCCGCTCGAACGGGGCCATGGCGCCGGCAACGTCGACGTACATGGCCGCGACCTTGCTCACCGCGCCGGTGAACTGGCCGCCGAGCACGGTCGCGAACACGAAGACGGTACCGACCGTGGACTGGCCGGTGAGCACCAGATAGCTCCCGCACAAGACGAGCAGCGTCGGGCCGATCTGGTGGAGGTTGTCGTTCCACATCGCGAACCAGCGGTCATTGAGCGTCGCGCGGATCTGCAAGGTACGCAGTTCGTCGACCATGGCGCCGAACCGCCGCCGCTCGTCCCGGCCGCGCACGAACGTTTTCACCAGCACGATTCCCGAGACGCTCAGCACCTCCTGCAGGTAGGAGGTCATGCGGGCGGCACTGCGCTGGACGTCGCGACGGATGCCGTAGGCCAGGTGCCCGAACCTGCGCGCCGGCAGCCCGACGAGCGGGACGAGCAGGACCGTCAGCATGGTGAGCTTCCAACTGAAGGTGAACATCAGGGCCAGCGTGGTGACCGAGATCAGCGTGTTGCGGACCAGCCCGATCACCGTCGAGGTGATGACGTTCTGCACCGCCCCGACGTCGTTGCTGAACCGCGACATCACCTCCCCCGATGGACGGTTGGCGAAGAAGGCGACCGGCTGGGCGAGCACCCGGCCGAAGAGGCTGTGGCGCAGCGTTCGTACGATGCCCTGGCTGATCTGCTCGGTGAGCAGCAACTCCGCCACTCCGATCAGACCCTTGCCGAACGATGCCGCCAATGCCGCGCCGACGAGGATCACGATCTGCGTGAACGAGCCGTTGCCATGGCCGAGGTAGTCCACCAGCCGCTTGTAAGCGATGGCGGGGATCAGGATGAGGACGGACTGGGCGGCGATGCACACCAAGACCACCAGTCCTCTGCGCCAGTACGGCTGGAAATAGCCGAGAGCGCGCCACAGGAGACCGGGTGAGATGCTCGTGCCGGCGGCCTTGTGCGGCCCATGGCCCTCTGCCCCACCGGTCAAGAGTCGACACCGACGGAAGCGTCGTCCTCGGGACCCGGGGCGGCTTCGGATGAGGGGACTGCCCTCGTCCGCGCGTCTTCTGCCGCCTGACCGGCGAACCAGGCGATCGTCCGCGCCAGCCCTTCGCTGGCCGGGACCTGTGGTCTCCAGTCCAGCACGTCGCGACCGAGAGAAGTGTCGGGACAGCGTACCTTCGGGTCATCGACGGCGCTTTCGACGAACACGATCGAGGAATTCGACCGCGTGAGGCGCCGCACGTGACGCGCGAGATCCAAGACGGTCATTTCTTCCGGATTGCCGATGTTGAGGGGGCCCGGGTGACCGGACGCCGCCGCGGCCAAAATCCCGTTGACCGTGTCGTCCACGTAGCACAGCGATCTGGTCTGGAGGCCGTCGCCCGCCACGGTGAGCGGTTCGCCGGCCAGCGCCTGCCGGATGAAGGTGGGAACCGCCCGGCCGTCGTGCGAGCGCATGCGCGGACCGTACGTATTGAAAATGCGCACGATGACCGAGTCGACGCTTCCGCCCCTCCGGTACGTCGCGGTCAGCGCCTCGGCGAAGCGCTTCGCCTCGTCGTACACCGAGCGCGGGCCGACAGGGTTCACATTCCCCCAGTAATCCTCCGGCTGCGGATGCAGGAGCGGGTCGCCGTACACCTCCGACGTCGAGGCCAGCAGGAAGCGTGCGCCCTTGCGGGCGGCGAGGTCCAAGGCGTGCAGCGTTCCCAGGCTGCCCGCCTTGAGGGTCTGGACCGGCAGCCGCAGATAGTCGACCGGGGACGCGGGCGACGCCAGGTGCAGAACGAGGTCGACGGGCCCGGGGACATCGATTCCGGCCGTGACATCACAGTAAGTTAAATGGAAATCGAGATTACTTGCCAGATGTGCCACGTTATCGGCCGCGCCGGTGAGCATATTGTCCAGGCACCAGACTTTCGCCCCGGACTCGCACAGGCGCTCGCAAAGGTGCGAGCCGATAAACCCTGCACCACCTGTCACTACGACACAGTCGAGATCCTGCTGAACAACCATATCAACCTCGAAACGGCAGGCCATCGTGAAGCATCAGCGGGCCTACCCAGTGTGCACGTGCTTTCGCTCGCATAATCATTTTGTGGTTCACTGTTGACCAACGTGCGGAGGAGGTCGTCCGGGATAGGTCTTTTCCCCTCTTTGGATTATCCGATTGTTTGCCGCGGTAACAGCTTGGGCTGGGCGTTCGTCGGGCACGCCTTCGGTCGAATGGTCGGGAGGGGCGCAGATCGGCCCCAGCTCACGGGGGGCCGAAATGACACCCGTAGGACGCGCGCACGTGGCGGCACTGGTCACCGTGCTCGAACAGCTCGGTCCCCAGGTGGATGCCGCCGAGCGGTGGGGCACCGAGTTGGCCGGAGTGCTCGCCGGAGGCGCCCGGTTGTTGGCGGCGGGCAACGGTGGAAGCGCCGCGCATGCCCAGCATTTGACGGCCGAACTGGTCGGGCGGTACCGCGACGACCGCGTCCCGCTCTCGGCCGCCACCTTGCACGCCGACATGTCGACCGTCACCGCCGTCGGCAACGACTACGGTTATGACGAGGTCTTCGCCCGGCAGGTCCGCGCCCACGGCAGGGCAGGGGACGTTCTTGTGCTGCTGTCCACCAGCGGCGCCAGCCGTAACCTCCTGCGGGCCGCCGACCAGGGGCGGCGGAGCGGCCTTCACGTCTGGGCGCTGACGGGGCCGGAGCCGAACCCGTTGGCCGGCGTGGTCGACGAGGCGATCGCCGTTGACGCCCCCTCGGCCGCCTGCACCCAAGAAGTGCACCAGGTCATCGTGCATCTTCTCTGCGCCGCTGTGGACGCCGAACTCCACCGGAACGGCTCGGAGCGGCTACGCCATGCCACACCCCCGGCCGTGCCCTTTACCCCATGGGCCAGGACGGATGAGCGGTCGGCTGCTGGTGGTCGGCGACGCGCTGCTGGACCGGGACCTCATCGGGACCGTCGAACGGCTGTCGCCGGAAGCGCCGGTCCCCGTCGTCGACTCTCCACGCGAGCACCTCCGTCCGGGCGGTGCCGCGTTGGCCGCCTACCTCGCGGCTCGGCGGGGAGCCGAGGTCACGCTCGTCACGCCGATCGGCTCGGACCCGGCGAGCAGATATCTGCGCGCGCTCCTGGAGGCGCATCTCAACCTGGTCGCCCTGCCCCTGGACGGGCCGATGCCCGAGAAGATCCGTGTACGGACCGAGCAGCACGCCCTGCTTCGCCTGGACCTGGGCGGACGGAGCACCGCGGCTGACACGCCCCCGGAACTGGACGCTCTCTACGGCATCCAGGCCGACGCCGTCCTGGTCTCCGACTATGGCCGTGGCACGGTCGCCCGGCCGTGGATCCGTTCCTTCCTTGCTCAGCGCGCCGAGAACGTGCCGCTCGTGTGGGACCCGCATCCGAAGGGCCCGGCGCCTGTGGCAGGGACCCGCATCGCGACGCCGAACCTCGCCGAAGCCCTGCACGCCGCGCGTCCGGCGATGTCGGCCGGAGAGGACCCAAACCATGGCGACGTCCTCTCGCTCGCCGCGCGCTGTGCGTCGGCACTCACCCGGCGCTGGTCCTCTTCGGCGATCGCGGTGACGATGGGACGTCTCGGTGCTCTCCTCTCCCTCGGGGAGGACATACCGCTCATAGTTCCCGCAACCACGCACCCGGAGACCGACGCCTGCGGCGCGGGAGACGCCTTCGCCGTGTCGGTGGCACTGGAACTCTGCGTCGGAGCGCTCCTGTCCGAGGCGGTGACGGCCGCCGTCGGCCACGCCGGTGCCCATGTCGCGGCAGGCGGCGCCGCAGCGTTGGCTACGGCCGTCGACGCCGCGCCGATCGGTGAAGCAGCGACGGGCGGCCCGAAGGGCGAGCGGCGGAAGCACATGACTCAAGTGGCGGACCGATTCCCCTTCACGACGCTGTCCGGCAAGGCGGCCGGAACCTCGGAACACCAGGAGCCGTGGTCGCCCGCCCCGCCCCGCCGCGCCGAGGACGTCGTGGCGGCCACCCGCGCCACCGGCGGGACCGTGGTGGCGACGGGCGGCTGTTTCGACATCCTTCACCTCGGCCATATCGCGATGCTGCGCGCCGCCCGCGCTCTGGGCGACTGCCTGGTCGTCTGCCTGAACTCCGACGCCTCGATCCGCCGGCTCAAGGGCCGCGACCGTCCGGTCAACGGCTGCGCCGACCGCCGCGCCCTGCTGGAGGCACTGGAGTCCGTCGACGCGGTGGCGGTGTTCGATGAGGACACCCCGGAGACACCGCTGACAGCACTGCGGCCGGACATCTGGGTCAAGGGAGGGGACTACACGGTGTCCGAGCTTCCCGAAGCTCGCCTAATGGCCTCCTGGGGAGGGCGGACGCTCATGGTCCCCTACATTCCGGAACGCTCGACGACCCGACTGATCGAGCTGGCGCGCGAGTCGAGCTTTACCGGTTCCTCGGCCTGAGACGCTTACCCGCCCCTCACGAAAAGGAGACGGATGCGAACGCGCATCCAGGACAAGGACCTCGACCAAGCCAGTACACCAGGAAACGGTATGAAAACGCCTCTCGTTACGCCTACGTTCATTATGTCCGCACCCCGGTCGGGGTCAACGCTGCTGCGGTCCATCATGAACGCTCATGCCGATATACGTGCACCGCACGAGTTGCACCTCCGCCAAATTCAGGTCGAGTACCAGGATGACTTCGTGCGAAGCTCCATCGAGGCGCTCGGCCTGACCGCCGACGATATACAGCATCTGTTGTGGGATCGGCTACTGCATTGGGAGCTGGTCCGCAGCGGCAAGCGCGTCATCGTCGAGAAGACACCGGCGAACTTGAGCCATTGGGAACGCCTGCGAGAGTGCTGGCCGGACGCGCGGTACATTTTCCTGCTGCGCCACCCCGTGCACATCTACGAGTCATTGGTCAATAACCACCCCGAATTCAGTCCCGCCGTACTGCTCCAACGATTGCTCTACGAGGTCGGACCGATGCGAGAGGCGCGCGCGAATCTCAGCGGTATCACCGTGCGGTACGAGGAGCTCACCGCCGACCCGCGACAGGTCATCGAAGGCATTTGCCGCCATCTCGAAGTCTCTTGGGATCCTGGCATGCTGGATTACACGAAGAACGAACGGGTGTTCCCTCCCGGAGTGGGAGATTGGGGCGAAAAGATCAATTCTGGCCGTATACACCGGGCTCGCCCGGTCCCGCGACCGGAGGAGATCCCCGACGGCCTGCGGCCATGGTGCCAGGAATGGGGATATCTCGATCGGCACCCGGCGGATCGGGCTCAGGCGGGCATGTAGCCCCAGGCCCGACACCAGTCGTGCAACTGGGTTGGAACCTCGTCCAGGAGAGGCAGGGGCCGCATCGGCTGAACCCGGCCAGATCTGATCCGTTCCCCCCAGTCGCCGATCCCATAACGGAACCGGCGTGAAACCCGCCCATACTCCAGCATGGCAGGCTCCCACGGCAGTCCCAGGTACGCACAGATCCGCTTTGCCTGGGAAGCTGGATCGGCGGTGAAATCCTCATAGCGCACGGTGATCCCGCCGAGACTCTCCCGCGCCCGCCGCATCGGCTCTACAAACCTTGACAGATGTTCCTCATAGAGCCGCTCCCGCCCGAGTTCTGGATGGGCGGCGTACAAGGAATCGACGATATGGGAGGGGTGACGCAGCAGGAAGATGTACCGGGCGTCCGGCCAGCAGTCTTGCAACCGCTCCCATCGGCACAGGTTGTCCGGTGACTTCTCCACAATGACTTGCTTGCCGCTGCGCACCAGTTGCCGATGCAGCAATCTATCCCACAGCAGGTGCTCCAAATCCTGCCGCGTCACTCCAAGAATCTTCATTGCCCCCTCGCCGAATTCATTCGCCAACACCACTCGGAGCTTTGTGAAATGCAGTTCGTGCGGCGAATGAACCATTGAATGACTGTCCAGGACGCAACGTAGCAGTCGATCCTGAGCGAACCGACGACAGTAGGAACACCGGGTCAGGCACAAGTCTGTCCACCACCGATTCGTTCCCGCTACCGCGACACGGCACCCTCTCTGAATCCTAATATTAAGAAAAGCAAGAAATATTTTCCCCCGGTCACGCTACGTCGACTCCCGGCCAAGCGGCATCGCCGTACCTCGGAGGCTCGCCATTACGACTGTTCTTCTGCCTCGTCCCGAAATGCCTGTCGACGTCCGGTCCGGGCGGACACCCCCTCACGGATTGAGTTGCCCGACCCGGAGACCGCGCCCGTGCCCCGGAAGCTTCGTTCGGCGTACGCCCATGCCATGCCCCAATGTGACCCGCTAACCCAGCGACCTGTCGACGGTTACTGGTTGCGTCCACGGAGGTGGTGTACGAGTTTGACCAGGTCAAGTGGCATGACGTTGTGACGTGAGGCGGCCACCGCGTGATCCTTCGAGACGGATGATCAAGAAGAAGGAGACAACGCGATGGCCGCGGGCAACAGTGTGGACCCTGCCGAGTGGATTGCCGAGCAGATCGGGGCGTGTGACCCCGGGCTGTTTTGGACCCACGTACGTCCGTATGGCGAGGTCCGCCCGGACTTGGGGCGCGCCTGGCGATCGGTACGACCGCCAACCCGCCAGGGAGCCAGGTGTGACTCGTGGGGGCTCGCACTGGCGTCGCAACTTGACTGACTGCGTTCTGGAGTTATCATCGCGATATGGCGATTGATTCTGATTGTGGAATGACTTCGTTGGACGGGCTGGCGCCGGCCGCGGCACTGTTCCACTCGCTGGCCGATCCGGTGCGGCTGTCGATCGTGCAGCGGCTGGCGCGCGGGGAGACGCGGGTGGTGGATCTGACCCGCGAGCTGGGGCTGGCGCAGTCGACGGTGTCCAAGCACCTGGCGTGCCTGCGAGGCTGCAAGCTGGTGGATTACCGTGCCGAGGGCCGCCAGTCGTTCTACTTCATCGCCGCTCCCGAGTTGCTGGACCTGCTGCGCTCGGCCGAGCATCTGCTGTCGGCGACCGACCGTGCCGTCGCGCTGTGCCCGACCTACGGCACCGCCGGCCAGGGCGCGCGGGTGGGCGCCTGCACTTCCGATGCGCAGGTGCGGGCGTGACCACCATCTCGTTGGGGCCCTCGCCGCGGCGGTTGGCGGTGCTGGCTCGGCGGGTGCGCCTTCTGGCGGCCGTCACCATCACCTACAACGTGATCGAGGCCGTCGTCGCGATCGGCGCCGGGTCGATCGCCTCCAGCGGGGCGCTGGTGGCGTTCGGCCTGGACTCGGTCATCGAGGTGACTTCTGCGGCCGCGGTCGCCTGGCAGTTCTCCGCCCGAACCCCCGACCTGGTGGAACAGCGCGAGCAGCGGGCGCTGCGGATCATCGCGATCTCGTTCTTCGCGCTGGCCGCCTACGTGACAGTCGACTCGGTCCGCACCCTGCTTGGGTCGGGCGAGGCCGAGCATTCCTCGACCGGGCTGGTGCTGGCCGCGCTGAGCTTGGCGGTCATGCCGTTCCTGTCGGCCGCGCAGCGGCGCGCCGGTCGCGAGCTGGGGTCGGCCAGCGCGGTCGCCGACTCCGAACAGACCCTGCTGTGCACCTACCTGTCCGGCGTGCTGCTGGCCGGGCTGGCGGTCAACAGCTTGTTCGGCTGGGCATGGGCCGACCCGATCGCCGCGCTGGTCATCGCCGCCGTCGCGGTCAAGGAGGGCCGTGAAGCATGGCGCGGCGACGCCTGCTGTGCCGTCCCCGCCCCGGCCAGCGCCCCCGCAGCAGCGGCCACCGACACCGGCGACGGCTGTGCGTCCTGCCCGCCTGGATGCGCCTGCTGCACCTGACCCGCCCGCTCTTCTTCGCCTTCTTCCCCCTCAACGACGAAACCCGGAGGACACCGTGGTGATCGCCGCGCTGGTCATCTACCTGCTTTGGGCCGCTCTGGCCTTTGGGCTGCGCAGCATCGTGCAGTGGCGCCGCACCGGCGACACCGGATTCCGCGGCGGCGGCCTGGCCGAGGGAAGCGTGCAGTGGTGGGCGCGGGTCCTGTTCGTCGGTGCGCTGCTCATCGGCGCCGCCGGCCCGATCGCCGCGCTGGCCGGACTGCCCGCCATCGCCGTGCTGGACCACACCGCGGTTCACACGGCCGGCGTGGTGCTGGCCGCGGCCGGGGTGGTGGCCACGCTGGCCGCGCAGGCCTCGATGGGCGCCTCCTGGCGGATCGGCGTGGCCGAGGACGAGCGCACCGCACTGGTCACCGGCGGGGCATTCGCGCTGGCCCGCAATCCCATCTTCACCGCGATGATCGCCACCGCCGCCGGGCTCGCCGCGATGGTCCCCAACGCCATTGCGTTGGTGGGCCTGGTGGTCACCATCGTGGCGATCGAGATGCAGGTACGCGCCGTCGAAGAGCCCTACCTGCTGCGCACGCACGGCGACGCCTACACCGACTACGCCGGGCGGGTCGGCCGGTTCCTGCCCCGCCTCGGCCGCCTCACCGCCACCGGCCCGGGCGTGAAGCCGTGACGCCTGCGCTGCGGGCCCTCACTCGCGGCAGGCCGACGACGGAGAAGGCATGACCGGCACATGGTGGTGGGACCTCCTGCTGGGGATCACCCTGACGCTGGCCCTGGTCTGGATCATCCTGATCGCCGCGCTCGCTGTCGTCCGTCCCCGGGGAAGGCTGCTCGCCGAGGCGATGCGGTTGCTTCCCGACGTGCTGCGCCTGATCCGCCGCCTGGCCGCCGACCAGACCCTGCCCCGCGGGGTCCGGATCCGGCTCGCGCTGCTACTGGCCTACCTGGCCCTTCCCATCGACCTGATCCCCGACTTCATCCCCGTTCTGGGCTACGCCGACGACGCCATCCTCGTCACCGCCGTCCTGCGCTCGGTCGTCCGCCACGCCGGCATCACCGCCGTCCGCCGCCACTGGCCCGGAACCGACGCCGGATTCACCGCACTCTGCCGCCTCACCGGCGTGAACACACCACCCAGCCCCTGATCAACCCCGAGTGACGTCACGCCCGACGACGTCGTAACGGCCCCGCTCGCGTGCAAGCTCCCGCAGGTCGGGGATGTGGTTGTACAACGTGCCCGGCGACACCCCAGCAGCTTGGCTATCGAAGTGATCGAATGCTGCGGGTCGGGCAGCATGTCACGGGCCGCCCGCAGCAGGTCCTCGTTCACCATCGCGGGCCGGCCGCCGACGCGGCTGTGGGCGCGGGCGGCGGCCAGGCCCTCGCGGGTACCGGCGACGATGAGCTCGCGGATGAACTCGGCCAGCGCGGTGAAGACGCGGAAGATGAGCCGCCCGCCCGGGGGATCGGCGGGGGGCGCCAGAAGGGAGGCCGGATCGCCGCTGCTCGCGCCGCCGGTCACCAAAGGGTGCCGCCGGGCCGCAACATGACGACGCTGACCGGCCAGGGTATGCCGGGCGGGACGTCCAGGACGGCGGGTCAAAGGCTTCTTCCACGATCTCGAAGTCGGCGTCCATCTCACGACACAGGCCGCAGTCGTTGCGGGCGTACGGATAGGGCAGCACGGTCACAGGCTCGGGAGCGTCGCTCACACCCGCCATGCTCTCGACAAACAGCGTCGCACCGTTGTTGGACGGGCCAGTTTGCTGAAGGGGTTCTGCTTGCGCGGCGCGTTCAGATCGGCCCGCAGCATCGCATCGATCACCGGCTTGAACGGATCCAGCAGCGACGCCCGCGGCTCCATCCTCTTGCGCGGTTCGCCTCAACTGGGCGAACAGGCGCGGTAGTCGCTGCTCGTCGTTGGGCAGGGGCTTGTCGTGCAGTTTCTTGTTGGAGAGGTCCAAGGCGCAGGCATGGTGTTCGCCCTTGCCGACGTCCAACCCCAACAACACCGCGTACTCGACGCTCACGTCTACCTCTATCGGAGGTGTTCGACCTGGTCACGGTCCTGGCGGCGGCTGGCGGCGTCCACGTTACGGTGAGACGATGTCCTCTCACGGAGGGTTGCCTTGTCCCTATGAGCGGTCCACCGACGCCACCCGGGCCCGGTGACACCCCCCGGATCATGCGTGTGACAGGGGGCTTGAGTCATATCGGGCCGGGTGACCTGGCTTACCACCATGGGAGGGACGTGAAAACGGGGGGACTCGCCGGACAAGCAGGCGTCGGGGGCAGAATCGCGGGCAGGAACCTGCTGGTCCGCGGCCTGAACACCCTGGCGGCGGCCGTGGCCGCCACCCGGTTGCGGGGCGGGGCGGCGTCCTCGGCGCGTGGTGCCGCCTCCCTGCTCTCCGAGTCGATCGGCCGGCGTGTTCATTCGCCGTCCGCGCGAGACGGCTCCTCCGCCAGTGAGGGGCAGATGTCGCGGTAATCGATGCCGGGTGGCACGTACTGGGCCCATTCGGCGCGGGTGAGGGGGCGTCCCACGATTGCGCAGGCGGTCGCTGCGGGGTCGGCGGGCATGGCGGTGTTCCACCGCCGGACGGTGGCGCGCTCGTCGCTGGTGGTCAGGGTCGTTGCGTCGGAGTTGAAGGTCAGGAAGGTCACCGGGCCGGTGTGGCCGGTGAGGGGCGCGCCGATCTGGCTTTGGCCGGTGGTCTCCCATAGCTTGACGACTCCGTCCTGGCCGCCGGTGGCTAGCGTGGTTCTGTCGCGGCTGAAGGCCAAGGAGGTCACCGGGCCGGTGTGGCCGGTGAAAGGTGCGCCGATCCGGTGGCCTTCACGGATATCCCACAGCACGGTGGTGTTGGTGGCGCCGATGGCCAGCGTCCGGTTGTCGGGGCCGAAGGCCAGGGCGCTGATGGTGCTGGGGGGACCGGTGATCGACGGGGTGAGCTGTTCGCGGTCGGAGACGTCCCAGAGCCGGGTGGTCTGGCCGATCCCGGCTGCCAGGGTTTCGCCGTCGTGACTGAACGCCAGAGCGGATACCGCCGTGCCCGAGGTGAACAACGGCTCCTTGGTGATCAAGGTGCGCTTTTCCAGGTCCACAGTTGCACCTTGCCGTCGACGGGCAGATCGGTCGTGTAGTTCTGGTAACTCCTGCCAGTGGCCAGAGTGCGACCGTCCGGGCTGATGGCCATCGCGCTGATCTCGGCGCCCGAGCCGTCGTCGAGGTCGAACCAGCGGCGAGCCGCCGGGTCCCAGACCTTGAGTTGAGCTTCCAGGTCGGCGATGACGATGGTCCTGCCGTCCGGGCGGACGCTGATCTGCCTCACGTCCGTACGCCCGAAATCCTTACTCGGCGGCGCGGGGACGGGAGGCTGTGACTGCTTTCCGGTGGTGACGTTCCAGGTTCGGAAGGAGGCGTCGCGTCCGTCGGTCGGGTCGAGGCTGACCATCGTCCGCCGGTCCGGGCTGAATCCCTGCCGGAGGAGGCCGCCGTCGGGGGGCACGGTGGCGCGGAAAAGGTGACTGGGCTGGTGCACGGTGACGTTCCACAGCCGTACCAGGTTCTTGGTGAAGTCGTGCGTGGTCAGGGAGACCACGGTGTGCCGACCGGCGAACGTGACGACCTTCAGCGAGTCCTCGACGTCCGCTGCGATGGATCCGACACGGATGCCACTGGTGGTCTCCCACAGCCCTGTGCCGATGACCACGAGCCGCCCGTCGGGGCTGAAGGGCCCCACGCCGCTGTGCGGTCCGCGGATCGGCTCGCCCCGCATCCGGCCGGTCCGGACGTCCCACAAGTACGCGTTGCCTTCATCGTCCTCTGTGACCACGGTCCGCCCATCCGGGCTCAGAGCCACCGCTGCGCCTTTCACCGGGAAGGAGGTCGTGCGGCGACCGGTTTCCAGGTCCCACAACCGCAGCTTGGACGAACTGTCGTCGCCGGTGGCCACGGTCTTCGCACCGGGACCGATCAGGGTGTACGCATCGAGCCTGTCGATGGTGGAGTGGGGCACGGGCCGACCGAGGGGGCGCCGGGTCCGCACGTCCCAGAGTCCGACACTCTCGCCGTTGTCGACGGCCACGCGCGTCCCGTCGGAGGTGAAGGCCACCGATCGGGGGCGGGAGGACACCGGCAGGTCGCCCAGCGGCTGGCGGGTGCGCACGTCCCAGAGCCGCACCGTCCCTTTGACGTTCGTTTCGGCGAAGTCCTCCTCAGTCCATTCGGTCCCGGCGGCTGCCAACACTCGGCCATCCGGGCTGAGCGCCACCGACATCGGAAAGTCGCTGCTGGACCGCGTGAACAGGCGCAGTAGGCCGCCGACCTGGCGGTGCCTGCGCACGTCCCACAGTGCGATCGTGCCGTCCTTGTTGCCGATCGCCAGCAACCGCCCATCGCGGTCGGCCGCGAGCGTGTAGGGGTCGGGCCGGTATTCGTTCAGGACGCCGCGGGCCGGGTGGGTGACGATGTTCAGCAGCGCGGCGCGGCTTTCGGGAGTTTCGCGGATGCGGTGAGCGGCGACGGCCAGCAGGGCCGCCATGTCGGGGGCGGTGCTGTTGAACTGCCGGCTCTGCGCGGCCAACTGCCGCGCGGCCGCGATGTCGCGCTGCCGGACGGTGGCCTGCTGCGTCTGCACCGCCCATCCGGTGGCGGCCAGCGACAGCAGTGTGGTCACCGCCAGCACGAACGCGGCGAGGCGGATGCGGCGGCTACGGGTCGTCTGGGCGCGGGTGCTCGCCGCCAGCAGGCGGCGCTCCAGTCGGTTGAGGGACGGGCGACGGTCCCCGGCGGTGGTCCACTGCACGGCCTCGTCCAGGTGCGCCCCGGTCAGCACGTCGCTGCGGCGATGCCCGTGCTCGGCCCAGGTCTGCGCGGCCCGGCGGAGGCGATGGTGAGTCGCCAACGCCGCGGCTTCACTCTCGACCCAGCCGCGCAACCTCGGCCATGCCCGAAGCACCGCCGGGCGTGCCAGGACGATCTGCTCGTCCGGCCGGTCGCCGGTCACGACCAGCAGCGGATGGAAGGCCCGCACCACACGCTCCAGCGCGTGGGCCTCGGCGGGATCCTGCCGGTCGGACAGCTCCGCGGCCCCCACCGGACGGGTGGACAGGCTCCCGTCCTCCCCGGGCACCACGCAGCGCAGGAATACCTCCGGGACCAGGCGCTGCTCACTCGGTGGTAAGGCGGCGTAGGCGTCCTCGGCGAGCTTGCCCAACGCCGGGTCGCCCGGCTCCCACCGGGACCCCAGCCCCGCCTGCGTGGCCCCGGCGGCGACCAACTCGTCCAGGTCGTCGGCACCCTCGCGGGGATCGCGGGTCAGCCCCGCCAGGATCGCCCGTGCGGACGGGCGCGCCAGCGGGTCCTTGGCCAGCGCCGCCGCCACCAGGGGACGCAGCGCGGCGGGCAGCGTGCTCAGGTCGGGGTCGTGGGTGCGGATCCGGTGCGCGATCTCGGGCAGCGCGCCGCCCTTGAAGGCATGTTCGCCGGTGGCCGCGAACACCATGATCGCCCCCCAGGCGAACACGTCGGCCGCCGCCCCGACGCGCTGCCCCGCGTACACCTCCGGCGCCATGTACCGCAGCGTCCCGGCGAATCCGCCCTCGGAGGCCGAGTGGGTGTCCAGCACCCGCGCGATCCCGAAATCGATCAACCGGGGGCCGTCCGGACCCAGCATCACGTTGCCCGGCTTGAGGTCGCGGTGCACCACCCTGGCCTGGTGGATGGCCGTCAACGCCGTGGCGATCCCGATCCCGAGGCGGTGCAGATCATCCCCGCCGAACCGGCGCCCTGGCCGTGCGCCCGCACCGTGGACGGTGGCTTGGAGGCTCAGCCCGTCGATGTACTCGCTGACGATGTAGGGCCGCGGTGTCTCCAGCCGCACCTGCAGGATCCTGGCGGTGCAGAACGAGGCGACCCGTTGCGCGGCATGCGCCTCAGCAGCCATCTGCGCGAATTCATCGGGGGAGCCCTGTGCCGCGTGCAGCACCTTGACCGCCACCCGGGCCCCATCGGGGGCGTAGGCGTCGTACACCACGCCCTGCCCACCGGCTCCCAGCCGGCCCGACAGCCAGAAATCGCCGACCTGCTCGGGATCTCCCGGTTCCAGCCGATACGACACTTGATCACCCGTTCAACCCATCACCGGCGGGCGTGAATCGCCCGGAGCAGAATTTGATCAACAGCCATTACGACGGGTGAGACTCGATGAGAGTTCGACATGGCCGCCGGATCGGGGGAGCCGTAGTCGGCAGGCCGCGACTCCCTGGAGATCGCTCAGTGCGGAAATGGACGTGCGGACGTGCGTCAGTGCTTGATCGCGACGGCGCCCTGATCGTCGACCTTGAGGGGGCGTCGGCGAGGTCGGCACGCCGGTCGGCGGGGGAGACGAGTCCGAGGTCGAGGATGTCGAGCCCCTCGAAGAAGGCTCCAGTGAGCCTCGCGTTCTGTCGCCGTGAGGTGCCGGTGAGGGAGAGGAAACCTGATTCGGCTTTCGAGTGGAACGTCGGGTGCGGAAGGGGTGCTGCGCCGAGACGGTCGCCGTCTACGACCGGCATCCGGAGCTCTTGTGAAGGATGTCAGAGGCGTCTGATGTTCCTTCTGTCGCCGTGAGGTGCCGGACCGATCGTCGTCGCCTCGCACTGGTTGAATCCCGCACAGTCGCTCCATCGATCCTTGATGCAAAGTACGGCCGTCGGGTCGCCTGCGCCGTACCTGTTGACTGGACGGTGTGTGGGAGGCTCGCACTCCCCTTTCCGAGGGAGACGGGCGGTCACCACCCAGGTGCCCGCAAGGGTGTAGCAGGGCACGATACGGGCGTTCTTGCTGAATTCTCCCATTGTTGTGCTTTCTCGTACGTACAGGCAATCGCCGGGCTGGGCGCTCCACGCGGCGGGCGCCGTGGCGACGGTGATGGCCTGCGTCCACAGCACGGCGCCCGCGGTGACCGCCAGGGCGGTAATAACCGCGTTTCGCCGCACGCGGGGCGAGGCGGTCGTCTGTGTCTGGCGTGTACCGGACGAGCCGTGGCGTTCCGCCGGGACGGTTTCCGCGGTCCGCTGGTCGTCGACCATGGTCGCGATCGCCGGCGGGAGCCATCGGGCGGGGGCGTCGGTCGATGCGGTGAGCCGCTCGAGGACCTCGCCGGTGGAGGGGCGGTCGGCGGGGGGAGGTGGCGTCCAGTGCCCGGGCGATGCCGAAGTCGATGACCCGGGGACCGTCGTCGGCCAGCAGCACGTTGGAGGGTTTGAGATCGCGGTGCACCAGACCGCAGGAGTGTACGGCGGCCAGCCCTTCGGCCAGTCCGGCACCGAGCACGCCGATGGACGATGCGGGCAGCGGTCCGTGGCGGTCGACGGCCGCCTGTAGCGAAGGGCCGGGGATGTAGGCGGTGACCAGCCAGGGGGGATCGCCGTCGGGGTCGGCGTCGACCAGTTGGGCGGCGTAGAAGCCGCCGACCCGGCGTGCGGCCTCGACCTCCAGCGCGAAGCGGCGCCGGAAGGCGGAGTCCTTGGCGAATTCCGGACGGATCACCTTGACCGCGACCGGGCGCCTGCTCCGGGAACGGCCCAGGAAGACCTGTCCCATGCCGCCCCCGCCCAGCCTCCCCTCCAGCCTGTACGGTCCCACCCTGCCGGGATCGCCCGGCCGCAACCTCTCCATGGGCCCCTCAAAAGAACGTTCATGTCTACTGAATAGAACTATCCCAGGCCCTGCTCGTTCACGGAAGTGGGCCGCAGGCGGTGTTGTGGCCTGGCGGGATCGATGGCACCGGCGCGTGAACGGTTCTTGGGGGCGGGCGTCGGCAGAGGTTGAGAGGTCGTGCGTAGGGTCGCGCAGATGGGGAGACACGGGCGACCCTCTGCGGGCCGACGGCCGTGGGATCCGTACCGCGGGGGATCGGCTGCGAAGGCGGCCCGAAGGACGCCGCGGCCGTGTCCACGTGTACCACGAGTGCTGGTGGCTGGGTTCTGCGGCGTATTCGCCTGAAGCGTGCCGCTCGAAAAGCAAGTCCCGCAGTTCGGGCTCACGCCACCTTGCCGAGCGTGGTGTCGTGGATCCCGACCTCACGGGCTACGTGGGCCGTCCAGGAGCATGCGGACGATCTCGTCCTTGTCCTCCTGGGGGACAAGTCGCCTCTGTCTCGCGAACTGTCATTCCTTCCGGTTCCCCCAACCTTGTTGGGAGCCTGCCCGGAAGATCCCTCGCACCTCAGGCGGCCGAGGACCACGGCGAGATCGGACGGGGTCGCCGGTGCCGGGATGCGTCGTCGCGAAGGACGGTGGGGACCGCGCCTTCCTGATCGACTTTCCCGGCCCGCCGCACCCGGCCCGCCGCCCTGAGCGCAGTCGGCTCATCGGTCAATCTATGGCCGGTGGGCTTGGCTCGCCATGCGGAGGGCCGCCCAGGCGTCCGCTACCGGACCGACGTGCCCGAGCTTGTCCGGGTTGTTCACCGTGCGGATCGTCTGGATCTGCCCGTCGAGTACATCGAGCGCCCAGGCGCTGAGGACCTGACCGTCCCGGTCGCGCAAGATCGCGCCCGGCTGGCCGTTCACCTGCTGCGACTCCACGACGCCGCCACCCCTGGCGACCAGCGGGACGAACGCTGCGAGCACCCGGGCCACGTTCTCGGCACCAAGGACGCGGGGTGCCCACTGCGGGGCCTTGCCGCCACTGTCGCCGATCATGTGAACGTCGGCGGCCAGCAGCTCGGCCAGCCCGTCGACGTCCCCTTCCCGGAAGGCTTCGAAGAACCGTTCGGCGAGTTCCTCGCGCTCTTTGCGGTCGGCCTCGAACCGGGCCCGGCCCGCGTCCATGTGACGTCGTGCCCGCACCGCGAGCTGGTGGCACGCCCCCTCCGATCGCCCCACGGCCGCCGCGATCTCCGGGAAGCCGAAGGCGAACACCTCACGCAGCACGAAGACCGCACGCTCCAGCGGGGTGAGCCGTTCCAGCAGGAGCAGGGCCGCCATCGACAACGAGTCCGCCAGCTCCGCCGACCGCGCCGGATCCTGATAGGGATCGGTCAGCAGCGGCTCGGGGAGCCACGGCCCGACGTACTCCTCCCGCCGGACGCGGGCCGAGCGCAGCACGTCGATCGAGATCCGGGTGACCACGGTCGACAGGAACGCCTTGGCCGACGCGGGCTCGGCCGAAGATGCCTGGTAACGCAGCCAGGTCTCCTGGACCGCGTCCTCGGCCTCCCCGACACTGCCCAGGATCCGGTAGGCGATCGAGAACAGCAGCGGCCGTAGTTCCTGGAACTCTTCGGTCTCGGTCAAGCCGACTCCTTCTCGAATTGCTGCCACCACAAGCTGCCCCGAGCCACCACCGTCACCAGGGCAACGGGCCGTCCTCGCTGAAGAAACCGGCGGTCGGCCCGTCCGCGCCGAGCGTGGCCAGGCGCACCACGACCGCGGCGCCCTGTGCGGGGGTCAGGTGCCCGGTGTGGTTGTTGCTGTCGGTGTCGACGAAGCCGGGGGCGGCGGCGTTGACCAGGATGCCGTCCTTGCGCAGCTCATTGGCGTACTGCACGGTCAGCGCGCTCAGCGCGGACTTGGAGGGCGTGTACGCGGCCGACGGCATCAGCGCCGCGACGGGCCCGTCCGGGTCGCTGGTGAGGGTCAGCGACGCGGCGTGGCTGCTGACGTTCACGACGCGCGGTGCCGGTGACCGCCGCAGCAGCGGCAGCATGGCGTTGGTCACCGCGATCACCCCGAAGACGTTGGTCTCGAACACCGTCCGGACCATGTTCAGGTCGATGGAACTCGGGACCTGATCGTAGGCGTCTTCGGGGGAGACCTGCCCGGAGCCGGTGATGCCGGCGTTGTTGATCAGCACGTCGAGGTGGCCGAAGCGCTCCTCGACCCGGTTGGCTGCCGCCTGGGCGGCGGCCTGGTCGGTGACGTCCAGGGTGACCGCGTGCGCGTCGCCGCCTGCCGCGCGGAGCGCCGCGGCGACCTCTTCGCCGCGCTGCGGGTCTCTGGCCCCGATCAGGACCGTCAAGCCCAGCGCGGCGAGCCGCTCGGCAACCGCACGGCCGATCCCCTTGTTCGCCCCGGTGACCAGCGCGATCTTCTGGTGTGGGGCATGCTCGCTCATGACCGGCTCCTTGCTGCAGGTGGTGTGTTCTTCTCAGAATCTGATCTCGAACCCGAGACGAGACAGCCCGGCCATTCCTGACATGCGGACAGAAACCGGGGAGAGAACGTTGGCGCTTCGGACGGGCAGGCCGCGACCGCGGGTGCTCAGGCGCGCGCGATGCCGGTGATGATCGCGTCGAGGCCGGCCTCGAAAACGTCGTCGTGGGGCAGGGTGAAGAACTCCACGCCGATTCGTGCGGCGGTGGGATGACGCACCGGGTCGATCCCGTCCAGTCCGGCGACGAACGCCTGTGACCGGCTGGGGCGGCGGGCCCGCCGTCGTCGTTCGGCCCCGTCCTCGACGGCCACGCGGGAGAAGGTCCAGCTCATGACGAGCGCGGTGCCGCGCGCGGCTCCGGCGTCGTCGAGGCCGGCGTCGGTCATCGCCGAGGCGAGCAGGTCGAGGAGCCGGTACGCCTCGGGTCCCGCCGGGCCGTTGTCCTGGAGCCATACGGCCAGTCCGCGGTGCCGCCGCAGCACCGCGCGCTGGGTGCGGGCCCACGCACGCGCGCGTTCGTCCCACGGGTCGTCGGGCCCGTTCGCCGGGCGCACGAGGCTTCCGACGCGGTCGGCGACGAGGCGGACGAGTTCGTCGCGATCGGTGATGTGCCGGTAGAGGGCCATCGGCGTGACGTCGAAGCGGGCGGCGACGGCGCGCATGGTGACCGCGTCGAGGCCCTCGGCCCTGGTGAGGGCGAGGGCGGCCTCGATGATGCCTTCGCGGTTCAGCGGCGTCATCTGTTGATCATATCGACCGGCCGACTGTGAAAACGGTTATCGATTTCGTGGTATACGTAGTAAACATCCGAGTTGGGCCGGTGTGCCCGGTGCTGGAAGGTGTAGGTGCTGAATGTTGTCCACGAGAGGTCGCAGGGCGGGTGGCTTGGCCGCGGGTGCGGCCGCGGCCCTGCTGGTGACCGGGTGCTCGGCGTCCGGCGGGGCGTCGGCGGACGGGACGCTGCGGGCCGCGTTCTCGGGCGGTACGGCGGAGACGCTGAACTACTTCCGGGGCCCGACGGCGCTCGACTACGTGCGGGCGAGGCTGGTGCACGCGCCGCTGTGCGAGCTCGATCCGGCGTCGCCGGACGGGGTCTCCTACGGCGTGGTGGAGTCGATCGAGGTCGCCGACGACCTGTCCGAGTACACCCTGCGCGTGCGTGACGGCGTGCGCTTCACCGATGGGTCCGAGCTGACGAGCAAGGACGTGCTGTACTCCCTGCGGGCCCCCGTCGAGTTGGACGGTCTTCCGTTCACGCTCCTGGCGGCGCGCGGTTTCGATCTGGACGCGGCGTCGGCGCCGGACGCGTCGACGGTGGTGTTGCCGACGCTGTCGCCGATCGCCGACGGCCGGGAGCTGGTCTGCCAGAGCATGCTCGCGATCAAGGACGGCACGAAGGAGTTCACGCCGGACACTCCTTCGTCGGGACCGTTCACGATCGCCGCGTTCGAGCCGGGCCGGACCACGCTGCTGGAGCGCAATCCCGGCTACTACGGCACGGCGCCGTCCCTGGAGTCGATCGAGCTGCTGTCCATTCCCGACGGGACGGCGAGGGCGAACGCGCTGCGGCAGGGGCAGATCGACTTCGCCGGCGGCATCGCTCCCGCGCAGGCGCGGACCTCGGCAAGGCCGACGGGATCGCGGTGACGGCGAGCGAGCTGCCGTACGCCTCGTATCTGCATTTCACGATGAACACCGAGGCGGAGCCGTTCGACGACCCGCGGGTGCGGGAGGCGTTCAGGCTCGCCGTGGACCGGAAGCGGATCGTGGACAACGTCTACTACGGTCGCGCGTTCGTGGGCAACGACCTGCCCGCGCTGGGGTTCCCGAGTTATGACACGGCGCTCGAGCAGCGCCCCCATGATCCGGAGCGGGCTCGGCGGCTGCTCGCCGACGCCGACGCCGACGGGGTGAGCGTGGAGCTCACGGCGGGGCCGGAACTGCCCGGCATGGTCGAGGCGGCGACGCTGGTCGTCGAGGATCTGAAGGCGGTCGGGGTGGAGGCGGCGCTGCGGGAACTGCCCGCGGGGCAGTTGTTCGCCGACTACGCGGCCTACCTGAAGCTGCCGTTCAGGGCCGGGTTCAACCCGCCCGCGATGTTCGAGCCGAACCACGTTCCCGGCGCCTTCCCGAAGGTGGACGCGCTGGTGAAGACCGCGCGCAGCGCGTCCACGGCCGAGCAGAGGCTGGCCGCGTCGCACCGGGCGCAGCGGCTGCTGTGGGAAGAGGGCGGTCAGATCGGTGCGGTGTTCGTGCCGACCGTCAGCGCCGCCCGCGACGGGGTCTCCGGGGTGCGGGAGCTGCAGTTCCCCGACCTGTCGCAGGTCACCCTAACCGGCCGGAAATGAGGTCGGCCGGTTGGATCGCGATGAGGGCCGTCGCCTGCGCGGCGACCCTCGCGGTCCTCTCCGTCGTCGTGTTCTGGGCGACCGAGGTGCTTCCGGGCGACGCGGTCGGAGTCGTGGCCGGACCGGACGCGACGGACGCCGAACGGGCGTCGGTCCGGGTCGCGCTCGGGCTGGACCGGCCCCCGGCGCGGCGCTACGGGGAGTGGGTCGCGGGGATGCTCCACGGGGATCTCGGCACGTCGCTGGTGTCGGGCCGGGACGTCGCCGGTATCGTCGCGGCCCGGCTCGGGGCGAGCCTGGCGGTGCTGGCCCCGGCCGCGGTGCTCATCCTTCTCCTCGCCGGCGTGCTCGGCGTCGCGGCCGGGCTGCGGCCGGGAAGCCGCCTGGACCGCGGCCTGTCCGGGACGACGCTCGGGCTGATCGGCACCCCGGACTTCCTCATCGCCACCGCCTTGCTGGTGGTGTTCACGCTGTGGTGGGCGGTGCTGCCCACCGTCGCCCTGGTCCCGCCCGGGGAGTCGCTGTGGCGGCATCCCGAACTCGTCGCGCTGCCGGCGCTGGCGCTCGCATCGGGCGGGTTCGGGTCCACGATGCGGCTGCTGCGCGCGTCGGTCGCGCAGACCGCATCGGCGCCGTTCGCGGAGTTCGCCCGGCTCAACGGCGTCCGCGGACCGCGCTATGTGCGGACCGTCGTCGGCAACGCGGCCGGGCCGGCCGTCCACGCCTTCACGGTCATGATCGCCGGGCTGCTGGGCGGCGGCGTCGTGGTGGAGACGCTCTTCAACGTGCCCGGCGTGGGCTACGAACTGACCCGCGCGGTCGAGAGCCGCGATGTGCCGCTCGTCCAGGGGCTGAGCCTGGTGCTCGGCGCGGCCACGCTGACCGTCCTGCTCGTCGGCGATGTCGTCGCCCGGTCGCTGGATCGGCGCACCGCCGACGCCGCGGTGACGCCATGACCGCCCGGCACGTCGAGGCGGGCCGGTCATGGGTAGCCGCGCCGGTGCTCGTCGTCCTCATCGTCGCCATGGCGGGGCCGTGCCTGGCGGCGGGGAACGTCACCGCGCCGGTCGGAGTGCCGTTCGAACCGGCGGGCGCCGGCGGGCCGCTGGGCACCGACGTCCTCGGCCGCGACGTCCTGGCCCGGGTGCTCGCCGGCGGACGGACGCTCGTTCTGCAGGCCGCCGCGGCCACCGTGCTCGGCAGCGTCGTCGGGCTCATCGTGGGGATCTGGACCGGCACGACCCGCCGTCATCGGACGGCGCGGGCCGTGTCGCGGGTCGTCGACGCGGTCGCGACCGTCCCCACCCTGCTGCTGTTGCTCCTGCTGGCCGGCGGCCTCCCCGGCGACGATGCCATCGTGGCCGCCGCCATCGCGCTGGTCAGCACACCGTTCTCGGTCCGGGTCGTCCGGGAGCGCGCCGCCAGGCTCGCCGCCGCCGAATACGCCCGTGAGGCCGAAGCGCGGGGCGACGCGCTGCTCGCCCGGGTCCGGCACGACATCCTGCCCGGGCTGGCACCCGTCGCCCTCGCCGAGGCGGGAATCCGGTTCGTCGCCGCCACCCAGCTCGCCGCCACCGCCGGGTTCCTCGGTCTCGGCGCCGGGGCCCCCGCCGCGAACTGGGGAAGGATGGTGCGGGAGAACAGCCCCGGCATCGCCGCCAACCCGCTTCCGGTCCTCGTCCCGGCGGCACTTCTCGTCGTGCTCGCCGTCGGAGCCACCCTCCTGCTCGACCGGGTCGCCGACGCCCGGATCGGCGGGCTCGAACCGGCGGGACGGCCGGCATGACGGCCACCGTGTCCGGCCTCACGATCGCCACGGCCCGCGGCGCCGTCCTCGACACGGTCGACCTCGACCTGCACCGGGGGCAGGTGACCGCGATCGTCGGCGAGTCCGGAGCGGGCAAGACCACGCTCGCCCATGCCGTCCTCGGCCACCTCGCTCCCGGTACGCGGCGCACCGCCGGACGGGTCGAGGTGGCCGGGCACGACCCGTTCACGGCGGACGGACGTGCCGCGCTGCGGGGCAGAGTCACGGGCTACCTGCCGCAGGACCCGGCGAGCGCCCTGGATCCGCGCCGCGAAGTGCTGGCCCAACTGCGCACCGCCGCGCGCATCGCCCACCCGGGTGAGGGACGGCACGAGCGCGACGCCCGCGTCCGCGCCGCCGCCGATGCCGCGGCCCTCGACACCGCGCTGCTGCGCCGCCACCCGGCCCGGCTCTCCGGCGGGCAGGCCCAGCGCGCCCTGCTGGCCTGGACGTTCGTCACTCGCCCCCGCCTGGTGATCCTCGACGAGCCCACCAGCGGGCTCGATCCCGACACCGCCCGACGGGTGAGCGAAGCCTTCACCCGCCTGCCCTGGGAACCGGCCGTCCTGCTCGTCAGCCATGACCGCGCCCTCGTCGACCGAGCCGCCCACCGGGTGCTCGAACTCGCCGCGGGCCGGCTCCGGCCCGCGCCCGCCGCGCCGTCCGCGCTTGCGCATCCGCCCCGGCACCGCGGCCCGGACGAGTCCGCCGGCGGCGGGGAACGGGTGGTGGCGGCGGAGGGGCTGACGATCCGCCGCGGTGGCGTCCCGCTGCTGCGGAACGCCTCCCTGCATCTCGCGGCCGGGGAAATGGCCGCCGTGCGGGGCGTGTCGGGCAGCGGGAAGACCTCCCTCGCCCGCGCCCTGTGCGGCCTCGCCCCGCCCGACGCCGGGCGCCTGCGCGTGCACGGCGCTCCGGTCGCCTGGGACGGAGCCGCCCGGGGCGCGCGCCGGCGGCCCGTTCCTCGCCTACGTCGGGCAGGACGCCCGCGCCGCGCTCAACCCGCACGAGACCGTCCGGCGCACCCTCGCCCGCCGCCGTCGCCTCCGCGCACCGCCGCGGCATCCCGCCGGGGCCCGAACCGGCATCGCTGCTCGACGGTCTCGGGCTCACCGCGGACGTGCTCGATCGCACCCCGGACCGTCTCAGCGGCGGCCAACGCCACCGGATCGCGCTCGCCCGCGCGCTCGCCGCCGTCCCGGCCGCGGTCGTCTGCGACGAGACCCTCGCCTCCCTCGACCACGCCACCGCCCGCCTCGTGCTCGACGCGCTGGACGCCTGGCGCCGGGCCACCGGGTCGGCGGTACTGCTGATCACCCACCAAGACGAGGTCACCGCTCGCGCCGACCGCGTCCTCACCCTGTCCGGAGAACGTCTCGAATGACCCCCCTCCATCTGCTGCGCCCCGTCCGCGGTCCCCTCGCGGCGGCGGCCGTCCTGCAGGCGATCGGCAGCCTGTTGGCGCTGCTGCCCCTGCTGGTCCTCATCTCGTTCACCAGCGCCTTCATCGCCGACGACCGCCTCCCCGGCGCGACGCTCGCCGTCGCGGCCGTGCTCGGCACGGTCGGCGCCGCCCTCGCCACCGCCGCCGCGACGTGGGTCGCGCACCGCGCCGACGCGAATCTCACCTGGATCCTGCAGCGGCGGCTCTCCGACACCATCCGCCACATCCCCGTGCCGACCGTCACCGGCCTCGGTGGCGGGCGGATCAAGAAGGCGGTCCACGACGACACCGCGGCCATGCACTACCTCGTGGCCCACACCCTGCTCGACGTGACCGCACTGGTGGTCACACCGCTGGCCGGGCTCATCGCGCTCGCCCTGGCCGACTGGCGGCTGGCACTGTGCGGCCTGGTCCCGCTCGTGCTCGGCGTCCGGTGGTACGGCCGCGCCATGCGCGGCTCCGGTGCGAACTTCGCCGAGTACGCCGCCGCGCAGCAGCGCATCAACGCGACGATCGTCGACTACGTGCGCGGACTGCCCACCGCGAAGGTCTACGGCGGCACCGGCGGCGCCCGTGCCCGCTACACGGCCGCCGTCCACGCCTTCCACGATTTCTTCCGCGCCTGGTCGAGCGGCACCTCCGCCGTCACGACCGCCTCCTGGCTCGTCGCCGCGCCGGGCGTCACCGCGGCCTTCCTGGCCCTGGTCGGCGGAACCGGCCTCGCCGTGGGATGGGCGACCCCGGACGGTCTCGTCGCGGGCGTGCTGCTCGGCCCGGCGATCAGCGCTCCCGTCGCCGTCGCCGGGCCCCGGCTGCAGGCCCTCCGCACAGGCATGTCCGCCATGAGATCCATCGGCGAGTTCCTCGACCGGCCCCGGCTGTCCCGGGGCACGACGATCCCCGAAGGCGGCACCGCCGGCGGCGACGTCGTCCGCCTCGAGCACGTCGGCCACCGATACGACGACCGGGACGTCCTGCAGGACGTCACCTTCGCGCTTCCCGACCGCGGGCTCGTCGCGCTCGTCGGCGCCTCCGGCAGCGGCAAGAGCACCATCGCCGCCCTGCTAGCCCGCTTCACCGACCCCGCCACCGGCCACGTGATCCTCGGCGGCACCGACCTGCGCGACGTGCCGGAAGCGGCGCTGTACGAACGCATCGGTTTCGTGTTCCAGGACACGAAACCGCGCCGGGCCAGCGTCCGCGACAACATCACCGGCGGGCACGCCCTCCCCGAGGAACGGATCGTCGACGCCGCCCGGCAGGCGGCCGTACACGACGTCGTCCTCGCCCTTCCCCGCGGCTACGACACCGTCCTGGGGGACGACATCGACCTGTCCGGCGGGCAACGCCAGCGCATCGCCCTGGCGCGGGCACTGCTGCGCGAACCCAGGCTGCTCGTCCTCGACGAGACGCTGTCCGCGGTCGACCCCGCCACCCGTACCGTCCTGCTCGCGGGCCTGCGCGCCCAGGCACGGCGGCGCACCGTCCTGCTCATCACCCACCAGTTGCACCTCGTGCGGGACGCCGACCGCATCCTCGTCCTCGACCAAGGCCGCCTGGCCGGAGACGGCACCCACACCGAACTCCTCGCCGGCTGCCCCGCCTACCGCACCCTCCAGGAAGGCGAGACCGCCGACACCGCCCCCGGGAAGAACCTCTGATGCTCCGCACACTCGCCCGCGTCCTGCCCGCACCCGACCGACGGCGGCTCGCCGTACTCACGGCCTGGATCACCGCCGCCGCCGTGCTCCACGGCGTCGTCCTGGGCCTCGTCGGCGTCGTCATCGCCGCAAGCCTCGAATCCGACCCCGAGCCCGTCCCGGCGATGATCGCCCTCGCCGTGGCGGCGGTCGTGTTCGTCACCGTGCAATGGGTCGCGCAGACGGTCGCGTTCCGGGTCGGCAGCACCACCGCCCGCGTCCTGCACGAACGTCTCGGCGCCCACGTGGCCGACCTGCCCCTGGGCTGGTTCACCCCGGCCCGGCAGGCGAACGTCATCGACGCCGGCACGACCGGCGTCCCGCAGCTCATGTCCTACCCGGCCATCCTGCTGCGCCCGGCGATCACCGCCCTCGTCACGCCGCCGGCCGCCGCGCTCACCCTGGTGCTCCTGGACTGGCGCTACACCGTCGCCGTGCTCGCCGCCACCGCCGTCGCGCTGGGCGCCGCCCGCTACAGCGGCAGGCTGGCACGCACCGTCGACGCCCGCCGCCACCGCACCACCGCGGAGGCGACGGACCGCGTCCTCGAATACGCCGACCGGCAGCCGCTCATCCGCACCGACCAGCGTCCCGACGACGCCGAGGCGCTCGACCGGGCACTGCAGGAGGTCCGAGCGGTGTCACTGCGCTCGTCCGGCACCGTCGTCCCCGGCCTCGTCCTGTTCGGCCTCACGCTCAACACGCTCTTCGCCGCCCTCATCGCCGCGGGAGCCGCCTGGACGGCAGGCGCCACCCTCACCCCGCCGGTGTTCGTCGGCGTCCTCGTCGTCGTCGCGCGCCTCACCGCGGTCGCCTCCGCCGGTGCCGACCTGGCCGCCGGGCTCCGCCTGCAGAAGGGCGTCCTCGATCGGCTCGTCCGGATCCTCGACACGCCCGCCCTGCCCGTCCTCGACGCACCGTCCGGACCCGTCGCGTCCGCCGGCGCGGACATCGCCCGCGCC
>NZ_MKJY01000056.1 GCF_001942465.1 Actinomadura sp. CNU-125
GTCGGCGCCCGCGCCGCCCGCGGCGCCCCGCGGCGTCCGGCTCGGCCGCGTCGTTCGGTCCGTTCGGTTCGGGACGGTCCCGGTCGTCCGGCCGGCGGGGGCCGCCGAAGACGCCGGTGCGGGCCGCGCGCCGCAGCAGCGCGTCGAAGACCCGTCCGGCCTCGTCCAGGATGTCGCCCGGCTGCTCGCTCATGACTCCATCATCCATCTATCGTCGGGGGGACGTCGGGGGCGTCGGGGGAAGGTTTCCGGGTCAGCTCTCCACGCGGCTCTTCAGGCCCTTGAGCGCGGTGTCGACGATGCGCTTCTCGGCCTTGCGCTTCACCATCCCGGGCACCCGCACCCGGACGTCCAGGGTCAGGTCGTAGGTGACGCGCGTGCCGTCCGCGTCGGCGGCGAGGGTGTAGGCGCCGTCGAGGCCGGTCACGACCGACCCCTTGTCCGCCAGCCGCCACGTCACCCGGTCGTCGCTCTCCCAGGTGTAGACGAGGCCGACGGTGTCGCTGAACGGGCCGCCGTCGAACGTCAGCCGGGCGCGCACCGCGCGGCCGTCCGCGCCCGTCTCCAGCACCGTGAACTCGCGGATGCCCCTCGCCCACTCCGGATACGCTTCGAGGTCGGCGATCACCGCCATGATCTCGGCCCGCCCGGCCTCGACGGCGACGGAAGAACTCGTGCGGTCCGCCATCTGCGTTTTCCTTCCGGCTCTGCGTGAACGGTGCGTGGACGGTGCGTTTCCCTCGCGTGGACGCCCCCCGCCAGTATCCTTCACACGGTCAGGACGTAGGGAACGCCGCGCGCACGGAAATGGCCCACGTTCACGCATTCGGTCCGCCCGATGCGGATGCGGGACGCGAGCGGCTGGTGCACGTGCCCGAACAGCACGTACCGCGGCTGCGTCCGGTGGACGGCCTCCAGGATCGCCTCGCTGCCCCGCTCGAACCTGCGCGCCACCGTGTCGTACAGCAGGTCGGGCACGGCGGGCGGGATGTGGCAGCACAGCACGTCGACGTCGCCGACGGCCGCGACCTTCGCCGCGAACGTCTCGTCGTCGAGTTCGTAGGGGGTGCGGTACTCGGTGCGCAGCCCGCCGCCGACGAACCCGAACCGCAGGCCGCCGATCTCCGCGGTCTCCCCGTCCAGGACGCGGTGCCCGTCGCGCAGGTGCGGGGCCCACATGCGCGGGACGTCCACGTTCCCGTACGTCAGGTAGGCGGGGGACGGCATCGCCGCGAACAGTTCCGCGTACTGACGGTCGACGGCCTTCTCGATGTGCGGCCACGCGTCCCCCTCCAGCGAGGCCCACAGGTCGCGGGAGAACGCGCGCGCTCGTCGAACCGCTTCAGCGTCCGCAGTTCGATGAACCGGTCGGCGTTGGCGCGGCCGAACAGGTCGGCGAAGATGCCCTGGGCGTGGTCGTCGTAGTCGATGAACAGGATGAGGTCGCCGAGGCAGATGAGGGCGTCCGCGCCGTCCGCCGCGCTCCGGAGGGCCTCCGCGCGGCCATGGACGTCGCTCACCACATGGATCCTCATGAACCGACTCTAATAGGACAGAACGCCCCGAACACGTCCGGGGTCCGCCCTCGGCGGCCCTCAGCCGCCCGCGGCCGCGGCGACCAGCGAGCGCCACTCGGCGACCAGCGCCGGGTCGACCGGGACGTCCCAGGAGCCGTCCGGGCGGACGGCCGTGCCGACGTGGAACGACGTGACGCCGGCGCCGCCAGCACCGCGACGTGCTTGCGGCGCAGCCCGCCGCCCGCCATGATCAGCGCGGCCGCGTCCGGCCCCTCGGCGGCGCGCCGCACCAGGACCTCCACGCCCGCGTCGACGCCGCGCGCGGAACCGGCGGTCAGGACGGTGTCGAGCCCGCCGCCGCCGAAACCGCGGACGGTCCGCCACGCGTGCGCCGGGTCGGCGGCGTGGTCGAGGGCGCGGTGGAACGTCCAGGGCAGCGGCGCGGCGACCGCGGCGAGCTTCTCGGTCGCGGCGGCGTCGACGTGGCCGAACGAGTCGAGGAAGCCGAGGACGAAGCCGTCCGCGCCCGCCTCGGCGAGCCCGGCGGCGGCGTGCCGCAGCCGGTCCAGTTCGGCGCCGGTGGTGCGGAACCCGGCGTTGGCGCGCAGCATGACGCGCAGCGGCAGGTCGGTGGCGGCCCGGATCGCGGCGAGCTCGTCGGGGTCGGGCGTCAGCCCGTCGGCGGCCATGTCGGCGACGACCTCGATCCGGTCGGCCCCGCCCTCCTGCGCGGCGCGCGCGTCGGCGGCGGTCAGCGCGATCACTTCGAGCAGCGACATGCGGCTCCCCCGGCCCAGGTTCCTGTGAGACCCGACCAAGCGTAGGGGAACCGGCCCGCGCCGCCACGGGACGGCCGCGCTCTTTGCCGTCCGTTGACCCGGTCGCGTGCGCACCGGGCGAGCACCTTTGCTACCCGTGGGTATCATGCCGTTCCGGAGAAGCCGGGCGGTTTCTCCGCAGCAGCAAGATCGACAGCAGCGAAGACCGACCGAGGAGCAGGCCGTGCGCGAGTTCAGCGTCCCCGCGATGGTGGAGGTCCCCGACTCCGCCAACCTGACCGACGCGCCGTTCACCCGGGCGGCCGAGTCGCCCGGGACCATCGTGCTGCGCCGCAAGCGCGGCGACGCGTGGAGCGCGGTGACCGCCGCCGAGTTCGCCGCGGAGGTGACCGGCGTCGCCAAAGGCCTGATCGCGGCCGGGATCGAACCCGGCGACCGCGTCGGCCTGCTGTCGAAGACGCGCTACGAATGGACCGTCCTCGACTACGGCATCTGGGCGGCGGGCGCGATCGCCGTCCCCATCTACGAGACGTCCTCCGCCGAGCAGATCGAGTGGATCGTCGGCGACTCCGGCGCCAAGGCCGTGTTCGCCGAGACGGACGCGCATCTGGCGGCGATCGAGCAGGTCCGGGGCGCGCTCCCGGACCTGACGCACGTCTGGGGCATCGACGGCGGCGCCGTCGCCGAGGTCACCGGGCTGGGCGCGGACGTGGGCGACGACGCGGCGGCCGAGCGCCGCGCGTCCCGCCGCGCGTCGGACGTCGCCACGCTCGTCTACACCTCGGGCACCACCGGGCGCCCGAAGGGCTGCGAGATCACCCACGGGAACCTGGTGCTGACCGCCCGCAACGCCGTGCAGGGCGCGATCTCCGAGGTGGCCGTGGACGGCAGCGCGACGCTGCTGTTCCTGCCGCTCGCGCACGTGTTCGCGCGGCTGATCGAGGTCGCGAGCATCGAGGGCGGGATCGTCCTCGGGCACAGCGACATCCCGAACCTGCTGCCCGACCTGGCGTCCTTCCGGCCGACGTTCCTGCTGGCCGTCCCGCGCGTGTTCGAGAAGGTCTACAACGGCGCCGAGCAGAAGGCGCGGGGCGAGAGCGAACTCAAGGGCAAGATCTTCGCGGCGGCGGCCGAGACCGCGATCGCCTACAGCCGGGCGCTGGACGGCGGCGGCCGGCCCGGTCCCGGACTGAAGGCCAAGCACGCGGTGTTCAACGTGCTCGTCTACGGCAAGCTGCGCGCGGCCGTCGGCGGGCGGGTGCAGTACGCGGGGCTCGCGCTCGGCGAGCGGCTCGGGCACTTCTTCCGCGGCGTCGGCATCACGATCCTGGAGGGGTACGGCCTCACCGAGACCACCGCCCCGGCGGCGGTCAACCGGCCGAGCGCCATCAAGATCGGCACCGTGGGGCAGCCGATCCCGGGCGTGGACGTGCGCATCGCCGAGGACGGCGAGGTCCTCTTCCGCGGCATCAACGTCATGCGCGGCTACTGGAACAACGAGGCCGCGACCAAGGAGTCGCTCGACGACGGCTGGCTGCACACCGGCGACCTCGGCTCCCTCGACGACGACGGCTTCCTGAAGATCACCGGCCGGAAGAAGGAGATCCTGGTCACCGCCGCGGGCAAGAACGTCGCGCCCGCCCCGCTGGAGGACCGGCTGCGCGCCCACCCGCTGATCAGCCAGTGCCTGGTCGTCGGCGACGGCCGCAAGTTCATCAGCGCGCTGATCACGCTGGACGAGGAGGCGCTCGCTCCCTGGAAGGAGCGCAACGGCAAGCCCGCCGCGATGACCGTGGACGAGCTGCGCCGCGACCCCGACCTCGCCGCCGAGATCGAGGCCGCGGTCGCCGACGCCAACAAGTCGGTCAGCCACGCCGAAGCGATCAAGAAGCACGTCGTCCTCGGCGTGGACTTCACCGAGGAGGCCGGGCACCTCACCCCGAGCCTCAAGGTCAAGCGCAACGTGGTGATGAAGGACTTCTCCGGCGAGATCGACGCCCTCTACACCCCCTGACCGGGGAGGGCGTCAGCCGCACAGGTCGGCGACGGCGTCGCCGACGGGCGTCCCGCCGTTCAGCAGGTCCAGGGTGCGGCGCCGCACGCGCGGCTCGTCGAGCAGCGCCACCAGGACGGCGGCGACGTCGTCGCGGGTGACGGCGTCGTGGCCGATCGGCGGCTCCGCCAGGCGCACGAGCCCGGTGCCCGGGTCGTCGGTGAGGCGGCCCGGGCGCAGGATCAGCCAGTCGAGGCCGTCCCGCGCGCGCAGGTCGTCCTCGGCCTCGCCCTTGGCCCTGATGTAGGCGGCCCACACGTCGCCGCGGGACGTGTCGGGCCGCTCGTCCGCGCCCATCGCCGACACCTGCAGGAAGTCGCGGACCCCGGCCCGCTCCGCCGCGTCCGCCGCCAGGACCGAGGCGGCCCGGTCGACGGTGTCCTTGCGCGCGGCACCGCTGCCCGGCCCGGCCCCGGCGGCGAACACCACGGCGTCCGCGCCGGTGAGCAGGCCCGCGACCTCGTCGGCGGTCGCCGACTCCAGGTCGCGGACGACCGGCTCCGCCCCGGCCTCCCGCAGGTCGTCCGCGTGTTCCGGGTTGCGGATGATTCCCCGGACCGTGTCCCCCCGTGCGGCGAGCAGCCGGGACAGCCGCAACGCGATCTGCCCGTGCCCGCCTGCGATCACTACGTCCATGCCGCGATCCTACGTCGCGCGGCCCGCGCGATGATCACCCGGTGTGATCACCCGGCCGGGCTCCGGTCCGCGAGCGCCGCCCGCGCGAACTCCACGACGTGCGCGCGCAGCGCCGCGACGTCGTCGGGCGTCTCGGTGCGGACGTCCATCAGGCCGGCGAGCTGCGGCATCGCCAGCGGCATCATCGCGACGCCCAGCAGGGACAGCACCAGGCGGCGGATCTCGGGGGACGGCCGCTCGCCGAGGTGGTCGGCGAGGTAGGTGACCTTGTCCCGGCAGCGTTCCTCCCGCCACCGCTCGTCGGGCAGCTCGCCGGTCCGGTCGTAGAGCGCCTCCCACATCAGCAGCCGCAGCAGGTCGGGGTGCCGCACGTAGTGGTCGAAGACACGGCCGACGTACCCCGCCGGATCGTCTTCCAGCAGGGCCGTCAGCCCGGCGAACTCGTCGAGCGCGTCCTTCATGACGGCGTCGAACAGCTTCTCCTTGCTGCCGAAGTAGCCGTAGATCCGCTCCTTGTTGACCCCGGCGCGGCGGGCGATGCGGTCGACGCGCGCACCGGCGACGCCGAGTTCGGCGAACTCCTCGCGGGCGGCGGCGAGGAGTGCGGCGCGGGTGTCGGTCGCGGGGTTCTTCGGCATGCGCGAATCATACCGCCTACGGCGACCAACCGGTTGGTTGACATCCAACCGGTTGGTTGGCTAGCGTCCTCCGCCATGACCAGTCCCATACGGAACGTCGCGCGGAAGGCCGGACCCGGACCCGGACCCGGAACCGGCGCCGGGAACGCCGCGCCGGGCCCCTCCCCCACGGCGGAAGCGGCCTACGCCCCCTTCGGCCGGACGGTCGCCGCGCTCGCCGCCACCGCCCTGCTCGCCACCTCCCAGCTCTACGGCATGATCCCGCTGCTCGGCCGCGCCGCGTCCGGCTGGCGCACCGACCCCGCGTCGCTCACCTGGCTCGTCAGCGTGTTCGGCTTCGGCTACGCCGCCGGGTTCCTGCTGTTCGGCCCGCTGTCGGACCGGCTCGGACGCCGCCGCGTGATGGTCGGCGGCGTCGCGGCGACCGCCGTCAGCACCGCGCTCGTCGCCGCCGCCCCGTCCCCCGACGCCGCGCTCGTCCTGCGCATCCTGCAGGGCCTGACGATCGGCGCGTTCCCGCCCGTCGCGATGGCCTACATCGGCGAACGCGTCGCGCCGCACCGCAGGCTCGTCACCGTCACCGCCATGACCACCGGCTTCCTCGCCGCGGCGGTCGTCGGGCAGCTCGCCGCGCAGAGCCTGGCCGCCGTACTCGGCTGGCGGTCGTTCTTCCTCGCCGGCGCGGCCGCGTTCGCCCTCGCCGCCGTCGCACTGGCCCGGACGCTGCTGCCGGACGGCCCGTCCGGCGGGGCCTCGCCCCTCACCGCCTACCGCACGATGCTGCGGCTGCTGGCCGCCCCCGGACTGTGGCCGCTGTTCCTCGCGGTCCCCGCCGTGCTCGGCCCGTTCGTCGCGATCTACACCGGGCTGCAGCTCACCGGCACGACCGGGCTGCTGGAGCTGCGCGCGAGCGCGCTGCCGGTCATCCTCGCGATCCCGTTCCTCACCGTGCGGCTAGCCCGGATCCCCGGGCCCGCCCGGGCGGGCGCGGCGCTCGCCGCGTCGGCGGCCGGGGTCGCGCTGATCGGCCTGCTGGAACCGGGGACGTTCGGGCTCGCGCTGCTGCTGATGGTCGTCACCGCGGGCACCGCCGTCGCCGCGCCGGCCTCATCGAGATCGTCGTCGCCCGGGCGGCGCCGCCCGGGCGCCCGCCGTCTCGCTGCACAGCACGCTGCTGTTCGCCGGGGCCAGCCTCGGGCCGCAGCTCGCCGCCGCGCTGACCGGGCAGGGGCTGCGCCGCGCTCGCGCTCGTCCTCGCCGCGCTGCTGGCCGCGGCCGCCCTGCTGATCGCCGCGGCCCGCCGCGCCCCGGCCTAGCCGAGACGGGTCGCGGCGGCGCGGAACACGTCCGTCGCGCGGAACACGGTGTCGCGGTCAGCTCGTCCAGGGGAGCCGGACGCACTCCAGTTCGGGATCGGCCAGCAGGTCGTCGACCAGCGACGTCGGCCCCACGACCTTCGTGCCCCACAGGTCCCAGTCGCAGTAGACGATCCAGGAGCGGTCCTCGGCCCACAGGTTCGACGGGCAGCTCTCCATGTCCGGATGGTCGTACAGCGCACCGGCGTCCCCGAGCCGCCCGACGAGCACCGTGTCCTCGTCCCAGTCGTTCGTCACGAGCGGGCAGTAGTAGGCCAGGCAGCGGGTGCCGTCGCCCGACGGGCTGTGCCGCAGCAGGATCCCGATCAGCCGGTGCCAGCTCTCCCGGTCCAGGCAGCCCTCCGCGGGCGGCCGGATCGCCGCCGACCAACTGCCCGCCGGGTGCGCCTGCCGCAGGCAGCGGTTCCCCGGGCGGCGCCCGTCCGGGACGACCGGCTCCCCGAAGCCGCGCGCCAGCTCCCGCCAGCGCAGCCGCCGCCAGCCGCGCCCCGGGCGCCCGGTGCGGCCGAGGTCGGTGCCGGTGTCGATCGTGATCTCTTCGAGGTCGGCGAGCACCTCGCCCGCCTCGCCGGTCTCGGGGCGCTCGGGCGGCCACACCGCCCGGACCGACCGGTGCAGGTCGTCGTGGGTCGTGGTGACCAGGCCCTCCTCCCACGCGTACATGGCGTGCAGGATCCAGGCCGCGTCCGGACGGCGCGGCGGCTCGTACCCGGAGGGCTGCCCGGGGTCGAGGTCGTCCAGCCAGCGGACGGCCGCCCCGGGGACCCGCACCCACGCGCGCTCGACGCCCGCGTTCTCCATCGCACCTTCCCCCAGTCTGTGATGTCGTCCGGCCTCCCCGGCACGGGCCGGTTCGGGCCGGACCACGGCTTTCGGGCCGGAAGCGCCTTCCTTCAGGTAGGGCGGCGAGTCATATACGGCATCCTGTCACCAAGAACGTCGCCGCGGTATGAGCGCCAAGGGCGTATTTGGGGTCAATCCCCGAGCAGCGTCCCGAGCCGCGCGGCCTGGATCTCCCAGCGCCACTCCCGCTCCACCCACGCGCGCCCCGCCTCGCCCATCGCGCGGGCGCGGGCGGGCGGGGTCGGCGAGCAGACCGGCGACGGCGGACGCGACGCGCGCGACCGTCCGTCCCGGGACGACCGTGCCCGTCTCCCCGTCCAGGACGCGTCGGGCGCGCCGCCCGAGTCCCCGGCCACGACCGGCAGCCCGGTCGCCGACGCCTCCAGGTAGACGATGCCGAGGCCCTCGACGTCCAGGCCGCGGCGGCGGGTGCGGCACGGCATCGCGAACACGTCACCGGCGTCGTAGTGGGCGGGCAGCTCCTCCCACGGGACGCTCCCGGTGAAGACCACCGAACGGGACACCCCGCGGGACGCCGCCAGCCGCTCCAGCTCGGCCCGGTACGGGCCGCCGCCCACCAGCAGCAGCACCGCGTCCGGCACCCGCCGCAGCACCTCCGGCCACGCGTGGATCAGCGCGTCCTGGCCCTTGCGCGGCACCAGCCGCGACACGCACACCGCGACGGGACGGTCCGCGAGGCCGTACCGGGCGCGGACGTCCGCGCCGCCCGCGCCGCCACGAACGTCTTCTCGTCCACGCCGGGGGCCAGGTGCGCCATCCGCGCCGCCGCGACCGGATCGAGCGCCCGCGCCATCCGGGAGCGCGTGTACTCCCCCAGGTACGTGAGGACGTCGACGCCGTCCCCGATCCGGCCGAGCAGCGCGCGCGCGACGGGCAGCGCCGCCCATCCGGCCTCGTGCCCGGCGTTGAGCGACCAGCCGCCGCGCGCCGCGCCGCCGCAGCGCCGGGGCCAGCAGGCCCAGCGGGGCCGCCGCGCCGAACACCACCGAGTCGCAGTCCTCGGCGCGCAGCACGTCGGCGGCCCGCCGCAGCACGCCCGGCTCCGGCAGCATCAGCGGGCCCGGATGCCGGACGACGGGGAACGGCTGCGCGGCGTCGAAGCGCGCGGCACCGTCCCAGGCGGGCGCGTACACCACCACCGAGCCGGGCGGGCGCCGCAGCGCGAGGCCGTGCACGAAAGCCTGGATGCCGCCGGGGCGGGGCGGGAAGTCATTGGTCACGACGAGCGTCTTGGTCATCGCGATCCAGGATATGGAGCGGCGGGGCGCGGCGGATCCGCGGGAACGGCGAAGGGCCCGCCACCGGTCGTCCGGTGACGGGCCCTCGGCCGTGACAGTGCCGCGGTCAGCTGCGGAGTTCCTTGGATTCCTTGGACTCCTCGCCGCCCTCGACTTCCGCGTGCCCGTCGTCGTGCCCGTTGTCGTGGCCGTGCTCCTCGACGGGGATGTCGTCGAAGGTCCAGGCCCGGTTGAGGCGCGCGCGAAGGTGCCCGAGGGGCCCCTTGGACGACGGCGCGGGGATGCCCTGCGCGTCCTTCGTCGGGGGCGCGGGACGGGCGTTCTCCTTGGCGAGGAGCTTGGCGCGCTCCTCCTCCTTGGCGGGCTCGTGCCGCTCGGCGAACTTGCCGTCGGGCGACATCGTGATGATGCCGCTCTCCACGCCGTGCCCGAGGACGTCGGCGTCCCGGCGCTGCAGGCCGAGGCAGATCCGCTTGGTGACGATGTACGCGATCACCGGCCCGACGAAGATCGTCACCCGGAAGAACCACGTCGTGGCGAACAGCGAGACGTGGAACTTCTCCGCGATGACGTCGTTCGCGCCGGCCAGCCACATCAGCCCGTAGAAGGTGACGGCCGCCATGCCGATCCCGGTGCGGACCGGGGCGTTGCGCGGACGGTCGTTCACGTGGTGCTGACGCCGGTCGCCGGTCACCCACTGCTCGATGAACGGCCACGCCATCGCGCCGCCGAAGACGATGCCGAGCGGGACCGCCGCGGGGATCAGGACGTTCCAGCTGATCGTGTGGCCCCACAGGGTGGTCTCCCACCCGGGCATGAGCCGCAGCGATCCTTCCAGGACGCCCATGTACCAGTCGGGCTGCGATCCCGCGGAGATGGCCCCGGGGTCGTACGGCCCGAACAGCCAGATCGGGTTGATCTGGAAGAACGCCCCCATCAGGGCCAGCACGCCGAACGTGAAGAGGAAGTAGGCGCCCGTCTTGGCCATGAAGACCGGGTAGAACGGGTAGCCGTACACCTGCTTCTCGGTCTGGTTCTTGACCGGCATCGCGGTGTGCTTCTGATGCCACATGATCATCATGTGCGCGGTGACCAGCGCGAGGATGAGGGCGGGGATCAGCAGGATGTGCAGCATGTACATCCGCGGGACGATGTCGGTGCCCGGGAACTCGCCCCCGAACAGGAACATGTACCCGTAGGTGCCGACCACCGGGATCGCCTCGAGGACGCCCTGCGTGATCCGCAGGCCGGTGCCCGACAGCAGGTCGTCCGGCAGCGAGTAGCCGAACAGGCCCTCCAGCATCCCCAGGATGAACATGGTGATGCCGATCAGCCAGTTCAGCTCGCGCGGCTTGCGGTACGCGCCGGTGAAGAACACCCGCAGCATGTGCGCCAGGATCGACGCCATGAACAGGATCGCCGCCCAGTGGTGGATCTGCCGCATGAGCAGACCGCCGCGGACGTCGAAGCTGATGTGCAGCGTCGAGGCGTACGCCTCGGACATCTTGACGCCCTTGAGCTGGTCGTACGAGCCGTCGTAGACGACCTCGACCATGCTCGGCTTGAACCAGAGCGTCAGGAACGTGCCGGTCAGCAGCAGGACGATGAACGAGTACAGCGCGATCTCGCCCAGCATGAACGACCAGTGGTCCGGGAAGACCTTCTTGACGTTGCGCTTGAGGAAGCTCGTGGAGCCCAGGCGCTCGTCGATGAAGCCCAGCGTTCCCTCGATCGCCTTCGGAGCCGTCGTGTCGCTCATCCGCGCTCCCAGAAGCTCGGGCCGACGGGTTCGGGGAAGTCGCTCGTCGCGATGATGTAGCCGTCCTCGACGCTCAGCGGCAGCTGCGGCAGCGGCCGCGCGGCCGGACCGAAGATCACCTTGGCGGCGTCCGTCGCGTCGAAGGTCGACTGGTGGCACGGGCACAGGATGTGGTGCGTGGTCTGCTCGTACAGGGCCGCGGGGCAGCCGACGTGCGTGCAGACCTTGGAGTACGCCACGACCCCGTTGACGTGCCAGTTCTCGCGGCCCTCGGCGGGCTTGAACTGGCCCTCCGGCACATTGATCAGGATGGTGACGGCCTTGGCCGTCTCGGTGAGCACGTCATGCTCGGAGACGTGCTCCTCGATGCCCTCGGGCAGCACCGTGATCATCGAGCCGGGCGTCGCGAAGTCGCTGACCCGGAGCGGCTTGTGGGTGCCGTCCACCACCAGGCGGACGCCCTTCTTGCCCTCGGCCTTGGCCTTCTCGACCGCCTCGCCCCAGTGCGTGTGGCGCAGCCGCTTCTCCGGCAGCGGGCCGAGGTCGCGCAGCAGCACCAGCGGGGCCAGGCCCAGCGGGGCGGCGGCCAGCAGCAGCGTCCGGCGCAGCAGCGGCCGCTTGGTGAGGCCGCTGTCGGCGGCGCCCTCCAGGAAGTCCTCGGTGAACGCCGCGCGCGTCTCCGCGTCGCTGGTCAGGTCGTGGCGTTCCTGCGTGATCGGCTTGCTGGTCATCAGCCGGCGCACCCAGATGGTGACGCCCGCCGCCAGCAGCAGGAACGCGGCGGCCATCGTGCCGCCCAGCCAGAAGTTGGACTCCTGCGCGCGCAGGATCCCGTGCATGCCGCCGTTGCGGCCGCTCCAGCCGATGTAGTACGCGATGAAGGCGACGCTCGCCGCGAACGCGAGCAGGAACAGCAGTGCGACGACGCGCTCGGCGCGCCTGGCGGACTGCTCGTCCAACTGCTCCCCGCTGCCCGCGGGCGCGGAGATGTCGTCCTCGGCGAGGAGCGCCTTGTCCCTCGCCGGGGAGGCGTGCCGATCACGCGTTCGCGCGGCCCGCCTTCCTCGCGCGGGCCCGTCGAGCCCGCGGTCTCCTTGTTGTCGTCGCTCATGACTTCTTCAGCTTCTTCGGCTTCTTCGCAGTGATCCACATGGCCGCCAGCACCAGGAAGCCGATGCCGAACAGCCATCCGGCCAGGCCCTCACTGACCGGGCCCATGCGGCCGAGGCCCCAGCCGCCGGGGTTGGGTTCCTCGCGCGTCTCCACCAGGTAGGCGATGATGGCCTGCTTGTCCTTCGGCGTGAGCGTGGTGTCGTTGAACACCGGCATCGCCTGCGGGCCGGTCAGCATGGCCTCGTAGATCTGCGTCGGGGTGACGTCGCTGGTCGACAGCTCGGGCGCGTACTTGCCGCCGGTGAGAGCGCCGCCCTGCCCGGTGAAGTTGTGGCACTGGGCGCAGTTGGTGCGGAACAGCTTCCCGCCGAGCGCGGCGTCACCGCCCTCGGGGTCGGTGACCGACTCCGGCGGGATCGCCGGGCCACCGCCCAGGGAGTCGATGAAGGCGATCAGGTCGTGGAGGTTGTCCTCGGCCTCCGCCTTCTGCTTCTCGGCGGCCTCGCGCTTCTCCGGCTCCTCGTGGTCCGTCTCGATGTCCGTGTCGAACACGGGGATCGGGTCCTTGCGCGGGACCTGCGCACCAGGGTTCATCGCGGGCATGCGGCCCGTGCTGACCTGGAAGTCGACGGAGGCGGCGCCGACCCCGATGAGGCTGGGAGCGATCCAGTTGCCCTCGGCGTCCTTGGTGCCCTCACCGTTGAGCCCGTGGCAGCTCGCGCAGTTCTTGTTGAACAGCTGCTGGCCGTGCTCGATGTCCTCGGCGGTCTGGGCCTTGCCCGCCGCCGCCTCGGCGCGTTCGGTCTGCGGCGAGAAGCCGGCGTAGATGACGCCGATCGCCGCCAGGGCCGCCAGCACGACGGCGTAGCCGCCCACGGGCGCCGTCGCCATGCGGTGAACCTTTTCACGGAAATCCCCGTTCGGGTCATGTCGTCTGGTAGGTCAATCGGGTCAGGTCGTCACAGGTCGAGCAGATAGATCGTCGCGAACAGACCGATCCACACCACGTCGACGAAGTGCCAGTAATAGGACACGACGATCGCGCTGGTGGCCTGTTCGTGCGTCCATCTCTTCGCGGCGTACGTCCGTCCGAGGACGAACAGGAACGCGAGGAGGCCGCCGATGACGTGCAACCCGTGGAATCCGGTGGTCAGGTAGAAGACCGACCCGTAGGCGGAGGACGAAAGCGTCAGGCCGTCGTGCGTGACGAGGTTGTAGTACTCGTAGCCCTGCCCGGCGACGAAGACGGCGCCCATCAGGAATGAGAGCACGTACCACTCGCGCAGTCCCCAGCGCCGGAAGTTCAGCAGGCCGCCGTCGCGCCCCACCTTCCCGGCCTCCGCCTTGAACACGCCCATCTGGCACGTCACCGAGGACAGCACCAGGATGGTGGTGTTGATCGACGCGTACGGAACGTCGAGCGGGGCGCCCGGCCAAGCGTCTTGTCCGGACTGGCCGATCGTCACGGAGCGGATCGTGAAGAACATCGCGAACAGCGCCGCGAAGAACATCAGCTCGGACGACAGCCAAACGATCGTCCCCACGCTGACCAGATTGGGACGGTTCGCCCGTGCGTGAGGTGTTGTCTCTATCGCGGATGCTGTCACGGGCAGCATTATTGCGCCCCCATCCCGTGAGTGACGCATGACCCCCCTCCTAGAGTTCCCGGGCGTGTTCCCGAAGACCGCCCGACGACCCGCCCGCCGACCCGCCGGATGCCCGCCCGACCGCCGAAAACCCGCCCTGGATCTCGTGCGCGCGGCGCGGACCGGGTAACCTTCATCGACATGAGCACCGCCCCGGAGAGCCCGATGAAGGTTCTCGTCTACAGCGACGACGCGAACACCCGCGCCCAGATCCGGACGGCGATCGGGCGACGTCCCGCCGCCGACGTGCCGCGGGTCGAGTTCGTCGAGTGCGCGACGCAGCCCGCCGTGGTGCGGCGGCTCGACGAGGGCGGCATCGACGTCCTCGTCGTGGACGGCGAGGCGCAGCCCGCGGGCGGGCTCGGCGTGTGCCGCCAGGCCAAGGACGAGGTCTTCGACTGCCCTCCGGTGCTGGCCATCATCGCCCGGCGCGACGACGGCTGGCTCGCGACCTGGTCGCGCGCCGACGCCGTGGTCGCCCTGCCGCTGGACCCGATGGCCCTGGCGAACGCGCTCGCCGGCCTCATGCGCCGGCGCCTCGAGAACCGCCTTCCGGCCCTGTAAGCCCAGCTCGCCGGGGAGGCGGGGGCGGAGCCCCGGCCAGCAGCCCCGGCCGGGAAGCCGTCCCGCGCGTCCCCCGGTGACCGACCTCATCCTTGGGGAGACATGGACGCGCGCACGACCTGGCCCGCACTGCTGAACGCGCTGCTCGACGGCGAATCGCTGACGAGCGAGGAGACGTCCTGGGCCATGAACACGATCATGGCGGGGGACGCCACCGACGTGCAGATCGCGGGCTTCGCCGTCGCGATGCGCGCCAAGGGCGAGACCGTCGCCGAGGTCTCCGGGCTCGCCGAGGGCATGATGGACAACGCCACGCCGATCCACGTGCCCGGTCCGATCGCCGACCTGGTCGGGACGGGCGGCGACCGCGCCCACACGGTGAACGTGTCCACGATGGCGGCGGTGGTCGCCGCGGCGGCGGGCGTCACGGTCGTCAAGCACGGCAACCGGGCCGCGTCGTCGTCGTGCGGCTCCGCCGACCTGCTGGAGCACCTGGGCGTCGCCATCGACCTGTCCCCCGAGGCGACCGCGCGGGTCGTCGCGGAGACCGGCATCACCTTCTGCTTCGCGCCCCGGTTCCACCCCGCGCTGCGGTACGCCGGGCGGACGCGCGCCGAGCTCGGCACGCCCACGGTGTTCAACTTCCTCGGCCCGCTGACGAACCCGGCGCGGCCCACCGCGCAGGCCGTCGGGGTGTACCACCCGCGGATGGCGGGCGTCATCGCGGGCGTGTTCGCGTCCCGCGGCTGCTCGTCGCTGGTGTTCCGCGGCGACGACGGCCTGGACGAGCTGACCACCACGGGCACCTCGACGGTGTGGGTCGTCCGCGACGGCACCGCGACCGAGACGACCTTCACCCCGGCCGACCTCGGCATCCCGCCCGCCGCGCCGGACGATCTGCGCGGCGCGGACGCGGCCTTCAACGGGCGGGTCGCCCGCGACCTGTTCGCGGGGAAGACCGGCCCGGTCCGCGACATCGTGCTCCTGAACGCCGCCGCGCTGATGACGGCCTACGACGGCGTCCCGTCCGCCGGCGAGCTCACCGGCGCGCTGCGCGCCGGGTACGAGCGGGCGGGCCGCGCGATCGACTCGGGCGCCGCGAACGAGCTCCTCGACCGCTGGATCGAGGTGTCGCAGGGCCTGCGCGGCTGACGCCGGAACCGCCGGCCCGCGGCGTGCCGGGCACGCCCCGGGCCGGCGACCGCGGCGAGCCTCAGTCGGCGTCGGGGAGGCCGAGGGCGAAGGCGGCCTCGATGTCGTGCTTGGAGTAGGTGCGGAAGGCGATGTGCGTCTCGCTGCCGACCACTCCGGGGACCTTGTTGAGCCGCCCGGGGATGACGTCGTTCAGTTCCTCGTGGCGGCGGACCCGGACCATCGCCATGAGGTCGTTGTCCCCGGTGACGGAGTAGACCTCGCTGACGCCGTCCAGCGCGGCGATCGCCTCGGCCACCTCGTGGATGCGCGCGACGTCGGCCTTGACGAACACGATCGCAGTGACCACTGCACCCTCCCCTTTTCCGTGACGGTCCGACTCTATCGGGACGGACCGCCGCGCCCGTCGGCCGCCGCCGGGTGCGGGGCGGGACCGTCAGCCGCGGCTCAGTGCGGCGAGGCGCCGCGCCGGGCCCGCGCGGCGGGCGAGGACGGCGAACACCACTCCGGCGACGAACCCGTAGATGTGCGCGGTGTAGGCGACGTTGCTCTCCTCCTGGTTCAGGGAGAGCCATTGCAGGACGAACCAGTATCCGAGCACGACCCACACCGGCAGCCGGATCACGATGATCGGCGGCACGTAGCTCACGATGCGGCCGCGCGGGTTGAGGATGACGTAGGCGCCCATCACCCCCGCGATGGCGCCGGACGCGCCGATGAGCGGGACCATGGAGTCGGGCGAGGTGTAGGCGAACCCGTAGACGGCGGCGAGGCCGAACAGCAGGTAGGCGGCGAGGTAGCGCCACCGTCCGAGCCGGTCCTCCAGCCCCATGCCGACGACGAACAGCGCGACGACGTTGCCGAGCAGGTGCAGCGCGCCCGAGTGCAGGAACATCGAGGTGAACGCGGACGTCCACGGGATCTTGCCGTCGTCGTCGGGCCCGCACGCGTGCCGGATCTCGGTCGGCAGCGGCTGCCGCTCCCCCGTCGTCAGTTCCTTGGGCACCGCGCCGTACTCGAAGCTGAAGTGCGCGGCGTTGCACTCGCGGACCTCGCCCTCGCCGTACCAGGTGGCGAAGTTCGACATGGGGGTGAGCAGGAACACCACGACGTTGGCCGCCACCAGCAGGTACGTCACCCAGGGCACGCGGCGTGCGGGCTGGCTGTCGTAGAGAGGCAGTGCCATGCGCGGGTGGTCCCCTCGGGTGCGCGGACGATCACGTCACTGTAGCGGGGTCAGCGCAGCGGGCGGCGGGACGCGCGCGACTGCGTCGCGTGCGCGGTGTAGGCCCGGTCGCCGTAGGCCCGGTCGCGGGACGCGCGGTCGAGCCGCTCGCGGCGTCCTTCGGCGCCGTGGGCCGGGCACGTCCACGTTCCGGTGACCTCGACGAGGCGGACGCCCGGACGGTCGAGCCAGCGCAGCACGCACTCCATCTCCTCGGCGGTGGCGCCCGCGGCGGCGGCGCCGCGCGGGACGCCGCCCGGTGCGCCCCCGGCGGGCGGGAAGACCGTCTCGGCGGTGGCGATGAGGGCGTCGACGTAGGGGCGGGGACGGGCGTTCGGCGGGACGGTGCCCGCGGCGGCGAGCCGCCCGTACCGGACGACCGACAGCTCCCAGCCGCCGTCGAAGGCGGGCTGGGCGGCGACGAGCTCCGCAGCGCGGCGAGCGCGGCGAGGCGCTGCCCGCGCGCGGCGGCGCGGACGAACGCGGCGAGCCGGTCGCGCTGCTCGGCGGCCTATCGTGCGCAGCTCGGCGGCGAGCCGGTCGATGCGGACGCGCGCGGCGGCCTCCACCGGACGGACGTCGCCGCGCATGACGCGCGGCGGTGTCGGCGTGCGCGGCGTAGTCGGCGGCGGACTCGCGCCCGTCGCAGGGGGCGCCGCAGCGGCCCAGCTCCGCGAGGGCGCAGGTGCGGGCCCGTCCGCGCTCGATGAGGCGGGGCGTGAGCCGCTGGGTGCACTGCCGCAGCGGGACGGCCTCGTGCAGCGCGGCGCGGGCCTCCTCGGCCTGGTGCCGGGACGAGACGGGCCCGAGGTAGCAGGCGCCGTCGTCGCGGCATTCGCGGACGATGGACAGCCGGGGGAACGGCTCGTCGGTGAGCTTCAGCCAGATGGCCCGTTCGGGGAACTTCGACCGCTTGTTGTAGCGGGGTTTGTGCTCGGCGATGAGCCGCAGCTCGCGGACCTCGGCCTCCAGCCCGATGGCGCACGGGATCGTCCGGACGTGCTCGGCGAGGCCGACCATCTCGCGGACGCGGCGGCGGGTCTCCGAGCCGGTGAAGTAGCTGCGCACGCGGGAGCGCAGGTCGCCGCTCTTGCCGACGTACAGGACCTCGCCCGCGTCGTCCTCGAACAGGTAGACGCCGGGGGCGCTCGGCACGCCGTCGGCGAGGTGCCGCTTGCGGCGCTGCTCGGGGGTGGGCGCCTTGGCGAAGCCGCGCATCTCCTCCAGCGAGGTGACGCCGAAGGAGCCGAGCCGCTCGATGAGGCCGTGCAGCACCTCGACGGTGGCGCGGGCGTCGGCGAGCGCGCGGTGCGTCGGCTCGGCCGTGGTGCGGAAGAACCGGGCGAGCGTGCCGAGCTTGCAGTTGGGGACCTCGTCGCGGGACAGGACGCGGCGCGCCAGGTCGACGGTGTCGACGACGGGGAACGCGGGCCACGCGCGTCCCTGCCGGGCGCAGGCGGCCTTGAGGAAGCCGATGTCGAAGGGGGCGTTGTGCGCGACGAGGACGGCGCCGCGCGCGAACTCCAGGAACGACGGCAGCACCGTGTCCATCCGGGGCGCGGCCGTCACCATCGCGGTGGTGATGCCGGTCAGGGCGGTGATGAACGGCGGGACGGGGCCGCCGGGGTCGACGAGCGTGCCGAGTTCGCCGAGGACCTCGCCGCCGCGCACCTTCACGGCGCCGATCTCGGTGATGGCCGAGTCGGCCGCGGACCCGCCGGTGGTCTCGAGGTCGACCACGACGAAGGTGACCTCGGCCAGGGGCGTTCCCAGGTCGTCCAAGGTGCCCTGGACCCCGACGTCCGGCACATCGTTCCCGTGCACAGTCGTCATGACCGCGACCGTAGAGGACGCCACCGACAGTCACGGACGGCACCACCGGCGCGGGCCCGTGCCGCTAGGGTTGCAGGATCGGCCGGACGGGGCCCGGGGGAACGGCCGCGCGCAGCAGCTCGGCGCGTTCCGTCCGCCATGCCGGTGCCGGGTGGCGGCTCCGGTTAGGGCGCGGGCGCTCGGGAAGATTCGTCTTCCGACGAGCGCACCGGCGGGAACCCGGAAGGAGCGGAACCATCGACAGCGGGCCCGAAGAGCGGCTGGAGCGGCCGCTGCCCGAGGCGGTGCGGCACGGGGTGGTGGAGACCGCCGCCGATCTGCTCGGCGCGCTGCCGCCCGGTGAGGTGCCGATGCCGCTGCGCCGGTTCGCGCGGTTCGAGCGCCGCAAGCGGGCCAAGCTCGCCGGGCAGCACATCGCGGCGCTGCTGGAGAAGGACGCCGGTTTCCGGACGAGCGTCGCCGAGCCGCTGCGCGCCGCGCAGCCCGAGCTGGCCGAGGCCGTCGAGGGCGGCGACGTCCCGCCCGCGGCCGACCCGGTGCGGGTCGCGATGCTGGGGTACCTGCTGCGGCCGTCCGGGTGGACGGATCTGGTCGAGGCGGCGCGCGCGGAGCTGGAGCGGTCCGCGACGGTGTCGCAGGAGCAGGACGCCGAGCGGCGCGTCACCGCGCTGAAGGAGGAGCTGGCGGCGGCCCGGACGGCGCGCGCCGCGGAGTTCGACAAGCTGCGGGCGGAGCTGCGCACCGCGAAGTCGGAGGTCACCGAGCTGCGCCGCAAGCTGCACGAGGCGCGGACGAAGGCGCGCACGGCGCAGGAGCACGCCGCCGAGGTGACCGGCGACGCCGAGCGGGAGCTGTCGGCGGCGCGCGAGCGCGCGGCCGCGTCCGACAAGGAGCTGCGCAAGCTGCGGTCGCGGACGGAGCGGGCGGAGGCGGCGGCGGAGGCGGTCAAGCGCGCGGCGCGCGAGGGCCGCAACGTCGACGACGTCCGGCTGCGGATGCTGCTCGACGTGCTGCAGGACGCCTCGCAGGGCGTCCGGCGGGAGCTGGCGCTGCCGTCCACGATCGGGCGTCCGGCGGACGCGGTGGGCGGCATGGAGCCGGACACGCTGACGCACCGGACGCTGCCGGGGCGGGCGCTGTCGGACAGCGACCCGCAGCTGCTGGACCGGCTGCTGGCGCTGCCGCAGGTGCATCTCATCGTGGACGGCTACAACGTCACCAAGACGGGGTACGGGGAGCTGCCGCTGGCCGACCAGCGCAACCGGCTGGTGTCGGGGCTGGGCGGGCTCGCGGCGCAGACCCGCGCCGAGGTGACGTGCGTGTTCGACGGGGCGGAGCTGGACGCGCCGGTGGCGATCGCGGCCCCGCGCGGGGTGCGGGTGAAGTTCAGCAGCCCGGGGCAGATCGCCGACGAGCTGATCGGGGAGCTGGTGCGGGCGGAGCCGCCGGGACGGCCCGTGGTGGTGGTGTCCTCGGACCGCGAGGTGGCCGACGCGGCGCGGCGCGCGAATGCCCGGCCGTGCCCGTCCTCGCTTCTGCTGCGCCGGCTCGGCCGGTCCTGAGGTGAGAAATGTCCCAGGTCGCGGCGCTGGAGCGCCACTGCGGCCGACGTCCCGGCGAGCGGTCCGTGATCTTGTCGTGACAAGAAGTACGCGTTCAGGTGAGAAACCAAGCAAATAGTGATGAACCGGTTGTGACGGTTGTGGGGCCTCGCTAATGTCGTCGGCTGATTGTGTCGTCGACGAGAGGGGCTGATTTCGACCGTGACCAATGATCACATCGGGGAGCCCAAGCGCCGTAAGGGCGGGCTCGGGACGGCGGGCGCGTTTCGCGGGCTGGCGGTCGCCGCCTGTCTCGCGGTGACGACCTCGCTGGTGTCCGCCCCGGTGGCGGCGCACGCCGACCCGGAGCCCACGGCCGCGGAGGCGCAGGAGAAGCTCGACAAGCTCAACGAGAAGGTCGACCAGTACGTCGAGAAGTACAACCAGATCGGCGAAAAGCTCAAGATCGCCAAGAAGAAGTACAAGGCCGCGAACAAGAGCGCGACCGAGGAACAGGCGAAGTTCGACGAGCAGCGCCGGAACGTCGCGCAGATGGCCGCGGACGCCTACAAGAAGGGCGGCGACGAGGCCACCAAGGTGGCGGGCTTCGCCAGCAGCGAGAACCCGCAGGCGATCCTCGACCAGTCGGCCGTCTTCTCGCTGCTGTCGCGCGAGCGCAGCTCCGAGCTGACCCAGTTCATCGCCACCACCCAGCGGCTCCGCCGGGAGCAGGCGCAGGCCAAGCGCCTACGAGGAGGTCAAGGCCAAGTCCGACGAGATCAAGAAGCACAAGGACAAGGTCGACAAGGAGATCGACAAACAGCAGAAGCTGGTCCGCCGGCTCGGCGGGACGACCTCCTCTTCTTCCTCGGGCGGCTCGGGCGGCACCGGCGGTACCTACAACGGTCCCGCCAGCGGTGCGGCCGGGACGGCGCTGGACTTCGCCTACGCCCAGCTCGGCAAGCCGTACGTGTACGGCGCCGAGGGCCCGGGCTCCTACGACTGCTCGGGTCTCACCATGAAGGCCTGGGGTGCGGCGGGCGTGAGCATCACGCGCACGACGAACTCGCAGTGGGCGGCGACGAAGCGGGTCTCCAAGAACAACCTGCAGCCCGGTGACCTGGTGTTCTTCAGCGGTCTCGGGCACGTGGGCATGTTCGTCGGCAACGGCAAGATGATCCACGCGCCGCGCACCGGCAAGAACGTCGAGATCGTGAGCATCGACTCGGGTTACTACCTGAACAACTACTACGGCGCCGGACGCCCCTGACACACCCCCCGGGTGCCAGGGCGCCCCTGTGACGCGGGCCTCGGCCGAGGCCGGCGGAGCGGGCGCCGGAGACGACGGACCAGGTCCTACCTGGTCCGTTGTCGTTTTAGTGGGGATTTGCCTCCGCTTGAACCTTTGGTACGTTGTCCTGACTCGCGGCGCCCTCCAGACGCCGCGGACCGCGGGAGCCCTTCCGGCACCGCGG
>NZ_MKJY01000057.1 GCF_001942465.1 Actinomadura sp. CNU-125
CCCGCCCCGGCCGACGGCCCCGGCCGTAGCTCGGCCGGTCGCCCGGCCGGCGGGCGGGTTCAGCGGGGCGGCGCCGTGCTGGCCGCGCAGGACGACCTCGCCCGCGATGCGCTCGATGCGGCTGCGGCGGCTCGCCGCGGCTCGCGCAGCGCCAGGCCCATCACCCGCTCGCCCAGTCTCGGCGAGCGGCAGCGCGACCGTCGTCAGCGGCGGCGTCAGGTCCCCGACGATCGGGATGTCGTCGAAACCCGCCAGCGACACGTCCTGCGGCACCCGCACGCCCCGCTCCCGTAACGCCGTCAGCGCGCCGACCGCCATCACGTCGGTGACCGCGAACACGCACGTCGGACGCTCGCCGCGGCGCAGCAGCTCGACCGCCGCCGCGTAGCCGCCGTCCCGGGTGAACGCCGCCTCGACGATCCGCTCCTCCGGCAGCGCCACCCCCGCGTCGGCCAGCGCGCCGGCGAACCCGGCCAGCCGGTCCGACACCGTCGTCAGCGCCCGCGGCCCGCTCAGCACCGCGAACTCCCGGTGCCCCAGCTCCAGCAGCGCGCGGGCCAGCTCGGCCGCGCCCTCCCGGTTCTGCGGCAGCACCGCGTCGACCTTCAGGCTGCGATGCCTGCTCAGCACCGCCACCCGGCCGCCCGTCCGCTGGTAGGGCTCAAGCTCCGCGCCCAGCGAACGCTCCCACTCGCGGTCCTCGAACCCCGAGCCGATCAGCAGGATCGCGCGGGCCCGCTGCGCGCGCAGCATCGCCACGTACTCCACTTCGCGGCCCGGGTCACGGAACGTGCTGGCCAGCATCACCAGCATCCCGTGCTCGGCCGCCGTGGTCATCACCCCGCGCGCCACCGCCGCGAAGTAGGGGTCGCTGACGTCGTGGCAGATCACCCCGACCGACGTGCTGGACGCGCTCGCCAGCGCCTGCGCGTGGGCGTTCGGCGTGTACCGCAGCGACGCCGCCGCCGCCAGCACCCGCTCCCGCAGGTCCGTCCGCACCTGCGAGGTCCCGTTCAGGACGCGCGACGCCGTCGCCAGCGAGACCCCGGCCTCCCCGGCGACGTCCTGCAACGTCACGTACGCACGATCGGTCGCACGATCGGTCGCACGATCGCCGGTGCGGGATTCCTCCGCCGCCTCCGTCATCACCGCCCCCTCGCTGGAGCCGACATCGCGGCGGATCTTCGGCCGGACCCTCTTGACCGCGTCGGCGATGCTTCTTACGGTACACCAGAAAGCGCTTTCTGAATGCGCTTTCTGAACAACCGCCCCGGAGGAAGCCATGGTGAGTCAGGGCACGACGAGCGCCACCCCGGCGTCGGACGCGCCGGGCGTCGTCGAACGCGACGGCCCCGGCGCGGGCGAGCGCATCGCCGCCGTCGCCGAGCAGACGTGGCGGCCGCTGGCGCTGCTGGTGGCGTGCTTCGCCGCCTGGTGGGCGATCAGCGCGTTCAAGCTGGTCGCCGAGTACCTGGTGCCCTCGCCCGGCGCCACGTTCGCGGTGCTGACCGACAAGTGGGGCTACATCTGGCAGCACACCTGGGTCACCACCTACGAGACGCTGCTCGGCTTCGCGATCGCCGTCGCCGTCGGCGTTCTCGCCGCGGTGATCATGGTGTACTCCGCGACGGTCGAGCGCACCCTCTACCCGATCCTGCTGTTCGCCCAGGTCATCCCCAAGATCGCGATCGCGCCGCTGTTCGTGGTCTGGATGGGCTTCGGCATCGGCCCCAAGATCGTCGTCGCGGTGCTGATCGCGTTCTTCCCCGTCGTGATCTCCATGGTCGCCGGGCTGAAATCGGTCGACCCGGAGATGCTGCAGCTGTCGGCCACCATGGGCGCCGGGCCGATGGCCACGTTCGTCAAGATCCGGCTGCCCGCCTCCCTGCCGCACCTGTTCTCCGGCCTCAAGGTCGCGGTCACCCTCGCCGTCACCGGCGCCGTCGTGGGCGAGTTCGTCGGCGCCAACGAGGGACTCGGATACGTGATCCTGCAGGCCAACGGCAACCTCGACACCCCCATGCTGTTCGCCGGGCTGCTGGTCATGTCGGCCATCGGCGTCGCGCTGTTCGTGATCGTCGAGGTCGCCGAGCGGCTCCTGCTGCCCTGGCACGCCAGCCGCCGCGACGGCGCGGTCACCACCGCCTACTGAGCCCGCCTACTGAGCCCGCCCACCGAACCCGCCCACCGAACCCGCCCACCGAACCCGCGGCCGGCGCGATCAGACCGGCGTCCACCCCACCCCGTCACGGAGGGCCGTCCATGAAACTCCGCACCATCTCCGCCGCCCTGCTCGTCCCGCTCGTGGCGCTCGCGGGCGCGCCTGCGGCGGGGAATCCGACCAGGTCACCAGCGACTCCGGCAAGAAGCTGACCAAGGTCACGCTGACACTGAACTGGTACCCCTACGGCGAGCACGCGCCGTTCTACTACGGCGAGAAGAAGGGCATCTACGAAAAGCACGGCATCGCCCTGGAGATCAAGGCCGGGCAGGGCTCGCAGAAGACCGTCCAGGCCACCGGCGCCGGGCAGACCGACTTCGGCTGGGCCGACACGCCCGCGCTGCTGGCCGCCGTGGACAAGGGCGTCCCCGTCAAGAGCCTCGGCGTCTACCTGCAGACCACGCCCGCGTCCGTGCAGTCGTTCGAGTCGGAGGGCGTCGCGAAGCCCGCCGACCTCAAGGGCAGGACGATCGCCGGGACCGCCGGGGACGCCCTCGCGCGCACCTTCCCGGTGTTCCTGCGCAAGAACGGCATCGACCCGGCCGAGGTCAAGGTCCAGAACACCGACCCCGCCGGGAAGATGGCCGCGGTGATGTCCGGGACGGTCGACGGGCTGATGGGCTTCGCCAACGACCAGGGCCCCACGATCGCGTCCAAGTCCGGCAAGCCGATGTCCTACCTGCGCTACGCCGACTTCGGGCTGAACTTCTTCTCCAACGGGCTCCTGGCCGGCGAGCGCAAGCTGCAGAGCGACGAGGAGATCGTCGAGAAGATGGTCGCCGCCACCAGCGAATCGTGGACCGCCGCGTCGTCGGACCCGGCGGGCGCCGTCGCCAGCATGGCCGGCGCGTCCGAGCAGCTGCCCGCGAACGACGTGCTGACCGAGCAGTTCAAGGCGACTCTGGAGCTCCTGCACACCCCGGCGACCGAGGGCGAGGCGCCGGGCGTCAACGCCGAGGCCGACTGGCGGCAGACGATCGCCACCTTCAAGGAGGCCGGCGTGATCGAGGAGGCCAAGGACCCCGCCGAGTACTGGCGCGCGCCCGCCGGCCAGGGATGACCCGGCACCCGAACCCGCCCCGGACCGGCGGCCCGAAGCCGCCTCCGGAACGGCCGGACCACACGAGTCGACGGGACGAACGATGAGGACAATGAGCGAGAAAGCGACCGCAACCGGCGCCGAAACCGGCGCCGCCGGGACCGAGCCCGCCGTCCGGCTGGACGACGTGGCCGTCCGGTTCCGCACCCGCAAACGCGACGTCACCGCGCTGCGCGACGTCGCGCTGGACGTCCCGATGGGGGAGTTCGTCGCGATCGTCGGGCCGTCCGGGTGCGGCAAGTCCACGCTGCTGAAACTGGTCGCGGGGCTGCTCAAGCCGTCGTCGGGCACCGTGCGGCTGCGCGGCGACCGCGTCGGCGGCCCCCGCCACGACATCGGCTACGTGTTCCAGCGGGCCGCGCTGCTGGAATGGCGCAGCGCCCGCCGCAACATCCTGCTGCAGGCCGAGATGCGGCGCATGCCCGGCGAGCGGGCGCGCCGCCGCGCCGACGAGCTGATCGAGATGACCGGCCTCACCGGCTTCGAGGACGCGCTCCCGCACGAGCTGTCGGGCGGGATGCAGCAGCGCGTCGCGCTGTGCCGGGCGCTGCTGCACGAACCGCCCGTCCTGCTGATGGACGAGCCGTTCGGCGCGCTGGACGCGCTCACCCGCGAGCAGCTCAACATCGAGATGAACCGGATCTGGCGGGAGACCGGGACGACGGTGCTGCTGGTCACCCACTCCATCGCCGAGGCCGCCTACCTGGCCAACCGCGTCGTGGTGATGACCGACCGGCCCGGCACGATCGCCGAGATCATCGACGTCGGCCTGCCCGCCGAGCGCGCGTACGCCGCCACGATGGAGCGTCCCGAGTTCGCCCGCGTGACCGGCCGCGTCCGCGGCCTGCTGGGCGCGGGCGCGGCCGCCGACTGAGCCGACTGAGCCGCCGGACCGAACCGGCCGACCGGCACGTCCGGAAGGCACACGAAAATTGAGAGGACAGTGATGGAACGCAGGTCCATCGGGATCGTCATGAACGGCGTCACCGGCCGGATGGGGTACCGCCAGCACCTCCTCCGCTCGATCCTCGGGATCCGGGAGCAGGGCGGGCTGCGGCTGGCCGACGGCACCGCGCTGTGGCCCGAGCCGGTGCTGGTGGGGCGCAGCGAGGCCAAGCTGCGCGAGCTCGCCGGGCGGCACGGCCTCACCGAGTGGACGACCGACCTGGACGAGGCGCTCGCCCGCCCCGGCACCGACGTCTACTTCGACGCGCAGGTGACGAGCGCGCGCGTGGACGCCATCCGCACGGCGCTGGCGGCGGGCAAGCACGTCTACACCGAGAAGCCGACCGCCGAGAACCTCGACGACGCCCTGGCGCTGGCGCGCCTGGCCCGCGAGGCGGGCGTCAAGCACGGCGTCGTCCAGGACAAGCTGTTCCTGCCGGGCCTGCTCAAGCTGAAGCGGCTGGTCGACGGCGGGTTCTTCGGGCGGATCCTGTCGGTGCGCGGCGAGTTCGGCTACTGGGTGTTCGAGGGCGACTGGCAGGAGGCGCAGCGGCCGAGCTGGAACTCTACCGGGACGAGGACGGCGGCGGCATCGTCCTGGACATGTACCCGCACTGGCGGTACGTGCTGGACGGCATCGTCGCGCCCGTCCGGTCGGTGCAGGTGCTCGGCGCCACGCACGTCGCCGAGCGTTTCGACGAGAACGGCGAGCCGTACAAGGCGACCGCCGACGACGCCGCCTACGGGATCTTCGAGCTGGACGGCGGGATCATCGCGCAGATCAACTCCTCGTGGACGACGCGGGTGTTCCGCGACGAGCTCGTGGAGTTCCAGGTGGACGGCACGGAGGGCTCGGCGGTCGCGGGCCTGCGCCGCTGCCGCGTCCAGCACCGCTCCATGACCCCCAAGCCGGTGTGGAACCCCGACCTGCCCGCCACCGAGGACTTCCGGTCGCAGTGGCAGGAGATCCCCGACAACACCGAGTTCGGCAACGGGTTCAGGGCCCAGTGGGAGATGTTCCTGCGGCACGTCGCCGAGGACGCCCCGTTCCCGTGGGACTTCTACGCCGGGGCGCGCGGCGTGCAGCTCGCCGAGCTGGGGCTGCGGTCCTGGCGGGAGGGGCGCCGCGTCGAGGTCCCGGAGCTGTCCCGGTGAAACTCGATCTTCCGCGCGCGGACGGGACGCTCGTCCCGCACACGATGGGGGAGCCGCGGGTGTTCGCCGCGTCCGCCGAGCCGTCCGCGTCGCGCGTCGCCTACGCGGCCGCGCACGTCGTCGCCGACCCGTTCGCCGACCCGTCCGGCGGGGACGCGGGCGGGACGCTCGACTGGGACGCCACGCTGGCGTTCCGGCGGCACCTGTGGGCGCACGGGCTCGGGGTGGCCGAGGCGATGGACACCGCGCAGCGCGGCATGGGCCTGGGCTGGGCGGTCACCCGGGAGCTGATCGCGCGCAGCGGCCGGGAGGCGCGGGCGGCCGGGGGACGCATCGTGTGCGGTGCGGGCACCGACCAGCTCCCGCCCGGCCCGGCGCCGCTGGACGCGATCGCCGCCGCCTACGAGGAGCAGCTCGCGGTCGTCGAGGACGCCGGCGCCGTCCCGGTCCTGATGGCCAGCCGGCAGCTCGCCGCGTCGGCCCGCGGCCCCGGCGACTATGCGGCGGTGTACGGGCGGCTGCTGCCGCAGCTGCGGCGCCCGGCCGTGCTGCACTGGCTGGGCCCGATGTTCGACCCGGCGCTGGAGGGCTACTGGGGGTCGGCCGACCCGGACGCGCGGCGGCGGCGCTGCTGGAGCTGATCGGCGCGCACGCGGACCGGGTGGACGGGGTGAAGATCTCGCTGCTGGACGCGGGCCGGGAGGTCGGTTTCCGGCGGCGGCTGCCGGCCGGCGTGCGGCTGTACACCGGCGACGACTTCAACTATCCCGAGCTGATCCGCGGGGACGCGTCCGGGCACAGCGACGCGCTGCTGGGGATCTTCGACCCGATCGCGCCCGCCGCCGCGGCGGCCCTGCGCGCCCTGGACGCCGACGACGGCGCGGGCGGCGGCGCGGGCGGGGGCGCGGCCTACGAGGAGGCGTTCGCGCCGACGCTGCCGCTGGCCCGCCACCTGTTCGAGGCGCCGACCTTCTACTACAAGACCGGTGTGGTGTTCCTGGCGTGGCTGGCCGGCCACCAGCGGCACTTCCGCATGGTCGGGGGCCTGGAGTCGGCGCGTTCGGTCCCGCATCTGGCGCGCTGTTCGAGCTCGCCGACGCCGCCGGGCTCTTCCCCGACCCGGACCTGGCGGGGGAGCGGATGCGGGCCTGGCTGACCGTCCAGGGCATCGGCCACGGAATCGGCCGGGGAACCGGCCGCGAGGCCGCCGAAGGGGGCGACGCGTGAGATTCAGCCTGAACCAGTGGACGACCCGCCACTGGCCGCTGCCGGACCTGGCCGCCGGGTGCGCGGCGGCCGGGGTCACCGGGGTCGGCCTGTGGCGCGAGCCCGTCGCCGAGTACGGGGCGGCGCGGGCGGCGAAGCTCGTGCGCGACCACGGCCTGACCGTGACGTCCCTGTGCCGGGGCGGTTTCTTCGGGGATCCGGACGCGGTGGAGGTCAACCGGCGCGCGATCGAGGAGGCGGCCGAGCTGGGCGCGCCCGTCCTGTGCCTGGTCAGCGGCGGGCTGCCGGCGGGGTCCCGCGATCTGGACGGCGCCCTGGCGCGCGTCGCGGACGTGCTGGCCGAGCTGGCGCCGTACGCGGGGGAGCGCGGGGTGCGGCTCGCGATCGAGCCGCTGCACCCGATGTTCTGCTCGGACCGCTGCGTCGTGGCGACCCTCGCCCAGGCCCTCGACCTGGCCGCCCCGCACCCGCCCGAGCAGGTCGGCGTCATGATCGACACCTATCACCTGTGGTGGGACCCGGCGGTCTGGGACGGCATCGCCCGTGCGGGCGCGCAGGGCCGGATCGCGCTGTTCCAGGTCGCCGACTGGATCACCCCGCTGCCCGAGGGCGTGCTGACCGGGCGCGGCATGCTCGGCGACGGGTGCGTCGACCTGCGGCGGTTCCGTGCCGCCGTGGACGCCGCCGGGTATACCGGCCCGATCGAGGCGGAGATCTTCAACGAGGCGCTCTGGGCCATGCCGGGCCCCGACGCGCTGTCCCTGACGCTCGCCCGCTACCGGGAGCACGTCGAGTGAACCCGGTCGCGCCGATGTCCAGAAAGCGCTTCCAGTAAGCGCTTTCGCACCCCACCCCCACGAGAAGGACGGTCGGAATGCGAAAACTCAGATGGTGTCCGCTCGCGATCACGGCGCTGCTGGCGTCGCTGGTCGCCGTCCCGCCCGCGGCGGCCGGGCAGCAGGCCCCGCAGCAGCCCGCGCCCATCCTCGACCCGATCCCCGAGGATCCCGCGCCCGCCGGGCTCGGGCTCGTCCTGGAGAAGGTCGCGCAGCTCCCCGAGTCGGAGACCTCGCGCCGCCGACCGACGACCGGCTGGAGCGGCGCAACCGCATCAACCACCTCGGCGAGCTCCCCGACCGCTCGGGCCGCCTGTACGTGCCCGACCTGAACGGCAAGCTGTACTTCCTGGACGGCAAGACCCGCACGCCGAGCACCTACCTCGACGTCGGCGCGACGTTCGCGCCCGACTTCTACTCCGCCGCCGGGCTCGGCCAGGGCTTCGGGTTCGTCGCGTTCCACCCCGACTTCGCCAAGAACGGAACGTTCTACACCACGCACGTCGAGCGGGGCGACGCGCTCGAGACCGAGGAGCCCGACCTCCCCGAGCAGCCGAACACCGGCTACCACGGCGTCCTCACCGAGTGGAAGACCGACGACCCGTCCGCCGGGACCTTCCGCGGCACGCACCGCGAGGTCCTGCGGTTCGGGTTCTCCGGGAGGATCCACAACCTCCAGCAGATCGACTTCAACCCCAACGCCCGGCGCGGCGACGCCGACTACGGGATGCTGTACATCGCGGTCGGCGACGGCGGGAACGGCAACGTCGGCGCCAACGGCGGCGACCCGCAGAACCTCGCCGTGCCGCAGGGCAAGATCCTGCGGATCGACCCGTCCGGGACGAACGGCGTGAACGGCGAGTACGGCGTTCCCGCCGACAACCCGTTCCTCGGCGAGGACGGCGCCCTCGGCGAGATCTACGCCTACGGGATGCGCGACCCGCACCGCTTCAGCTGGGACACCCGCGGCTCGAAGCGGCTGTTCCTCGCGCACATCGGCGAGCACGAGATCGAGTCGATCCACGAGATTCGGCCGGGCGACAACCTCGGCTGGAGCGAACGCGAGGGCGCCTTCACCTTCCGTGAGGACGACCGCTGCCACCTGTACCCGCTGCCGGAGGACGACGAGAAGTACGGGTACAACTACCCGCTCGCCGCCTACGACCACGACCCGCCCGCCGACTGGGACTGCCGCAGCGACGTCGGCAAGGCCATCTCCGGCGGCTACGTCTACCGCGGCGCGAAACTGCCCGCGCTGCGCGGCAAGTACCTGTTCGGCGACATCGTCAACGGCCGGCTCTTCTACACCGAGGAGTCGGAGATGCGCCGCGACCCCACCGGGCAGGACCGCGCGCAGATCTACGAACTGTCGGCGTACACGACCTCCGGTGAGCCCGTCACCATGCGGGACATGGCCGGCGACGAGCGCGTCGACCTGCGCATCGGCGCCGACGCCGAGGGCGAGCCGTACCTGCTGTCCAAGGCCAACGGGACGGTCTGGAAGGTCGTCGGCACCCGCGGGTTCGCCGAGTGCCGCACCGGCCCGGCGCGCGTCGGCCACGCCACCGGCGCCGACGACTGGTCGCCCGTCACGCCGGGCAAGTGGGAGTTCGAGCGCGGCCAGGTCGTCCTGGCCGAAGCGGGCGAGGCCCGGCCCGGGCCCCGCCGCCCGTTCGAGTACGCGGTGCTGAAGAAGGGCCCGGCGTTCGCCTCCGCCCGGATCGACGCCGAAGTGCGGCTCGACACGCCGGTGTCGGAATCCAACCGGGACGTCATCGTCGTCTTCGGCTACCGCGACGACACGCACTTCTACTACGCCCACCTGTCCAGCGACAACACCATCTACCCCCACAACGGGATCTTCCTGGTGAACGGCGCCGACCGCGTCCGCATCGACCGGCAGTGGAACGCGAACCGGTCCAAGGGCGCGCCGCCCGCCGTCACCGACACCGACTGGCACGACGTCCGCGTGCGGCACTGCGCGGGCACCGGCGAGATCGCCGTGTACGTCGACGGCGCGGACCGTCCCGTGTTCACCGCCCTCGACACCGCGCTCGGCTCCGGCCGGGTGGGCTTCGGCTCGTTCGACAACATCGGCCGGCTCCGCGACCTGACCGTCCGCGGCACACCCGCCCGATGACCCCACCGGACGGGCGGGGCGCGCGCCCCGCCCGTCCGGCTCCCGAGGAGACCGACATGCGCATCCGCCGCTCACCCGCCCTGTTCACGACCGCCCTGTTCACGACCGTCCTGCTCGGCGCCACCCTGGCCGTCGCGCCGGGCGCCGCCGCGCCCGCGCAGGCGTCCCCCCTCCACCTCCGCCGAGACCTCGTCGCCCACTACGACTTCGACCACCCCGTGCACGGCGACCCCGCCCGCGAACGCGACCTGGGCCGCTCGGGCACGCCCATCGACCTGGTCAACGGCGGCGCCGCCATGCGCGTCCGCGACGGCGCCCGCAGGAACGTGCTGCAGGTGCGGCAGGTCGGCGGCGCAGCGAACGACGACTGGAAGGCCGGTGTCTACTCCGAGACCGGCGTCCGGTCCCTGCGGGCGTTCGGCGCCGCGGGCGGCGCCACCCTCACCGGCTGGTTCAAGATGACCGGCGTCAACCCCGCCCCCGACACCAATACCGCCGACCCCGACGACACCTACAACGCGATCGGGCTGTCGGGCGTGCTCACCGGCGACTCCGACGGCCACGCCGTCCGCGCCCTGCTGGAGATCATCGAGGTGGACGGCGAGCTGCGCGTCGTCGCGCTCGGCCGCCGCGTCGACGGCGGCACCTCGCAGACGTTCGCCGCGGACCGCGACTGGCGCGCGATCCTGCCGCGCAACACCTGGGTGCACCTGATCGCCACGTTCGACTACGACACCGGCGCGATGAAGCTGTACCGCGACGGTGAGCCGCTGCCGGGCTTCTACACCCGGTCGGGCGACCCCTGGCAGGTCGAGGGGCCGCCCGAACCCGACGTCACGTCCGCCACCGACCCCCGCGGCATCAAGATCGGCGGGAGCTTCCCGCAGGACGACGCCGAGGCCAACCCCTGCGACTGCAGGATGGACGACCTGATGTTCCTCGACCGTCCGATCACCGACCGCGAAGCCCGGCGGGTCTACCGCATCACCAAGCGCTGAGCCCACGCCGGACCCCCGGATCCTCCCGGCCCGGCCCCGCCCCGGCCGCCGTGCGCGGCCGGGGTCAGCCGCGCCGCGGGGAGACCAGGCCGCACTCGTAGGCGAACACCACCAGCTGCGCCCGGTCCCGGACGCGCAGCTTGGTCAGCACCCTGCTGACGTGCGTCTTCGCGGTGGCCGGGCTGATCACCATGTGCGCGGCGATCTCGTCGTTGGACAGGCCGCGCGCCACCAGCACCGTCACCTCCCGCTCGCGGTTGGTCAGCGCGTCCAGCCCCTCGGACGCGGGCTCGGGGCGGCGCGCGACGTACTCGCGGATCAGCCGGCGGGTGATCGCGGGGGACAGCAGCGCGTCGCCGCGGGCCGCGACCCGCACGCCCTGCACCAGGTCGACGGGCTCGGTGTCCTTGACCATGAAGCCGCACGCGCCCGCGCGCAGCGCGTTGAACACGTACTCGTCGAGGCCGTAGTTGGTGAGGATCACGACGTGGACGCCGCTCAGCCGCTCGTCGGCCGCGATCAGCCGGGTCGCCTCGATGCCGTCCATCACCGGCATCTGGACGTCGACGAGCGCGACGTCGGGCCGGTGCTCCAGGGCGAGCGCGACGCCCTGCTCGCCGTTCGCGGCCTCGGCCGCGACCTCGATGTCGTCCTCGTTCTCCAGCAGGGCCCGGAACCCGCCGCGGATGAGCGCCTGGTCGTCCACCAGCAGCACCCGGATCACGGGCGTGCCCCCGCCCGCAGGGGCAGCTCGGCGCGCACGGTGAACCCGCCCTCGGGCCGGGGCCCGGCGCGCAGCCGCCCGTCGAGCGCCGCGACGCGCTCGCGCATGCCGAGCAGCCCCGTGCCGGGCACCGGCGGCGCGTCCGGGTCGGCCGTCCCGTCGTCGTCGACCTGCACGACCAGCTCCCCATCGGTGTAGTCGACGCGCACCGCCGCGGCGGCGCCGCCCGCGTGCCTGGAGACGTTGGTGAGCGCCTCCTGGACGATCCGGTACGCCGCCCGGTCCACCTCGTCCGGCAGCTCGGGCCGGGTGCCCGAGATCGTCACGGTGGCCGTCAGCCCGGCCGAGCGGGCCCGCTCCACCAGCTCGCCGAGCCGGTCCAGGCCGCTGCCGGGCGCGGCGCCGTCCGATTCGCCGAAGCCGCCCGTCCCGTCGGAGTCGCGCAGGACCTCCAGGGTGGCGCGCAGCTCGCGCATGGCGTCGCCGCTGGCCTCCTGGATCGCCACCAGCGCGGACGGCACCTTCTCGCCGCGCGAGTTCGCCAGGTGCACCGCCACCCCCGCCTGCACCTTGATGATCGAGATGCTGTGCGTGAGGGAGTCGTGCAGTTCCCTGGCGATGCGCAGCCGCTCCTCTCCCGCGCGGCGCCGGGCCGCCTCCTCGCGGGTGCGTTCGGCCTCGGCGGCGCGCCGCTCGGCCTCCTCCAGGTACGCCTGCCGGTGCCGGGTGACGATCGCCGCCACCCCGGCCGCCACGAACCAGCCGACCAGCAGCGACATGCTCTCCAGGTTCTGCCCGGTGTCGTCGGCGCCGGGCAGGTTCACCGCCAGCCCCGCGCCCAGGAAGGCCACGGCCGCCAGCGCCGCGGCGAGCGCGCGCCCGGCCCAGACCGCGGCGAACACCGACACCATCACCGGGTAGGCGACGGCCGGGCCCGGCTGGACGTGCGCCGCGACCGCGAGCATGCAGACCGTGCTGACCAGCAGCGACACCAGCGGCACGCGCCGCTGGGCGGCCAGCGCCGCCGTCCCGGCCAGGACGGCCGCGAAATCCGGGGCGCCCGCGTCCGGCTCGCCCACCAGGAAGACCGACACCACGACGGCCATCGCGGCGGCGAGCAGGCCGTCCTGCGCGACCGGCCGGTCCATGAACCTCATTCGGGCAGATTAGAGGCTTTTCGGGCGGAGCGCCTCGGCCGCGGGGCGGAGGGAACCCGTACTCCCGGCGATGTAGTCGCGGCGCTTCTGCGTCCCGGGCGGCAGCCGAATGAGCCGTCCCCGGCATGACGACCGCGGGACCGTCCGGCGAGCACGATGTCCGGCATGCCAATCCGAGACAAGGGCGGGCCCGGCCGGCCGGGCCTGCGACCCGCACCGGACGCGACCGCGCCGCCCCGTCGTCCGCCCCGTCGTCCGTCCAGGCGGCCGTCCCGGCGCCCGCCGCACCGGCCGGCGGGGGAGCCGGGGCCAGGCCGGGGCTCACCCTCGCCGCGGTCGCCGTCGTGCAGTTCATGGTGTCGCTGGACCTGTCGGTCGTGAACGTCGGGCTCCCGCAGATCGCCGCCGGGCTCGGCTTCGGCGCCGTGGGCCTGACCTGGGTCGTGCACGCCTACGCGCTCGCCTTCGGCGGGCTGCTGCTGCTGGGCGGCAAGGCCGCCGACCGGTACGGCCGCAAGCGGGTCCTGCTGCTCGGGCTCGGCCTGTTCGGCCTCGCCTCCCTCGCCGGCGGCTTCGCCCAGGAACCCGGCCACCTCGTCGCCGCCCGCGCCGCGCAGGGCGTCGGGGCCGCCGCGCTGGCCCCGGCCGCGCTCGCGCTGCTGGCCACGACGTTCCCGACGGGACGGGCCCACGTCCGCGCCTTCGGGGTGTGGAGCGCGACGAACGCGTCCGGCGGCGTCTTCGGCGTCCTGATCGGCGGCGTGCTCACCGAGTACGCCGGATGGCGCTGGGTGATGTTCGTCAACGTGCCGATGGCCGCGATCGCGCTGGCACTGGCCTGGCGGGGCGTCCCCGCCGGACCGCCCCCGGCCCGCGACCGGCGCCCCGACGCGGCCGGCGCCGTCCTGGCCACGGCGGGCATGACGCTGCTGGTGTTCGGGATCGTCCGCACCGGCACCCACGCGTGGACGTCGCCGACCACCCTGACGACCCTCGCGGCCGCCGCCGCGCTGCTGGCCGCGTTCGTCCTGGTCGAGCGGACGGTCGAGCGGAGCACCGCCCGGGAACCGCTGGTCCGGCTCGGGCTGCTGGCCAACCGGTCGGTCGCCGGCGCCAACGCCTACAACCTGCTGGCCGGTGCCGCCATGGCCTCGGCGTTCTACTTCGTGTCCCTCTACGTGCAGGGCGTGCTCGGCCACGGGCCCGCCCGCGCCGGAACGGAGTTCATGCCGCTCGGCGCGGCCACGATCGCCGGATCCGTGCTCGCGGTCAAGCTCGGCTACCGGTTCGCGCCGCGCACCCTCCTGATCGCCGGGGCGCTGCTGACCGCGTCCGGCTTCGCATGGTTCGGCCGGATCAGCCCCGGCGGCACGTTCCTCGCCGACGTGCTGGGCCCCTCGATCGTCGTCGGCATCGGCTTCGGGCTCTGCCTCGCCCCGGTCGTGTCCACCGCCACCGTCGGCGTCGCCGCCCACGAGACCGGCGCCGCCTCGGGCCTGCTCAACAGCACCCGCCAGCTCGGCGCCGCGTTCGGGCTCGCCGCCCTCGGCACCGCCGCGCACGACCGCACCGGGCCGTCCGCCACGCCCGGGACGCTCACCGACGGCTACGCCCTCGGCCTGTCCCTCGGCGCCGCGCTGCTGTTCGCCGGGGCCCTCATCGCCGTCACCGTCCTGCCGCGGACCGGCCCGCCGCGCGACGTGCGCACCGAGACCCCCGACCCGCACACCGCCCGGGACTGACCCGGACCGACCGGGCCACCCGGCCCCGAAAGGAACCGCGGCATGACCGTCGCCCCGATCGACCTCCTCTCGTCCGCCGTCCACCTCGCCCCCGGCGGCACCATCCACACCGGCCCCCGCACCGGACCCCACGCACGGCCCGGCCCCGGGCGGGACGACTGGGTACTGCGGGTCTTCCACGCCAGAACCGGCGCCGACGTCCACGCCGACCACTGGGAAGTGCACCCCGAGGCCGAGGAGATCGTGTCCTGCCTCATCGGGAAGATGCGCCTCTACCTGCGCCCCGAACGGCCCGGACGGCCCGACGAGGAGATCCGGCTGCCCGCCGGGACCGCCGCCGTCGTCCCGCGCGGGCGCTGGCACCGGATCCGCCTCGACACCCCCGGCAACATCCTGGCCGTCACCGTGCCGGACGCACCCGGCTGGAGAAGCGGTGACCGCCGCCGGTCCCGCCGAGGACGGCACCGGACTGCGTCCCTTCCTCCCGGGCCTCGCCGCCGTCGTGATCCTGCAGGTGATCGGCGCCGTCGCGGGCCTGGCGCCGCTGCTGGCCGTCGTCGAACTCGGCCGCACCCTGCTGGCCTCCGGGCCGCCCGACCACGACCACGTCCGCCTCGTCGTGGCCGCGGGCGCGCTCGGCCTGCTCCTGCGGCTGCTGTTCACCTCCGCCTCGTCCGGCCTCGGGCACCTCATCGACGGGCGGGTGCAGCTGTCGCTCCGGCGGCGGCTGGCCGCGCGGCTGGGCCGCGCGCCGATCGGCTGGCTCTCCCGGCGCCGCACCGGCGAGCTCGCCAAGGTCGTGGGGGAGGACGTGAGCGCCGTGCACCCGTTCATCGCCCACACCCCCGGCGACCTGGTCTCGGCGTTCGTCGTGCCGCTGGTGTCGCTGATCTACCTGTTCGCCGTCGACTGGCGCCTCACCCTCATCACCCTGATCCCGGTGCTGCTGGCGGTGGCGTTCGTCCCGCTCATGATGACCCCCGCCCGGCTGCGCGAGCAGAAGGAGTTCGACGCCGGCACCGGACGGATCGCCGACTCGGTCGTCGAATTCGTGCAGGGCATCGCCGTCGTCAAGGCGTTCGGCGGATCCGACCGGGCCCTGCACCGGTTCCACACGGCCACCGACGACTTCGCCGACTCCTTCCTGCGGATGGTGCGCGGCCTCGCCCCGGTCGCCGCGGCGATGCAGGTGGCGCTGTCGCCCCCGTTCGTCCTGCTGGCCGTCCTCACCGGCGGCACGCTGCTGATCACCGGCGGCTCCCTCCCCGCCGCCGACCTGCTGCCCTTCCTGCTGCTGGGCCTCGGACTGACCGCCCCGGTCGCGGCCCTCGGGCACGGCTTCGACGACGCCCAGGCCGCCCGGCGCGCCGTCGGCCGGATCCGCGACGTCCTCGCGGCCCGGCCGCTGCCCGAACCCGCGCACCCGGCCGCGCCGCACGGGCACCGGATCGAGCTGCGCGGCGTCCGGTTCGGCTACGACCCCGGGCACGAGGTGCTGCGCGGCATCGACCTCACGCTCGAACCCGGCACGGTCACCGCGCTCGTCGGGCCGTCCGGAAGCGGGAAGTCCACGCTGGTGCGGCTGCTGCCGCGGTTCTTCGACCCGGACGCCGGCTCGATCGTCCTGGGCGGCGCCGACCTGCGCGAGATCGGTTCCCGGGAGCTGTACCGGACGGTGTCGTTCGTCTTCCAGGACGTGCGGCTGCTGCGCGCGTCCGTCGCGGACAACATCGCGTTGGCCGTCCCGCACGCCGAACGCGACGAGGTGGCCCGCGCCGCCCGGCTCGCCGGCGTCCACGACCGGATCCTCGAACTGCCGCACGGCTACGACACCGTCCTCGGCGACGAGGCCGGGCTGTCGGGCGGCGAGGCGCAGCGGATCTCGATCGCCCGCGCGCTCCTCGCCGACGCGCCCGTCCTGGTGCTGGACGAGGCCACCGCGTTCGCCGACCCGCACACCGAACGGGCGGTGCGCCGCACCCTGGCGGACCTCAAGGGCGACCGGACCGTCCTGGTCATCGCCCACCGCCTCGAAACGATCACAGACGCCGACACCGTCGTGCTGCTGGAGAACGGGACGGTCGCCGAACGCGGCGCCCCCGCCGAACTCCTCGCCCGCGACGGGAAGTTCGCCGCCTTCTGGCGATCCCACCGGCCCGAGAACCACGACCCCGAGACCCACGACCCCGGAACCCGCGACCCCCGAACCCACGCCCACGAGAACCACGACGGCGCCCTGCGAGGAGACCGGCTCCGATGATCCGAACGCTGCTGCGCGTGCTGGGACACGACCACGCGCGTCCCGTCCGCCGGACCGTCGCCCTGATGACCGCGGCCGCCGTGGCCGAGGGGCTGTCCTACGCACTGCTCGTCCCGCTGCTGCGCGCGCTGCTGGGCGGCGACCCCGGGGACGCCCGGCCGTGGCTGGCCGCGTTCGCCGCCGCCGTCGCGCTCTGCGCGGCGCTGCGCTACGCCGCCGACCTGTCCGGCTTCCGCGCCGGGACCGCCCTCCTGCGCGGCGTCTACCACCGGCTCGGCGACCACCTGGCCCGGCTGCCCATCGGCTGGTACACCCCGGCCCGCGTCGGGGAGGTGTCGGTCCTGGCCGGCCGCGGCGTCCTGGGCGCCATGAGCGCCATCGCGCATCTGCTGGCACCGTTCGTGTCCGCCTGCGTGACGCCGCTGACGATCATCGCCGTGATGCTCGCGTTCGACCCGCGGATGGGCCTGGCCGCGCTGGCCGCCGTCCCGGTCGTCGCGGCGATCCAGATCCGGACGGGACGCGCCACGGCCGCCGCCGACGCCGAACGCGACGCACGCGACCGGGACGCCACCGGCCGCGTCATCGAATACCTGCAGGCCCAGCCGGTGCTGCGCGCCGGCGGCCGCACCACCGAACGGTTCCGGCTGCTCGACGACTCGCTGCGCGACGTGCGGCGCGCGTCCCGCCGCACCGTCCTGTCGGCCCTGCCCGGCACGGTCGGCCTCGCCGTCGCGGTGCAGGCGATGTTCACCGTACTGCTGATCCTGGGCGCCTACCTGGCGCTCGGCGGGCACATCGGCGCCGCGGAGGTCCTGACGATCCTGGTCCTGGCCGCCCGCTGCGCCGACCCGCTGCTGTCGCTGTCGCACATCGGCGGCCAGATCCGCGGCGCGCGCAGCGAGCTGGCCAGGCTCGACGCGGTGCTGCGCACCGAGCCGCTGCCGGAACCGGCCGACCCGGCGCCGCCGCGGCACCACGGCCTGCGGTTCGAGTCCGTCACGTTCGGGCACGGGGAGCGCACGGTCCTCGACGGCCTGTCGCTGGCGGTGCCCGAGGGACGGCGGCTCGCCGTCGTCGGGGCGTCCGCGCGGGCAAGAGCACCCTGCTGCAGCTGATCGCACGGTTCTACGACGTGGACGGGGGCACCGTCAGCGTGGGAGACGTCGACGTCCGCGCCATCAGCACCGAGCAGCTGATGGAACGCATCGCCATCGTCTTCCAGGACGTCTACCTCTTCGACGGCACGATCGAGGAGAACGTGCGCCTCGGCCGCCCCGGCGCCGGACGCGCCGAGGTCCGCGCGGCCGCGGCCGCGGCCGGGCTGGACGAGGTGATCGCCCGGCTCCCCGCGGGCTGGGACACCGGCGTCGGCGAGGGCGGCGCGCTGCTGTCGGGCGGCGAACGCCAGCGCGTCTCGATCGCGCGGGCGCTGCTGAAGGACGCGCCCATCGTGCTGCTCGACGAGGTGACCTCCGCGCTGGACCCAGCGAACGAGGCCGCCGTCCACGACGGCATCGAACGCCTGATGGCGGGCCGCACGGTGGTGATGGTCGCCCACCGGCTGCGGACCGTCCGGCGCGCCGACCGCATCGCCTTCCTGCACGACGGCCGCATCGCCGAAGAAGGCGGCCACGACGAGCTGCTGCGCCGCGGCGGCCGCTACGCCGACTACTGGAACACCTCCATGGCGCCGGATGCGGCGCCGGGTTCCGTACGCTGACGGCATGGCATGCCGCATCAGCGAACTGATCCTCGACGCCGCCGACCCCGAGCGGCTCGCCGCGTTCTGGAGCGAGGTGCTCGGCTACGTCGAACTCGGCCGCGAAGACGACGGGAGCATCGAGATCGGGCCGCCCGGCGCCGGGGCGGGCGGCCCGCAGCCCACGATCGTCCTCAGCGCCTGCGGCGACCCGCGGCCCGGCAAGCTGCGGCTGCACATCGACGTCAACCCCACCGACCGCGACCAGGACGCCGAGCTGGCCCGCCTGCTGGCCCTGGGCGCCGAGCCCGCCGACGTCGGCCAGACCGGCACCGAAAGCCGGCACGTCCTGGCCGACCCGGAAGGCAACGAGTTCTGCCTCCTGCGCACCCGGCTCCCGCCCTTGTGAGCGACGCCCGTGAGCCGGACCGCCGCCTCCGGGGGGCCGCCGGAGGCGGCGGGGCCGCGTCACGCGACGGCGGTCCCCTCCAGCTCGACCATCAGGTCGGGGATCGCCAGCCGCGTCACGCCGAGCATCGTGGTGGACGGTGCGGCCCCGGCGCCGCCCAGCCGCGCCGCCAGCACGCCGTAATGCTCGAAGAGCCGGTCGACGTCGGTGGTGTAGACGTTGAGCCGGACCAGGTCCGCGAGGGACATGCCGGCCTCGCCGAGCACCGCCTCCAGGTTCTCCAGGCTCAGCGCCAGCTGCGCCGCCATGTCGTCGGCGTGCTGCGGCTTGCCGTCGCCGCCCATCGCGGTCTGTCCGGCGCAGTAAAGGGTGCGGGTGTGCCCGGAGACGAGCTCGCCCCGGTTGTCATCCCATCTCCGCCGACCACGCCCACGGGTTGACAGAGGTTCTCTCGATCGCCACATCGGCTCCGTTCGATTCGTCGTCGAACACGCACGCCGACCGGCGTGCGTGCCTGGTCATGCCGATGAGCGTGCCAACGAATCACGACATCCTTTGTCGTGTATTTCGGTAGAGTTCGCGTATGCGCGCCGACCGGCTGGTCTCGCTGGTGCTGCTGCTGCGCCGGCACGGCCGGATGACCGCGACCGCGCTGGCCCGCGAACTCGAGGTGTCCACCCGGACCGTGCTGCGCGACATCGAGGCGCTGTCGGCGGCGGGCGTCCCGGTCTACGCCGAACGCGGTAGGCACGGCGGTTTCGCGCTGCTGCCCGGTTTCCGGACCGAGCTCACCGGGCTGAACCACGACGAGGCGCTTGCCCTGCTGGTCGCCGGCTCGCGGCGCGGCGCGCAGGCGTTCGGCCTCGGCTCGGCGCTCGCTTCGGCGATGCTCAAAGTGGTCGACGCGCTGCCCGCCGGCCATCGCGACATCGCCGCCGGTGCGGCCGAGCGCCTGCTCATCGACCCGGAGACCGACCTTCTCTCGCGTCGGCAGACCCCCGAGGAAGTGCCCGACGACGTGGTGGGCGAGGTCCGGCGCGCGGTGTTCGCCGGGCACCGGCTGCGGATCTACTACGCGGCCGTGGGCCAACCCCCCAAATGGCGCACGGTCGACCCGATCGGCCTGGTCACCGTCCGCGAGCAGGGATACCTGCTGGCCACGAGATCCGGTGCGGACCGCACCTACCGGCTGTCGCGGATCGCGGCGGCCGAGGAACTCGCCGAACCCGCCCGGCGACCCGACCGGGTCGATCTGGACCGGGCCTGGCGGGAACGCAGCACGCGCTTCCGGACCGGCGGCGACCAGGTCACCGTGCTGGTCCGGGTGGACCCGGCGCGGCGGGAGATCCTGGTGGGCACCGCGCTGGCCGTCCTCACCGAGGAAACCGACGCGGACGGACGGCTGCGGCTCGAAGTGACCTTCCAGGACCCGAGACACGCCGAATGGGCGCTGTGGCAGCTCGCCACGGGCGCGGAAGCCCTGGAACCGCAGTGGTTGCGCGCCGCCCTGCGCGAGCGCGCCGCCGCGATCGCCGCCTCCTACGCGTGACGGCCCGCAAGCCGAACGGGCGATCCGGCACGGCCGCGCGGCGGCGCGCGCCCGTCCCATGACGCGGCCGTCCTAGAGTGGGTTTTCATGCTCTATGGACGATCTGCGGAGATCAGCGCGCTGGACGAGGCGATCTCGCGGGCCCGTGACGGGTCCGGCGGCGCGGTGGTGCTGCGGGGAGAGGCGGGGGCGGGCAAGACGGCTCTGCTCGACGCGGCGGTCGCGCGCGGCGGCGCGATGCGGGTTCTGCGGGCCACCGGCGTGGAGTCCGAGTCCGACCTCGCGTTCGCGGCGCTGCACCAGGTGCTGCGGCCGGTCGCGGGTTCGCTGGAGGCGCTGCCCGAGCCGCTGCGCGCCGCCGTGGGCGCGGCACTGGGGCTGGCCGCCGGCGGTGCCGGCGACCGGTTCCTGCTGGGCGCCGGGGTGCTGTCGCTGCTGGCCGAGGCCGCCGCGCCGGACGGGCTCGTGTGCGTGGTCGACGACTGCCAGTGGGTCGACCGGGCCTCGGCCGACGCGCTGCTGTTCGCCGCCAGGCGGCTGGCGACCGAACGGATCGCGATGCTGTTCGCCGTACGCGGCGACGCCCCCGTCAAGGGCGTGCCGTCGACGGTGGAGGTGCGCGGCCTGCCCGAATCGGCCGCGGCGGAGCTGCTGGAGTCCCGCCACGGCGCGCTGCCCGCGCAGGTGAAGCGGGAGCTCGTCGCGTCGACCGGCGCGAACCCGCTCGCCTTGGCGGAGATCGCCGCCCGCCTGACGCCCGCGCAGCTCGCCGGCCGCGAACCCCTGCCCGACCCGCTGCCCGGCGGAACCCGGCTCTTCGGCGACCGCGTGTCCGCGTTGTCCGCCTCCGCCCGGGCGGTGGCCCTCATCGCCGCCGTCGAGGCGGACCCCGGCCTGGTCCTGCGCGCCGCCGAACGGCTGCCGGCCGACCGGCGGGACGCGAACGCGGCACCGCCCGCGGCGTCCGCGGCGTCCGCGCCGGGCGGGGGGCGCTGGCCGAGCTGGAACGGTCCGGGCTGGCCGAGGTTTCGGGGACGGGCGTGCGCTTCCGTCATCCGCTGATCCGGTCCGCGATCCACGAGGCGGCGGCTCCCGCCGAAGTCCGCCGCGTGCACGCCGTCCTGGCGGACCTGACCGACGGCGACCGCCGCGCCTGGCACCTGGCCGCGGCGGCCCTCGGCGCGGACGAGCGGGCTCGCCGCGGCGCTGGCGGCCGCCGCGG
>NZ_MKJY01000058.1 GCF_001942465.1 Actinomadura sp. CNU-125
TGTCGTGCCAACGACCTTCCCTTCCGGTTCTCCCCAACTCTAGTTGGGGCCCTGTCCGGAAGATCCGTGGCACCTCAGATGGCCGCTTACAGTCGACCACCTGCCGGTGGAGCGGCGGGTGCTGAGCAGGACGGGCTTCACCCCGATCACGTCCAGTATTTCTGCGACGGCCTCAAGCCGTGGATCGCGCCGCAGGGAACTTGGGAAGTTCGTGCTGCGGCGCGACCCGCGCGACATCTCCCGGATCTGAGCACTGGATCCGGACGGCAACTGCAACCTGAAGGTGCCCTACCGAAGCATGTCGCGGCCGCCGATCAGCCTGTGGGAGCAGCGCGCGGCCGTGGCCCGGCTGCGGGAGCTGGGCCGCGATCAGGTCGATGAGAACGCGCTCTTTTCGATGGTGGAGCAGATGCGGCAAATCACCGAGGACTCGGCGGCACGACCCGCAAGGTCCGCGCTGTCGCGGCGCCTGCCAAACCGCCGCCCGCCGATTGCGAGCCGGCGGTGACCGCGACTCCGTTCGAGGTGATCGAGCAGTGGTGAACGAGGTGGGGGTCCAGGATCGGTCGCTGCTGGCGAGCTTCGCTTCGGCGTTCCCGCTGCTCCGCCCCTCGGCGATCTCGACGCCGAGATGGCCGACTACCTGCTGACCGAGGCCGCGGTCGTGGCGATCGAGTCGGGCGAGGAGTCGATCGACCAGCGGACCCTGCTGATGACGACCTACGGCGGGCCAACGGAGCGGCGGCGCCTGTTCGAACGCGAATGCCTGTGACCGGTGGCCGCGCACGCCGGTGGCCGGTCCACCCGCCGCCGCAACCCGGGCGAGGCGCTGTCGTCCTGACTCTGCCGCATCGCCGCGCGCTACCAGCTGACGGTCGCTCAGCTGCTGTCCCATAACCTCGGCCCGGCCTCGGCCCTGGTCGGGAAGCCCACGAAGACGACCTGGACTGGGACCCGCCCCGGCCGGTGCTGGAGGCTCTGGCCGAGCGGACCGGGACCGGCGTCGCCCAGCTGCGGCTGGCCACACTCGCCGGCTGGGTGCCGTGGCTGCTGGACACTCTCGAACCCGTCGACGGCTCGGGTGCCTTCCACACCTACGTCCGCCATGATTCGGTCCTGCTGCCACTGGGCCGCGCGGGCATCAACGTCGTCAAGGAGTGGCGGCCCTGGATCTCGGGCAGGGCCGCCACGTCAGCGACGTCTCCCGCCACGATTCGACGGCCCGCGCCGCTACGGCCGAGGCGTCCTCGGCGTGGCGCCCACGGCCATCTCGCCTGTCCGCAGTCCCGTCGCCGGGTCGTGGACGGCGGCCATGGTGCTCCCGCCGATCCGGACACCGCCGATCCCGGTGCCGAATTGAGCGCATTGGATTCCTCTCACAGGTAGCGGCGCTGGGACTTCTTGTCGTGGTCGTAGCGGGCGCGGGCCTGCCGCGTATCCTCCAGCGCCGAGGCTTCGGCGACCGGGACGTCCCACCAGGCGTCACTGCCGGGCGCGGGAATCAGCGGGTCGGTCTCAATGTGGACGACCGTCGTGCGGAACGAGGCGATCGCTTGTCGAAGCGCGCTCCGGAATCCCTCGGCGTCGTCCGCGCGAATGACGTCGGCGCCGAGGCTGGCGGCGTTCGCGGCGAGATCGACGGGAATCGGCTCGCCGTCGAGCCCCGTGGCCGTCCTGACGCGGTGCCGGGTCCCGAATCGGGCCGCTCCGACGGACTCGGAAAGGTTCCCAATCGAGGCGTAACCGTGGTTCTGGACGAGGACCACGATCAGTTTGACGCCCTCGGCGACGGCGGTGGTCAACTCCTGCGCCATCATCAGGTAAGAGCCGTCTCCCACGAGAACGAACACTTCTCGGTCGGGGGCGGCGAGTTTGACTCCGAGTCCGCCGGCGATCTCGTAGCCCATGCAGGAGTAGCCGTACTCGACGTGGTAGCCCTTGGGATCGCGGGCCCGCCACAGCTTGTGCAGGTCCCCCGGCATGGACCCTGCGGCACAAACCACCACGTCCCGCGGCCCGGACTCCTCGTTGACGATTCCGATGACCTCCGCCTGGGTCGAGGGCGTCCCGTGCCGGTTTCCGAACGCGCCGTCGACAACGGAGTTCCATCGGCGGATGAGGTTCTTCGTCCGTGCCCGGTATGTGCCCTTCACGGCCCAGCCGTCGAGCATGCCGGTCAGGGTCCTGACAGCCTCCCGGGCGTCGGCGACGACCGGGACGCCGCCGAGCTTGACCGCGTCGGGGCGCGCGACGTTGATGTTGACGAAGCGGACGCCCGGGTCGGCGAACAGGCTGTGGGACGCGGTGGTGAAATCGCTGTAACGCGTGCCGATCCCGAGGACGACGTCGGCCGCACGGGCGAGCGTGTTGGCGGCGGTGGTACCGGTCGCGCCGAGGGCGCCGACCGAGCATTCGTGATTCCACGGCAGGGCGCCCTTGCCGGCCTGGGTCTCAGCGACCGGGATTCCGGTGCGCTCGGCGAAGACGCGTAGATCGTCGGTGGCGTGCGCGTAGATCACTCCGCCGCCCGCCACGATCAGCGGCCGCTCCGCACCCCGCACGATTACGGCGGCCTGCTCCAGCATGGCCGGTTCGGGCGCCGGTCGCGCGACGTGCCACACCCGGCGGGTGAACAACTCCTCCGGCCAGTCGAACGCCTCGGCCTGTACGTCCTGCGGCAACGCCAGCGTCACCGCGCCGGTCTCGGCGGGATCGGTAAGCACCCGCATCGCCGCAAGCAGCGCGCTCGGCAGCTGCTCGGGGCGGTTGATCCGGTCCCAGTACTTCGACACCGGTTTGAGGCAGTCGTTGACCGACATGTCGTAGGACCGGGCGTCCTCCAACTCCTGCAGAACCGGATCGGCCGGACGAGTGGCGAAGATGTCGCCCGGCAGCAGCAGCACCGGCAGCCGGTTGACGGTGGCCAGCGCCGCACCGGTCACCATGTTGGTGGCGCCGGGGCCGATGGAGGTAGTGCAGGCGAAGGTGGCCAGCCGATCGTTCATCCGGGCATACCCGGCGGCGGTGTGCACCATCGCCTGCTCGTTGCGGGCCATGTGGAAAGGGAGGTCGTCGGCGTGTTCGAGAAGGGCCTGCCCGATCCCGGCGACGTTGCCGTGCCCGAAGATGCCGAAGCAGCCTGCGAAGAACCGCCGCCGTGCGCCATCGCGTTCGACGTCCTGCGCGGCCAGGAACCTGATCAGCGCCTGCCCCACCGTGAGCCTCATGACCGTCCCTCCGCCGAGGTCAGCGGCAGCCGGGGATCGACCGGCAGCCCGTTCCAGGTGTCGCGGATCCACGCGTGCGCGGGGTCGTCGCAGATCCGCCACGCCCGCTCCGGCGACGGCCCCGCCATCACGTTCAGGTAGTAGAGGTCGTGGCCCGGCACCGCCATCGAAGGCCCGTGCCAACCGCTCGGAACCAGGACGGCATCGCCCGTCCGGACCTCGGCCAGCACTTCGGAGCCGCCGTAAACCCGTTGGTAGCCCATGCCGGACTCGCCGGCGACCTCGAAGTAGTAAATCTCCTCCAGCATCGATTCCTCCGGCCGGTCCTCATCGTGCTTGTGCGGTGGGAAGGACGACCAGCAGCCTCCCGGTGTCAGCACCTCGCACGCGATCAGCTTCTCCGCGAAAGGGAACCCCCCAGGGGTACCGAAGTTGTTCACCTGCCGGCTCGCCGGCCCCGCGCCCCGCAACTCGACCGGGACCTCGTTCGCCGGGCCGTAGCGCGGCTCTCGCCGTCCTTCGCAGCGGGCTCCGGCCAACGCGAAGCGGCCGCGGCCCCGGACCGTGATCAGCGCGTCGCGCGGCACGTAGGCGAAGTCGCTGACCCGGCTGAAGACACCGTCCCGCCCCTGCAGAACGAATCGCTCACCGTCGCACTCGACCGTGCACGATCCGGTCAACGGCAGCACGATGGTCTCGAACCCGCCAGTCTCGAATTCGTGCGGGCCCCCCTCCGGCAACTCCAGAATCCGCAGGGCCGAATGAGCCCACCCGGCTGAGTCGGGCGTGACAACCAGCCCGTATGCTCCCTCACCGGCGGTGCCGGCCGGCAGATGCAGTTTCTCGTTCAAAGGATCTCCACTGCGGCGTCGACGGCTCCGGCGACGTCGCCGTCCGAGGGGTAGAGGAGAGAACGGCCGGCGACCAGGCCGCGGACGGTCGGGAGCCGCATGGCGCGTCGCCAGCCGTCCAGGGCGCCGCGCGGGTCCTCGGTGACCTCGCCGCCGAGGAGCAGCGTCGGCAGCGTGGAGGCGGCCATGACGCGTGCCATGTCCGGGACGACGGGGACCTTCAGCCAGGTGTGCGCCGAGGTGCTGCCGAGCCCGGACGCGATCGAGATCGCGCGGATCATCGCCTCAGGGGTGAGGTCGTTGCGGACGCGGCCGTCCAGCCAGCGGGCGATGAACGGCTCGACCATCGCCATCAGTCCGTAGTCGGCGAGTGCCGACACCGCTTGGGCGCAGCCTTCCAAGGTACGTGCCGTCGCCGGGTCGTCGTCAACGATACGCAGGAGCATCTTGCCGCCGTCAAGGCGGGCCGCCGCGATCGCGTCGGCGCTGTAGGCGGTGAAACGGTCGTCGATCTCGAAGGATACGCCGGCGAGACCGCCCCGGTTCATCGAACCGACCACGATCTTGTCCTCGAGGACACCAAGGAGCAGCAGGTCCTCGAGCACGTCGGGGGTGGCCATCACGCCGTCCACGCCGGGACGATCCAGGGCGGTGCACAGCCGGTCGAGCAGTTCGCTCCGGTCGCCCATGGCGACCGGATCGCCGCCTGCGGCGAGGGCGCCGCGGGCCGGGTGGTCGGCCGCGACGAGCATTAGCCGGCCGGCCGCACCGAGCAGCGACGCGCGTCTGGCGCGGCGGGCGGCGGTCGCGGCGATGGATTCGGGATGCAGTGCCCGCGCGTCCGCCAGCGCCGCGATGCGGTGCGCCCGGGAGCCGGGCAGGGCCTCCCGCGTGCTGGGGGTCATGGGGCCGTCCGGTTCATCAGCGCGGCGACCTCATCTGGTGCCGGCATCGCCGCGGCACAGGCCAGCCGGGACGCGACGATCGCACCGGCGGTGTTGGCGTAGTCGATGACGGACGCAGGTCCCAGCCGGACAGCAGCCCGTGGCAGAGGGCGCCGCCGAACGCGTCACCCGCGCCGAGCCCGTTGACGACCTCGACCGGCACCGGCGGCGCCTCGACGATCCGCCCTTCGGCATCGACGGCGAGCACGCCCTCCGGGCCCCGTTTGACGATGGCGAGCCGGACGCCGTGGTCGAGGAGCGTAAGGGCGGCGCGCAACGGGTCTTTCTCACCGACGGCGACCTCGCATTCGGTGACATTGCCGACCGCGACGGTGGCGTGTGTGAGCGCCTCGCGCGCCCAGCGCCGTGCCTCCGGCGGGGACTCCCAGAACACGGGCCGGTGGTCCAGGTCGAGGATGGTGAGGTCCGAGCGCCGGCGGGCGCCCAGTGCGGCGAGCGTCGCGGTCCTGGACGGCTCGGCGCACAGGCCGGTCATCGTCGCCCACAGCACCCGGGCCGCCTCGATCGCGGGACGATCGAGATCGTCGGTGCGGATTTCCAGATCGGGTGCCTTGGGGAAGCGGTAGAAGTATAGTGGGAAATTCTCGGGTGGGAACAGCGCGCAGAAGGTGACGGGTGTGGGCAGGCCCGGGACTTCGGCGACGAACCGGCCGTCCACGCCGTACTCTGCGAGGGCACGGCGGACGAATCGCCCGAACGGGTCGGCGCCGGTGCGGGTGATCACGGCGGTACGGCGACCATGCCTAGCGGCGGCGACCGCGACATTGGTGGCGCTGCCGCCGAGGAACCGGCCGAACGACTCGACCTCATCCAGCGCGACGCCGGACTGGTGAGGGTACAAGTCGACGCCGACGCGTCCCATCGTGATGACGTCGAAGGACGCCGTCCCGTCGGTCATGAGCCGATCCCGGCGAGGAACTCCACGCTCGCGCGCACGTCCGCCATCGGGCCCTCCCCCGGACCGGGCTCGTGGTCGATGACGGCGTCCTGCTCCAGGACGTACCAGCCGTCGTAGCCAGCGCCTTCGAGGGCGCCGACGATACCGGCGATGTCGATGTCACCTGCGCCGAGCGGCCGGTAAATCCCGGCGCGAACGGCCTCGGTGTAGGGGATCCGGCCGTGCCGGACGGCGTCGGCGGCCGCAGCGTCCACGTCCTTGAGGTGGACGTGGACGATCCGGTCGGCAGCACGTGCCGCCAGCTCTCCCGGGTCCGTGCCGCCGATCAGCAGGTGACCGGTGTCCAGGCACAGTGGGACGCCCGACCCGTCGAGGACGCGCCGCACTTCGTCGGACCGTTCGACCATCGTCCCGACGTGCGGGTGCAGCACTGCCCGGACGCCGGCGTCGGCGGCGAGCGAGACGATCCGGTTGAGATTGGCGAGAAGGGCGGTCCAGCCCGCAATGTCCAATGGGGGCCGCTCGTCGTAGCCCGCAGAGCCGTGGACGGCCGCCAGCACCAGCGTGAGACCCGGTTTAGATCGTTCCACGTCGAAGCCCGACAGAATCCGCCGCACTTCGGGCAGTGGGTCGCGCGCGGGGTCGTGCAACACGACGGGTGCGAAGCCGCCGACCGAGCGCAGCCCGTGCTTCGACAGCAGTGCGGCGCGTTCGGCCGCCGCGGCCGGCAGGAAGCCGTCCGGGCCGAACTCCGTGGCGACCAGTCCGAGGTCACGCATCTCCGCGAGTACCCGCCCGGAATCCATTTGATGCCCCCAGCCGGGCACCTCGCATACCCCCCACGAGATCGGGGCTCCCGCGACACGATCTTCGATCATCGGCTCACCATCTCCCCAGAGACGCGCCCGGTTCCAGGCCTGGATCCGGCCCCGCCGAGTCTGCTGAAGGCTTCAAGGCATGTCAATAGTTTGTTAGGACATCAGGAGGTAATAAGTTAGATCGTGACAGTGGGTACGATCGTGCCGGACGAGAGGAGAACGACGGGTGTATCGACCGCGCGTGACCGTGGATCGCAACAGTCCGGTGCCGCTGTACTACCAGTTGGCTCAGCAACTGGAGGCGGCCATCCGGGACGGTGAGCTGGCTCCAGGCGCCCGGCTGGAGAACGAGGTCGAGCTCGCCGACCGCTGCGGGCTGTCGCGCCCGACCGTCCGGCAGGCGATCCAGCACCTCGTGGACCGGGGCCGGCTGGTACGCAAGCGCGGCGTCGGCACCCAGGTGGTGCAGTCGGAGATACGCCGCCCGCTCGAACTCACCAGCCTGTACGACGACCTGGCGGCGGCCGGACGCGGGCCGCGCACTCGCGTCCTGGAACTCGGCGTGGTCCCCGCCGAGGAGAGGGTGGCCAAGGAGCTCGGCGTCCCACCCGGCGCCGAGGTCATGCGGATGCGCCGGATCCGCTGCACCGGCGATGAGCCGCTCGGCCTGCTCACCAACTACCTGCCCCACGGTCTGCTCACGCTGACCGAGGTCGATCTCGCCGAGCACGGTCTCTACGAGCTGCTGCGCGCCGTCGGCGTCAACCTGCGCATCGCCAACCAGACCATCGGGGCCCGCGGCGCGACAGCGGCCGAGGCACGGCTGCTGGACGAGCGGCGGGGCGTCCCCCTGCTGACGATGAACCGCACCGCCTACGACGACAAGGGCGCTGCGATCGAGTACGGCTGCCACGTCTACCGCGCCGACCGCTACTCCTTTGAGCACACCCTCGTCGAACGCTAGACGGAACGTGTCCGCGGCCCGGGCCGCGGACACGGCGGAGGCGTCCCTCCAAGTTCCGCGGCGAGACGGTCGCCCTCACCGGACGGTGAGACCTCAGTATTAGAGCGCTCTATTGAATTAGAGCGCTCTAATGCTTACGGTGCAGACGTCCGCACCTCGCATCTGGAGGACCTGATGCAACCGAGACCCACCCCCGAGGGCGTTCGCCGGGCATCCCGTCTGACGGCCGCCGCCACCACCCTGGCGCTCGCCGCCGCCGTCCTGGCCGCCGCGCCCGCGACCGCGACCGCCGACGGCGACGAGGTCGCCCAGGCCCACGCCCGGGTGGAGACGCCCGCGGCCTTCGATGACGAGGCGGGCGGAAACGCCAACGCCGACGACCCAGCCATCTGGAGCCATCCCGACGACCACGACGGCGACCTGATCGTCGCCACCCTCAAGGAGGCCGGGCTCGCGGTGTACGACACCGCCGGCAACGAGATCCAGCGCATCGCCGCGCCGCTCGCGCCCCGCCCCGGCGACGAGGCCGGCCGGTTCAACAACGTCGACGTGATCTACGGCTTCCGTCTGGACGGCCGGAAGGTGGACCTCGCCGTCGTCTCCGATCGCGGCCGCGACACCGTCCGCACGTACGTGATCGATCCGGACGCGGCCGAGCGGCACCGGGCTCCGCTCACCGATGTCACCGACGCGAACGCGGCGCCCGTCTTCTCCTCGTCCCCGGACGAAATCAATGAGCAGGCGACGGCGTACGGGCTCACGTCCTGGACCAGCTCACGCGGCACTTCCTACGTAGCCCTCAGCCGCCGGCACACCACCCGGCTGGGACTCGTCCGCCTCGTGGCCACTGCGGCCGGCACGATCACCTACCAGCGCGTCCGCACCCTCGACCTCCCGCAGTCGTTCGACCTGCCCGGCGGCGGCACCTGGACGCCGTGCGGGGATCCTGGCGAGGGTCCGCAGGTCGAGGGCATGGTCGCCGACCCCGAGAACGAGGCGTTGTACGCGGCGCAGGAGGACGTCGGCATCTGGCGCATCCCGATGAACGGCGGTGCCCCGCGGCTCATCGACAAGGTCAAGAGCTTCGGCGTGCCGGCTACCTACGACCCCTTGACCGATGAGTGCGTGCCCAGCGGCCCCGACCCCGGCGCCGGCGGTGAGCACCTCACGGCCGACGCCGAGGGGCTCACCATCTACCGGAAGGACAACGGGAAGGGCTACCTGCTCGCCTCCAGCCAGGGCGACAACAGCTTCGCCGTTTACGACCGCGAGGACCCGGAGGAGTACCTCGGCAGCTTCCGCGTCACCCCCGGCGACACCGCGGACGGTTCCGAGCATTCCGACGGCGCCATGGTGACCAGCGCCCCCATCGGCGGCTTCCGCCACGGCCTGTTCGTCGTGCACGACGGCCAGAACACGCCCGAGGCCGTGGACGAGAACGGCGAACTCCGGGAGAACACCAACTTCAAGTTCGTCGACTGGGAGGATGTCGCCGACCCGCTCGACCTGGACGTCACCCCCGGCGACTGGGACCCGCGCGACTGACATCGACCACCCCGCGGCGATCCGCCGTCGCGAGCGCTCACGAGCGCTCGTGACGGCGGTTCGCCGCACGCCGATGCTTGGAGAAGACCGCATGGACGATCCGACCCTGGAGGACGTTGCGGCCCGCGCCGGGGTGTCCCGCGCGCTCGTGTCCCTGGTGATGCGCGGTTCCTCCAAGGTCGGCAGGGAACGCCGGGAGTCGGTCCTCGAAGCCGCCCGCGAACTCGGCTACCGGCCCAACCTCATGGCGCGGGGCCTCGCCGCGGGTCAGATCGGGATCGTGGGTGTGCTGCTGGCCGACATGCACGAGCCGGTGAACGCCGCGATCCACGACGGACTCGCCGAAGAGGCCGCGCGGCACGACGTCCGGCTGCTGCTGACAACGGGACGCGGCCGTCCGGCGATGGAGCGGCAGGCGGTGGACGACCTTCTCGACCTGCGGCTGGACGGCGCCGTGCTGGTCGGGCCGAGGATGCGCGCCAGCGAGATCGACCGCGTCGTCCACCGCCCCCTGGTCGTGCTTGGGCGTTCCCTGCGGTCGGCGCGCATCGACTGCGTGACCGGCGACGACGCGGCCGCGGCGGCCAGGGCGGTTGCGCACCTGGCGGCGCTCGGCCACCGCCGCATCGCATGCCTGGACCTTGGCTCCCGCCCATCCCCACTTCGCCGCGCCTACGAGGCCGCCGTCGGGAACCCGGTTCTGACCGGCCCGGACGCGCTGTGGCGCGCGCCCGGACCGTCGACGGCCGTGCTCGTGCTCGGCGACACGACCGGCACCGCCGCGCTCACAGCCCTGCTGCGTGCCGGGTGCGACGTGCCCGGAGACGTGTCCCTGATCGTGCACGGCGACCCGCCGGGGGCCGCGGCCGCTCAGGTCACCACGGTCGCGCCGCCACCCCATGAACTGGGCCGCCTGGCGATGGGCACCCTCCTGGAACGGGTCCGCGACAGGGCACCGGCGAAGCCCCGGCGCCTCACCGTCCCACCGCTGCTGACCGAACGCGCCACCACCGGCCCCGTCCGGCGATGACGCGCGGGCCCGGTGCTCCCGGAGTCCGGTGGAAGCCGAAGACCGTCGCGCTCCGGCGGGTGGCGGGTGCGTGCGGCGTCCGGCCCATGGACGCCGCGTGCACAGCCGGCGGCGGTGAGGATTACGGCAGGACGCGGGCGACGAGATCGGCGACCGCGCCGTCGGCGCACGGGCCGACCACGACATCGGCGGCGGCGCGGACCGCATCGGCCCCGTCACCGACTGCGGCTCCGAGACCGGCGACCCGGATCATGTCCAGGTCGTTCGGGTTGTCACCGATCGCCGCGACATCGCTCAGGGACACGCCCCGGGCCGCGGCCAGCTCGCGCAGCGCCGCGCCTTTGCCCGTGCCCTCCGGCAGCACCTCGAGATAGGTGCTCTCCGACCGGACGAGCGTGACGCCGCCGACCCCGGCCGACACCATCTCCTCGACCGGGTCCATCAGCTCCGGGCGGCCGCAGATCAGCATCGCCTTGACGATGTCGTCGAACGGCAGCTCGCCCCACGCGGCGATCTCGGTGAGCACGATCCCGTCCCGCCGGGCGTACTCCTGCACGGGGCGCGATGCGGTCACGGCGTGGGCGCGGCCGTGGCTGAACACCACCGGCCCCACCTCGTCGGGCAGTTCGTCGAACAGCATGGTCAGCCTGGCCCAGGCGGCCACGCTCAGGCAGCGCCTGTGCAGTACGGCGCCCGTGCCCAGGTCCACGATCCGCGCCCCGTTGTAGAGGATCGCCGGGGTCGTGAGGCCGAGCGCCCGGTAGTACGGGAGCGCCGCCTCCTCACCGCGTCCGGTGGCGATGACGACGGTGCCGCCTGCGGCGATGAACCGGCGCAGCGCGGTGCCGCTCGACTGGACGATCTCCAGGTCGCGGCCGACGAGGGTTCCGTCCAGGTCGGTGACGATCCAGTCGACGGTGCGGACGCCGGTGGCGCCGGCGCTCACGTCGCGCTCCCGGCCGCTGCGACGTCCGTGACCTCGGTCAGCACCGACCCGGCGAGGTCGAACCCGCCGACGCAGGCGAGGTAGCCGGGGGCGTCCCAATCGTGCCCGCCCGGCGTCCCGCCGAGCGGCAGGTACATCCCCCCGGCCTGCCGGATGAGCAGCATGGCCGCGGCAACGTCCCACGCGTTAATGGACGGGCCGAAAGCGACGTCCGTCCACCCCGCGGCGACGTGCGCGAGGGTGAGCGCGGCGCTTCCCGGCCGACGCACCGTGGCGAACGCGTCCACCATCAGCCCGAAGCGCCGCAACATCTCGTCCCGGTCGCCGGCGGCCAGACCCCGCGCGCCGGGGTAGGAGGTGGCGAGCACGGCGCCCGCGTCGCGGGTCGCGCCGCGGCTGCGGATGACCTCGCCGTTACAGGTCGCACCGTTGAGGGACGCGGTGAACATATCGTCACGTATCGGGTCGTAGACCACGCCCGCCACGACCTCGTCCCCCTCGACGGCCGCGATCGAGACGCAGAAGAACGGCAGGCCGACCGCGAAGTTCGCCGTCCCGTCGATGGGGTCGACGAACCAACGAAGGTCGCCGCCTGCGTTCGCCTCCGCGCCGCCCGTGCCTCCCTCCTCGCCCACGACGACGCTGCCCGGGGCCCGCTCGGCGAGCACCTCGCGGATGGTCTCCTCCGCCGCTCGGTCGTGCTCGGTGACCGGGTCGTGGAAGTCACGCTTGTGGTCGGTCGCGGGGCGCGAACGGAACACCGCCCGCAGCCGGTCGCCGGTGGTGCGCGCTGCGAGTTCGGCGATCCCCGCGAGTTCCCGCGATGCGGGCACGTTGGTGTTCATTCGTCTCCTTCGAAGGCGCTGGTGAGCAGTTCCAACAGGCCGTGCCCGTCGTCGACGACGGCATCGGGGCGGTACCGGACCTCGTAGGGAACGTCGTGGGTCCCCCCGGCGATCATCAGGATGTTGCCGCCGACACCCGCGCGGTGCCCGCACACCACGTCCCGGTCGAAGTTGTCGCCGACGTACCAGGTGTCGCCGGGGTCGACGCCGAGGGCGCGAGCGGCGATCCAGATCATCTCCGGGTTGGGTTTGCGGACGCCGACCTCGTCGCTGTAGACCTCCAGGGCCAACTTGTCCGCCAGGCCCGTCGCCGCCGTATGGTCGCGGTGAACGGCACCGGACAGTGCGTTGCTGACCACAGCGCAGGGGATGCCGAGGGCGGTGGCGGCGTCCAGGAGTTCAGGGATCCCCGGGCGGACGCGGCGGTCCTGGCGCAGTTCCCCCATCCGCTTGCAGAGCGGAGTGGCGTGCGCAACGACGAACCGGCGAGCGGAGGCGGGCCAGTCGGCGGCCACATAGTCGCCCCAGAATCCGGCGTGGGTCATCTCGGTCGGCGCGTACGGGCGGGACATCGCGTCCTTCCAACATTTGTCAGCCGCCGCACCCGCCCTGATGTCGGTCTCGATGGCGGCGGCGTCCAGATCGCGGCGGCCGGCGCGGGCGAGGGCCGCGTGCACCTCCTTGGCGAGCACCGCCGACCATCCGGGGCGCGAGGACGTTTCGACCAGAACGCCGCCGAAGTCGAGCAGCAGGGCATCTGGGCGGTGGAGCCACGGGGTCACGACGCGGCCTCCGGGGCGGGGGCGGCCGAGTCGTCCCACGCGGTGATCCGGGCACCGTCCCGCCCGAACACGTGGAGGTCTTCGGGCCGCGCCCAGCAGTGCAGCCGGTCGCCCGGCCCGGCGCCGGGGTCCACATGGGTGACGGCGCACATGTCGGTGTCCAGGACGCGCAGCTGCACGGTCCAGCTCGCCCCGGTCGGCAGGACGGCGCCCACGATCGCCTCGCCCGACCATCCCCCGCCGGGAATCTCGTCCCGCGAGCCCGCCAGCTTCAGGGCCTCGGGCCGGACGCCGACGGACTCGGGTTCGCCCAGGTCGGTGCGCTTTTCCGCATACCGCCGCAGTGCCCCGGCGAGGCCGTCCGGTTCGGTCTCGCCGACCGGCACGATGTTCATCGGCGGGCTCCCCACGAACTCGGCGACGAACCGGTTGCCCGGCCGCTCGTACATGTCCATCGGCGGCGCCACCTGCTGCAGGTCCCCGTCGCACATGACGGCGATGTGCGTGGCCATCGTCATGGCTTCCATCTGGTCGTGGGTGACGAACACGACCGTCGCGCCGGTCTCCGCGTGGATGCGTTTCAGTTCCGTGCGCATTTCCAGGCGCAGCCGCGCGTCCAGGTTGGACAGCGGCTCGTCCAGCAGCAGCACGTCGGGGTCGACGGCGAGCATGCGGGCCAGGGCGACGCGCTGCTGCTGTCCACCCGACAGCTGCGACGGGTACCGATCCATCCACTCGGCGACGTGCACCTTCTCCAGCGCCTCCTTCGCGCGGGCCGCCCGGCGCTCGGCCGGGACCTTCCGCATCCGCAGCCCGAACTCGGTGTTGCCGCGGACGGTGAGGTGCGGCCAGAGCGCGTAGTTCTGGAAGACGAGACCCATGTCGCGCTTCTCCGGCGGGACGTGGACCGCGCGTTCCACCGAGTCCAGGACCCGGTCGCCCACCGTGATCTCGCCCAGCGTCGGCTGCTCCAGCCCGGCGATCATGCGCAGGGTGGTGGTCTTGCCGCAGCCGGAGGGGCCGAGCAGACAGGTGAACGAGCCGTCCGGGATGGTGAGGTCGAGGTCCCTCACCGCCGGGCGGGCGCCGCCCGGATAGGTCTTGACCACTCCGCTGAGGGTGATGGTCGGCATGGTCAGCCTCCGATGCCTGAGGCCAGGCTGCTCTTGGTGAGCCGCTGGGCCAGGTAGGTCATGGTGAACGAGATGAGGGCGATGATGAGCACGACCCCGTTGGCGAGCTGGGTGTAGCCGTACTCCACGAGCCCGATGGACAGTGTGGTCAGCAGCTGCGTTCCGGCGGTGGTCAGCATGATGACGATGCTCAGCTCCTTCAGCCCGGAGACGAACGGCAGCACCACCCCGGTGACCAGCGCGCCGCGCTGGATCGGGATGATGATCCGGACCATCCGGGTCGGCCAGCGGGCACCGCTGATCTGCGCGGCCTCCTCCGGTTCCCGGCCGAGCTGCATCATCGCCGAGATTCCCGACCGGGACGAGTACGGCAGGTGGGTCACCACCATCACCAGGACGAGCAGTGTGATCGTCCCGTAGAGGGCCGGGACGGGGCCGCGCTGCACGGCGAACAGCGACAGGGAGGCAGCGGCGAAGGCGATGCCGGGTACCAGGTACGGCAAGAACGACACCTGCCGCAGGAACGCCGAGACCCGGCTTCCCTCCCCTCGTACGACCACGTATCCGACGAGGAGCCCGAGGAATCCGCAGATGAGCGCGGCAAGCCCGACGATCCGCAGGCTGTTCCAGGCCGCCTCCCACAACTGGGTACCGCGCAGCACGCCGTGCGGGAAGCCCACTGCGCCCTCGATCTCGGCGCCGAACCAGTATTCGAGTGTGAAGTTGTCGGCCTTGAACACCCCGGGCGTCTCGGTGACGGTGGACAGCAGCAGCGTCAGCAGGGGGGCTAGGACGCTCACGGCGAACACCGTCATGCCCAGCCCGCAGGCGGGCCAGCGCCAGCGTCGCAGGTCGCTGCGGCGGTCCATGGCGCCCTTGCCGCCGACGGTGACGAACCGGCGCTGCTCTCGGACGAGCCGGGTGTCGATGATGACGACGAGCACGCCGATCAGGACGATCACGCCTGCGAGCGTGGAGGCGACGCCGGTGCTGCGGTCGCGGATGGCGTGGTACAGGCCCGTGGAAAGGACCTTGTAATCGCTGGGGAGGCCGAGGATGTACGGAGTGCCGAACGTGCCGAGAACACGGCCGAGGACGAGCAGCACCGCCGACGACAGGGCGGGCAGCATCAGCGGCAGTGTGATGCGGCGCAGGACGGTCCGGCCGCCGGCACCGAGGATCCGGGCCGAGTCCTCCAACTGCGAGTCGATGCGGCGCAGCGCGTTGCCGAACAGCAGTAGGACGAACGGGTAGTAGTGCAGCCCGAGCGTCACGATGATCGGGAACGGGCCGTAGGCGAGCCAGTCGGGGGTGTGGATGCCGGCGCCCTGCAGGTAGCCGACCTGGCCGCCGGAACGCTCGTTCTTGAACAGCGTCAGCCACGCCAGCGCGAACGTCCAGGAGGGCAGCATGTACGGAACGACCAGTGCGCCGGCCAGGAACTTGCGGCCGGGAACGTTGGTGCGTGTGACCAGCCAGGCCATCGATCCGCCGACGACGAGGGCGAACGCGATGACGCCGAGCGCGATCGTGAGGGTGTGCAGCAGCGGTTCCCAGAACAGCAGGCGGCTGACGGGCGAGCGGAACACCCGCCACAAGTAGTAGCTCGTCCACGAACCGGACTCCTCCCCGGTGCGGACGTCGTCGCCGTACTGGACGCGGCCGGCGTCCGAGACGACCGAGACGAGCGGGGCGATGACGACGTACAGCAAAATGGCGCTCAGCACGATGCCGAGCAGCACGGTGGGGTCACGCAGAAGCACGCGTGTCCGATAGAGCACGCGCCGGCGACGTGACGTCGGCCGTGCGGGGGCGTCGACCGCCATGGACATTCCTCCAGGGATGGTGCATCCGGCGGGTCACTGCCATGACCCGCCGGGACGGGCTGTGTCGGATCCGGGGACGGCCCAGCACCCTCCAGGGGCCTGGGTCGAGCCTCCGCCCGGCTTCGGCCTCAGGAGTGGTTGATGTGCCAGAAGTCCTTCATCCCCTGGCGGGCGCGGAAGTCGGCGATCAGCGACTCAGGAGAGAATTGGTACAGCTCCTTCGGCCAGTCGGTCAGCCCCGGAGGGGTGTTCGGGCTCTGCCCGACCGTCTTGTTCCCCGACACCCCGCCGCTTCCGGACTCCAGGCCGAAGCCCTCCTCCGTCATCACGAAGTGGACGAAGAGCTTGGCGGCGTTCGGGTGCTCGGAGCCGGTCGCGATCACGGCGTACTTCGGGTACATGAACCCCGACCATGGGACGAGGCCCTCGCAGACCCGCATGTCGTAGTTCTTCTGGTCGATGTTTCGGAACTTCGCGGTCGACAGCAGGCCGATCTTCACCTGGCTCTGGTTGGGGGCCGACACCCCGGCGGCGACATCCTCGTCCTCCCCGGTGAGCACCGGGTCGTTCTTCGCCAGCAGCTTCACCCACTCGTGGGCGGCGTCCTTCTCCTCGGTCTCGAGCTTGCCCTTCCCGAGCTTGTCGTAGGCGGCGGCGAGGGTGTCGGAGCCCCGCTCCGACATCTGGGTGAACCACTGGATGAAGATCCCCTTGCCCATGGGGTCCTGCATCATCACCCTCCCCTTCCACTCGGGGTCGGTGAGCTCCCAGATGTTCTTCACCGGGCAGCCGTCCGGGCTGAGCTTCGGGTTGTAGAGGAACACGTACCCCTTGGAGATCATCACCAGCGGGTTGCGGTTCTGCTCCTCGATGTTCTCGGCCAGGTCCGGCGGGATCCAGGTCTTGACGATCTTCTGAGGGAGCAGCTGCGAGACGAGCATCGGGCCGTCTTCGAACAGGGCGACATCGATCGTGACGTTCTCGGCCTGCGCCTCCCTGGTCATCTTCTCCGCGGTCGCGGCGGACTTGGACTTCACGCCCTCGGCCTTGATGCCATACTTCTTCTCGAAGGCCTCGGCCACGTCCTTGACGTCGCCGCTGCCGTCATAGGCGAGGACGGAGCCCTCTTTCTTCGCGGCTGCGATGAGCGCGTCGAGGTCGAAGGACGCGGCGTCCTCCACCGTCACGGACGGCAGGGGCTCGCCCGACCCGGCGCGGCCGCCGCTGGACGGGGCGCACGCGCCGAGTGCCGCGGTGGCGAGCGCGGTGATCACCACGGCGCCGGCCAAGGGCCCCCTTTGCATGGTGCGGATCATGGGTTCTCTCCTTGTTTTGCCGACGGGCCCCCGACCTGCGGCTTGGGTGGACGTGCGAGGTGGGTCGTGCGGGGAGGGGGAAGGAGGGTCAGTGGCTGCGTTTGAGCATTGCGTCCGAGAGCGCGTCGGCGGCCTCCCCGAGACGCCGCCCCACCGCATCCAGGCGGTCGAGGAGTTCCCGCCTGCGTAGCATGTCGACATCGAGCGGCCCGTCGAACAGTTCGGTCAGGGCCGCCTGCCGCGTCTCCCGGACGCGGTTGCCGGCCTTGCGCGCGGCGAGCGAAGCGATGGTGACCGCCGCGGGCTCGGCCAAGACCATGCGGACGGCGGTGTCGAGGGCAGTCAGCCCCTCCAGTACCGCGTCCAGCGGCGGGATCGCGAAGCCGAGCTCGGGCGGTCCGAACAGGTCGGCCTCGCGGACGAAGTCGCGGAGATTGTCCAGGACGTCGTCGACGGAGCGGGAGAGCCGGTAGAGGTCCTCCCGGTCGATAGGGATGGCGAGGACGCCGTCCAGCATTGCGGCGAGCGACGCCCGCTCGGCGTCCCCGGCGTGCTCGATGTCGGTCATCCGGGCGCGGGCCGCATCGGACGGCGTCCGCCCGGCAGCCATCTCCCGGGCCAGTTCGGCGCCGTCGCGGGCGGCGCGGACCTGCAGGGCGACCTGCCCGATCACCCGGTCACCGGAGCGGCCGCGCAAGTCGTCCCAGACCCGCCGCAACCGGCGGACGGGCCGGACCGCCGCGCTCACAGCGCCCTGCCCGTCAGCCCGCCGAGCGCGCCTGCGGTGAAGGCGAGGGGCAGCGTGAACAGCCAGGCGGCACCGATACCGAGGACGTTCTGCCAGCGCACCCGGGAGGCGCCCTCACTGGCTGCGACACCCACGACCCCGGCCGTGACGGACTGCGTCATGCTGACCGGCACGCCCACGAGCGAACTGGCCGCGACCGACGAGGCGGCCGCAGTCTCCGCCGACACCACGTGCATCGGCCGGGCCAGCACCAGCCCGCGTCCCAGCCGGTCACCGACCCGGTGCACGGCGCTGAGCGCCCCCGCGCAGAACACGAGCGCGATGGCGATCAGCAGGATCGGGGTGGGCTGCACGGGGCCGACGGCGCCGATCCGGCGGGTCGACACGACCTGCCGCGCCACGCTGACGACGGCGAGCATCTTCTGCCCGTCGTTCGCAGCGTACGCGGCGCACTGGGCGCCGTAGGCGAGGATGTGCGCGACCCGCATGGCACCGGACATCGCGGCGAAGGACGGCACGCGCCGCGAGACGACTCCCAGCGCGTACCCGATGGACATCCCGAGCAGGGGCGCCGCCGCTCCGACCACCAGGACCAGGGCGAGCCCGGCCCATGCGACGTCCATCCCCATGCCGAGCCCGGCCCCGCCGATACCGCCGACGATCGCGAGGGTCAGGCTCGTCGGAAGCCCTCGTCGGGACAGGACGGCGACGAGCACCAGCGCGACCGCGACGCCGAGCAGGAACGCGAACGCGCCGCGGCGGTCGCCAAGGTCGGTCAACCCCTCCGTGAACGTCCGTGCCACCGCCCCGCCCGAGAGTTGCGGGACGAGGACGAGCGGCACCAGCAGCAGCGCGAGGAACAGCGGTCCGGACGAGCGGGGATAGCGCCCGCTCATCCCGAGCAGGGCCGCGCCGTCGTTGACGCCGGTGACCCATACGAAGGCCAGCGCGACCGCGGCGAACGCCAGCGCCCAGATCATCGGAGCTCCGCGAGCCGAACGCGGCGGCTCTCGCATTGCGACAGCGCGGCGGCCTCGGCGATGAGGAACGCCGCGAGCGCCTCGTCCACCGTGCACGGGCTGGTCATGGCCCCTCTGGCCACTTCTAGGAACGTTCCAATCTCGCTCGCGTAGGCAGGCTCGAAGCGCTCCCAGAAATCCGCCCACGCCTCCCCGGGCGGCCAGTCGACCCCCGGCTCCGCCGATCGGACCGCCGCCCGCTCGTCCAGCCCCACCACCCAGGTGCCGGCGCTGCCCGCCAGTTCCATCCGCACGTCGTATCCGGCGCCGTTGTAGCGGGAGCCCTGGAGCGTCGCAACGGTCCCGTCGTCCATGACCAGGATCGCCGCACTGGTGTCGACGTCGCCGGCCGCGGTGAAGTAGGCCGCGCCGCGGTTGGCGCCGACGGCGGTCACCGACTCGACCTCCCGTCCAGTGACCCAGCGCAGGATGTCGAAATCGTGGATGTGACAGTCGCGGAAGATCCCGCCGGACGTGCGCACGTACTCGGCGGTCGGCGGCGCCGGGTCCGCGGTGACGAGGTGTACGCGGTGCAGGTCGCCGAGCCGTCCGTCCAGGACGGCCCGCCGGGCCGCCGTGTAGCCGGCGTCGAAGCGACGCTGGAAGCCGATGTGCACCGGAACGCCCGTCTTGGCGGCCCGGTCGCGGACTTCCAGCGTTGTACGCAGGTCGGGAGCCACCGGCTTTTCACAGAACGCGGGGACGCCCGCGTCGCAGGCGCGCACCAGCAGTGCGGCGTGCGTGGGCGTGGGGGTGGCGATCACGACGGCGTCCAAGCCGGCGCCGAGCACGCGTCCGGCGCGTTCGACGCGGGCGCCCAGCGGCCCGGCCAGCCTCTCCGCGCGACGCCGGTCCGCGTCACCGATGAGCAGGTCGTCCACCAGGGGGTGCCCGCCCAGAAACCGGGCGTGCCATGCCCCGATCCGCCCCGCGCCCAACAGTCCGACCCGCATCTGTGCCTCCAAATGGCATGTCCGATCGGGATGACGAGTTCACTCGGCAGACCGATTGTGGACACCGGTCGTTCATCTGCTCGTCATCTGAATGTGGTCTGGAGCACATTTGTAGCCCGGCGGGGAACGTCAGTCAATACTTTGTTCTTACATCTGGACGTCCTGTCATGGCCGGGAAGACTCTCCACAGCCGGGGGGATACTGGTGAGCTCGCGTAATCCAGTGACGCCTATTCGCGGTTGGCATCCCGGCCAGTGATCACGTTGAGTAGTCGTCGCCCGGGGCGCAGCGGCTCCGGGGTCGGGTCTGTCCAGTGGAGTGTTAACGACTCTGTCGCTATGGCGCGGTGACGGTCGGTCTCTACGGTCGGCGGGTGCGGTAGCTCGGGCCGCTGAGAAGGTGTCCGAGGTCGTTGAAGGTCTTGGCGACGGTGTCCGGCCGCACGGTCCCTCGTCGGTCTGCTCGCAGTCCGGGCACGAGGCGGGTCGGGCCTGTCGCTTCGCTTCGGCGTCGCGCAGCGCTGTGATGAGTGCGGCTTCGCCGTCCAGTACGGGTTCGCCGCAGCAGCCACCCGGCACGAAACCGTGATCAACTTTTCCACGATCCGGCGCCGGTCCAGGCGCCGCTCGGCCAGCTTGGCGGTGACCTCGATGAGCTCGCCCAGCAGGTAGAGAAGGCAGGCTGAGCTTCCCCCCGGAGCATGGACACCTTGATATTGCCCCGGTTTCACGGACTCGGGGGTGAGGAGAACGGGCTCGACGGGTGGGTGGCCTCGAACTGTATCGGGCTCAGGTAGTCCAGGGCGGAGTGGCGTCGGTGGCGGTTGTAGAACCCTTCGATGTACTCGAAGATCGCGTTGGCGAGTTCGACGCGGGTTCGCCAGCGTTGGCGGTCGAGAAGTTCGGCCTGCATGCGTGCCCAGAACGCCTCGGCCACGGCGTTGTCGTAGGGGTCGCCGATGGTGCCCAGGGAGGGCAGCAGTCCGGCGCGGCGGGCGCGTTCGGTGTAGGTCCACGAGGTGAACTGGGCGGATTCAACTGGTCGTCGCAACACCTTGTAGCCGGGGATGGTGCTGGTGGGTTTGGGGAAGCGTCAGGAGGCTG
>NZ_MKJY01000059.1 GCF_001942465.1 Actinomadura sp. CNU-125
CGGACGGCGGACGGCGATCCGGGCCGGGCGCGGCCCACTCCTGCGCGGCCGCAGGGCGCCCTGCGCCCGGAGGCCGTGCAACCAACCCCGGGGCGGTCAGCCGCCGGCCAGTTCGCGGCCTCGGTTGCGGGCGGCTTCGATCGCTTCGAGGACGGCCGCGCGGACGCCGTGGCGTTCGAGTTCGCGGATGGCGGCGATCGTGGTGCCGCCGGGGGACGTGACGTTCTCGCGGAGGGTGACGGGGTGTTCGCCGGAGTCGCGGAGCATGACGGCGGCGCCGACGGCGGACTGGACGACCATTTCCAGTGCGGCCGCGCGGGGCATGCCGAGGAGGATGCCGGCGTCGACCATCGCCTCGACGAGGTAGTAGAAGTAGGCGGGTCCGCTGCCGGAGAGGGCGGTGGCGCCGTCCTGCAGCGACTCGGGGAGGCGGAGCACCTTGCCGACCGGGGTCAGCAGTTCCTCGGCCTTCTGCAGGTGCGTCTCGTCCGCGTGCGAGCCGGCGGAGACGACGCTCATGGCCTCGTCCACCAGGACGGGCGTGTTCGGCATGACGCGGACGACCGGGACCCCTTCGGGGAGCCGGTCTTCGATGAAGGCGGTCGTGATGCCCGCGGCGACCGAGATGACGAGGGTGCCGGACGGGACGTGCGGGCCGATCTCGTCGAGCAGTGCGCCCATGTCCTGGGGTTTGACGGCGAGGACGAGCGTGCCCGCCTTCTCCGCGGCCTGCCGGTTCGAGACGACCTCGACTCCGTAGCGTTCGCGCAGCAGCGCGCCGCGTTCCTCGCTGCGTTCGGCCACCAGCAGGTCGGACGGGCGGCGGCCGGCCCGCAGCACTCCGGACAGGAGGGCTTCGCCCATCTTCCCGGCACCCAGAATCGCGATCATTCCTCCACCTTATCGGCGGTCAGGAGGCGCCGACGAGGGAGCGCACGACCAGCCGGAGGTTGGCGGGTTTCTCGGCGAGGCGGCGCATGAAGTACTCGTACCAGTCGCGGCCGTAGGCGACGTACACGCGGACTTGGGCGCCGTCGGCGGCTAGGCGGCGCTGTTCCTGGGGGCGGACGCCGTACAGCATCTGGTACTCGAAGGTGTCGGCGTCGCGGGAGTGCAGGAGGGTGAGGGCTTCGGCGATGTCGATGAGGCGCGGGTCGTGGGTGGCGAGCATCGGGTAGCCCTTGCCGGCCATGAGGACCTTCATGCAGCGGACGAACGACTTGTCGATGTCGTCCTTCTCGGTGAAGGCGATCGCCTCGGGCGCGGCGTACGCGCCCTTGCACAGGCGGACGCGCGAACCCTCGTACGCGAGGTCCGCGCAGTACTCTTCCGCGCGACGCAGGTACGCCTGGACGACCGCGCCCACGGTGGGGTGGTCGCGCCGTAGTTCGTGGACGATCCGCAAAGTGGAATCGACCGTCTCGTGTTCTTCCATGTCGAAGGTGACGGTCGTTCCTGCGGAGGCGGCGGCGTCGCAGATGCGGCGGGCGTTCTCCAGGGCGAACTCTTCGTCGAGGGACTGCCCGACGGCCGTCAGCTTCACCGATACTTCCGCGCGCGCGCCGAGGGCGTCTTCGCCGAGACGGTCGAGGAGTTCGATGTACCGGACGGTGTTCGTCTCGGCGCGTCCCTTGTCGTGGACGTCTTCGCCGAGGACGTCGAGGCTGACGAGCAGCCCGTCGTCGGTCAGCTGTTCGGTGACGCGCGCCGCGTCGGCCGCGGTCTCGCCGGCGATGAAGCGGCGGGCGACGTCGCGGGCGAACGGCGCGGTTTCGACGATCCGGCGCGCGCCGCCGGAGTGCGACGCGGCCAGCAGCGCCCGGCGGAACACTGGTCAGCCCTCCTAGGCGGGCGCGCGGCGCGCCCCCTCACCGACCAGGTTACGAGACGGCGCCGAGGTCGTTTCCGGCCCCGTACTGCTCGACGTATTTGCCCATTTCGGCGGTCTTCACCGCGTTGAACAGGATCTTCGCCTTCTGCGGGTCGAGGAAGACGACGCTCTGCTTCTGCACCATGCCGGTGCCCTTGTCCGGTGTCGTAAGGAATGTCACGTCGGAAACGCGCACGTTGCGCATGCTCACCGCGAGGGACCGCAGGTCGCCGCCCGACAGCCCGTCGTCCACGCTGATCGACTTGGTGAGCGCGGACAGGAACCGGTCGAGTTTGAGCGGGTTCGTCAGGGTTCCGCTGTCGGCGGCCTTCTTGGCGAGGGCGCGCAGCAGCGCCTGCTGCCGCTTCATCCGGTCGAAGTCGCCGTTCGGCAGGTTGTAGCGCTGCCGGACGAACAGCAGCGCCTCTTCGCCGTTGAGCTCCTGCTTCCCGGCCTGCCAGTTCACCTTGCGGGCGGGGTCGTACACGCTCTTCTTGATGTTGACGGTGACGCCGCCGAGCGCGTCCACCATCGACTCGAACCCGGCGAAGTCGATCGCGCCGTAGTGGTCGATGCGGACGCCCGTCAGGCCCTCGATCGTCTGGATCAGCAGCTTCGGGCCGCCGTAGGAGAACGCGGCGTTGATCTTCTGCTTGCCGTAGCCGGGGACGGTCACCCAGGAGTCCCGCGGGAAGGAGATCATGTACGCCTTCTTACGGTCGGCCGGCAGGTGCAGCAGCATGATCGTGTCGGTGCGCTGCTGCCCCGGCTTCCACGCGTCGTTGCCCTGGCCGGTCGTCTGCGTCTCCGACCGCGCGTCCGATCCGACGAGCAGCCAGTTCTCGGTGCCCGCGACGTTCGGGCCCGGCCGGTTCGCGTCCGGCATGACGCCTGGATGCGGTCGATGTTGCCGTTGTACGACGACTGCCGCTGCCAGACCAGGCCGCCCAGCCCGGCGACGACGAGCGCGGCGAACACGCCGACGGCGATCAGCACGCGCGGCCAGCGCCGCTTGCGGCGCCCGCCGTCCTCGCCCGGGGTGCCGCCCCAGAAGGCGTCGTTCTCCTGCGCCTCGGCGCCCGTCCCGTCCTGCGGGGGCGGGCCGTCCGGGCTCTGCGAGGCCGGGGTGCCGGGAACATCCTGGGGAGTCATGACCGCAGAAGTTACCAGTCCGGACCGGGCGAGACGGGGCACTTGAGGTCAAGTGTCCGGTTCGATCGGACGGCTCAGGGCGTGCGGCGACGCAGCGTGACGGCACCCAGCAGCAGCGCGGCGAGCGTGAACCCGGCGACGACCGCCACGTCGGCGGCCAGCGTGCCGGAGAAGCCGCGCTCGCCCGCGATCTCCCGCATGCCCTCGACCGCGTACGTCAGCGGCAGCACCGCCGAGATCGCCTCCAGCCAGGACGCCATCTGCTCGCGCGGCATGATCAGCCCGCACAGCAGCACCTGGGGCAGGACGAACGCGGGCATGAACTGCACCGCCTGGAACTCCGTCCGCGCGAACGCGCTGGAGAACAGGCCGAGCGCCATGCCGAGCAGCGCGTCCAGGACGGCGACCAGGACCAGCGGGCCGAGCGAGCCGGTGAGGTCCATGCCGAGCCAGGTCAGCGAGATCGCCAGCACCACCCCGACCTGGACGAGCGCGACGAGCCCGAACGCGAGCGCGTAGCCGAGCAGCAGGTCGAGCTTGCCCGCGGGCGTGGTCATCAGCCGTTCGAGGGTGCGCCCGTCCGTTCGCGGAGGGTGGCGACGCTCGTCACCACGAACATGATCGTGAACGGGAACAGCCCGAGCAGCATCGGGCCGATCCGGTCGAACAGCTCCGGCCGGTCGAACACGTACCGGAGCAGGATCATCAGGACGGACGGCACGAGCACGAGCAGCGCGACCGTGCGGCGGTCGTGGCGGAGCTGCGCGAGGATGCGGCGGGTCGTGGCCAGCGTGATCGCGGGGTTCATGCCGTGCTCCCGGACGTCTCGGCGATCAGGTGCAGGAAGGCCGCTTCGAGGTCGTCGACGCCCGTGCGCGCGCGCAGTCCTTCGGGGGTGCCGTCGGCGAGGATCCGTCCCTCGCGCATCAGCAGGAGCCGGTCGGTGCGGCCCGCCTCGTCCATCACGTGGCTGGACACCAGCAGCGTCACGCCCCGGTCGGCCAGGTTCCGGAACAGCGCCCACAGCTCCTGCCGCAGGACGGGGTCGAGGCCGACGGTCGGCTCGTCCAGGACGAGCAGGTCGGGGGAGCCGAGCAGCGCGACGGCGAGGTTGGCGCGGCTGAGCTGCCCGCCCGACAGCGTCCCGACGACCTGGTCGCGGCTGCTTGCGAGCCCGACCTCGCCGACGACGCGGTCGATGTCCGAGCGCGGCGCCCGCAGGACAGACGCGAAGTAGCGCAGGTTCTCGGCGACGGTGAGGTCCGCGTACACGGCGGGCGTCTGCGTCGCGTACCCGACGCGCCGCCGCAGCTCCGGCGCTCCGGCGGGCTCGCCGAGGACGGTCACCTCGCCGCCCGCGACGATCTGGACGCCGACGAGCGCGCGCAGCAGCGTCGTCTTGCCGCATCCGCTGGGGCCGAGCAGCCCGACCACGGTCCCCGGCGGCACGTCGAAGGTGAGCCCGTGCAGGACGTCCCGGCCGCCGCGCGCGACCCGCAGGTCCCGCACGCTCACCGCGGGAGTAGAACTCATCATGTGTTGAATTTAAGTCGGCGCGGCGGCCGGGTCAAGGAGTCGCGATGACCGGAAAAGTCAGCCGAGGTAGCCCTGCAGGACGGGCGCGACGAGCTCGACCAGCTCGTCCTCGGACGCGGACGCGATCGGCTCGACCGCCAGCACGTACCGCAGGATCATCATGCCGACCATCTGCCCGGCCGCCGCCTGCACCCGCAGCTGCGGGACGTTCGCGGCCGCTCCCGCGCGGGCGAACAGGACGCTGCCGAAGAACTCGCGCATCAGCGCGCCGCGCGCTCGTTCGTCATCGCCGAGCGCAGCATCGCCAGCAGCGGCGCGCGGCGGTCGGGGTCCTGCCACACGTCGAGGAACGTGCGCGCCATCGTCTCGCCGAGCCGCTCGCGGGGCGCGGCCATGATGCGCGGCAGCAGGACGGCCGGGTCGATCGGCAGCCGCATCGCCTCGACGAACACGCCTTCCTTGTTGCCGAAGAAGTGGTGGACGAGCGCGGGGTCGACGTCCGCGCCCCGTGCGATCGCCCGCAGCGACGCCCCGTCGTACCCCTTCTCGGCGAACAGGTCGCGCGCCGCGGCGAGGATCGCCTCGCGCGTCTCGCTCTGCCCGGGCCGCCGCCCGGGCCCCCGGGACGCCGCGCGCGGCGGTCACCGGGTGCTCCGGCGGCTGACCTCGCCGCCGGAGGTGACCTCCCAGGTGCGGTCGGCGGCGGCGAGGTGGAGCCGGGCGAAGGCGAGCGCCTCGGCCAGGTCCTCGACGCGCTCGGCCCGGCTGGACGCGCGGCGCGTGTTGACCTCCAGCACGATGTGCCCGCGGAAGCCGGTCTCGGCGAGCGTCTCCAGCATCGGCCCGCACGGCTGCGAGCCGCGCCCCGGGACGAGGTGCTCGTCCTTGTTCGTGATGCCGACGCCGTCCGCGAGGTGGATGTGGCGGAGCCGGTCGCCGAGCTGCCCGGCCATGTCGAGCGCGTCCGAACCGGACACCGCCGTATGGGACAGGTCGAGCGTCACGAACGGGTAATCCTGGTCGATGGGGTTCCAGTCGGGCAGGTACATCCCGGCCTCGGCGCCGCGCGCTTTCAGCGGGAACATGTTCTCCACCGCGAACAGGACGTCGGTCTCCTCCTGCATGCGGGCGAGGCCGCCGACGAAGTCGCGGGCGTAGTCGCGCTGCCAGCGGAACGGCGGGTGCACGACCACGACCTCGGCGCCCAGCTCCTCCGCGACCTCCTTGGAGCGCACCAGCTTGCCCCACGGCTCGCGCCCCCACACCCGCTGCGTCAGCAGCAGGCACGGCGCGTGGATCGACTTGATCGGGACCTGGTGGTAGTCCGACAGGCGGCGCAGGACGCTGAGGTCCTGCGAGGAGGCGTCCGTCGAGACCATGACCTCGACGCCGTCGTAGCCGAGCAGCGCGGCGAGCTCGAACGCGCTCGGCACCTTCTCGGGATAGACCGACGCCGTGGACAGCGTGATCGGAGCGTCGGGCACCCGGAGTGCCGGAGAGAAGGCGCCGTTGGGCTGCGGGGTCAAGGCATCCTCGCCACAGTGATCGCTCGGCAGTGTTCGTACGGAAAGCCTATGCGCCCGCGGCCGCGATGAAACCCTCGCCCCGAGTGATCCGGACCGCGTCCCGTCCGGCCCGGCTACGCTCTGTCTCCGTGGCCGAGATCGCTCCGGGCGCCGTGCCGAGCCCCAACATCTGGAACTCCCCGCAGGTCTACGAGCTGGAGAACCGCGCGGTGGACCCCGACGGCGTCCTGCCCGCGGCGATGCGCGCGATCCGCCCGTGGACCGGCGCGACCGTCCTCGATCTCGGCTGCGGCACCGGCTACCACCTGCCGTTCTTCGCCGAGGAGGCGGCCCGCGTCGTCGGGGTCGAACCGCACGCGGGCCTCGCCGCGGCCGCGGCGCGCCGCACGCGGGACGAACCGAACGTCACCGTCCGCGTCGGCACCGCGCAGGCCCTCCCGCTGCCGGACGCCTCGGTCGACGTCGTCCACGCGCGCTGGGCGTACTTCTTCGGGCCCGGCTGCGAACCGGGGCTCGCCGAACTGGACCGCGTCGTCCGGCGCGGCGGCGCGATCTTCATCATCGACAACGACGCGACCCGCTCCACGTTCGGCCGCTGGTTCCGGCGCGGCCTGCCGAAGTACGACCCGGACGCGGTCGAGCGCTTCTGGACGCGCCGCGGGTTCGCCCGCGAGCCGCTGACGATCCACTGGCGGTTCGACGACCGCCGCGACCTCGCCGCCGTCCTGCACATCGAATTCCCGCCGGATCTCGCGGCGGACGTGCTGCGCGAGCACCAGGGGCTCGAAGTCGACTACGCGGTCAATCTATGGTGGCGTTGCCCGTGAGTTACTGACTAGTCGGTCACATTCGAGGGCCGGACCCTGGCCCTACTGGACCACCTGTACAACAATCGGCGCAGCCGTTCGCGCCGCCCCGGCGTGCGCGACCTGAGGGAACGGGAGGAACCGGCCATGGGCCGAGTCGCCACGACGAGCCGCACCATCCTGACCGCCACCGCGCTCGGCGCGGCCGGGGCCGGCGCCGGGCTGGCCGCACAGCGCCGCGCCGTCCGCCGCCTCCAGTTGCGCCCCGACCCCCACGCGGGCGAACCCTTCGGTTCGCTGCGCGGCCGTCCCGTCCCGGTCCGCGCCGACGACGGCACCCGGCTGTACGCCGAGATCGACGGGGAGGACCGCACCGACCTCGCCGTCGTGTTCTCCCACGGCTGGACCCTCACCCAGGACTCCTGGCACTTCCAGCGCAAGGCCCTGCGCGGCCTCGGCCGCCTCGTCTTCTGGGACCAGCGCGGCCACGGCCGCTCCGACGGCGGCGCCCGCGACCTGCACACCTTCGACCAGCTCGCCGACGACCTCGCCGCCGTCATCGACGCGACCGTCCCCGCCGACACCCCCGTCGTCCTCGTCGGCCACTCCATGGGCGGCATGACGACCATGCGGTTCGCCGACCGCAACCGCGACCTCATCGGCGGCAAGGTCCGCGCCGCCGGGCTGCTGTGCACGTCCTCCGGCGGCCTCGGCGAGGTCACCCTCGGGATGCCCGCGCTCATCGCGCGCGGCACCCGGCGCGTCCTCCCCCGCGCCCTGCACGCCGCGGGCGCCGGCTCCGCCGCCATCGAACGCGTCCGCCACCTCGGCCGCGCCGCGTCCATGCTCGTCGAGGACCTCCTCGCCTTCGGCCCCGACGCCTCCCCCGCCGCCGTCGCCTTCGGCGAGCAGATGATGGCCGACACCCGCATGGACGCCCTCGTCGACTTCCTCCGCACCATGATCACCACCGAGGTGATCAGCGACTGCGCCGCCCTCGCCGCCGCCGACACCCTCGTCATCGGCGCCGAGAACGACATGCTCACCCCCGTCGAGCACAGCCTCAAGATCGCCGGCTGCGTCCCGAACACCCGCCTGGAGGTCGTCCCCACCGCCGGGCACATGGCCATGCTCGAACGCCCCGCCGTCGTCGCCGACCACCTCGCCGACCTCATCGAACGGGCCCGCAAGAACGCGTGAACGGTCCGGGTGTCGGTGGCGGGCCTTAGGCTCCTTCCTTATGGCTAAGGCGAAGGCGGCCAAGGCGGCCTACCGGTGCTCGGAGTGCGGCTGGCGGACGTCCAAGTGGATCGGGCGGTGCGGCGAGTGCCATGCCTGGTCGACGGTGATCGAAGAGGCGGCGGTGACGCCCGCCCGGGTGGTGAGCGCCGGGCCGGTCAGCACGCCCGCGCGGCCGATCGGGCAGGTCGACGTGCGGTCCGCGCAGACGCGGCCCACCGGGCTGGACGAACTCGACCGCGTGCTCGGCGGCGGCATCGTCCCCGGGGCCGTGCTGCTGCTCGCGGGCGAGCCGGGCATCGGCAAGTCGACGCTGCTGCTGGAGGTCGCGGCGCTCGCGTCCGAGAAGGGCGACGGGTCCGCGAAGGGCGACGGCGCGGCCAAGCGCGTCCTGTACGTGACGGGCGAGGAGTCCACCGAGCAGGTGCGGCTGCGGGCCGACCGGGTCGGCGCGATCACCGACGAGCTGTACCTCGCGGCCGAGACCGAACTGTCGGCGGTGCTCGGGCACGTCGACGCGGTCGAACCGACGCTCATGGTCGTCGACTCGATCCAGACGATCGGGACGTCCGAGGTCGACGGGGCGCCCGGGGGCGTCACACAGGTCCGGGAGGTCGCGGCGAACCTCATCCGGGTCGCCAAGGAGCGCGGCATCACGGTCGTGCTCGTCGGGCACGTCACCAAGGAAGGCGCGATCGCGGGCCCGCGGCTGCTCGAACACCTCGTGGACGTCGTCCTGTACTTCGAGGGCGACCGGCACTCGCGGCTGCGGATGATCCGGGCCGTGAAGAACCGGTACGGGCCGACGGACGAACTCGGCTGCTTCGACCTCTCCGAGGTCGGCATCGTCGGGCTCCCCGACCCGAGCGGCCTGTTCCTCACCCGGCGGGACGAGCCGGTCCCGGGGACGTGCGTCACGGTGACGCTCGAAGGGCGGCGCCCGCTCGTCGCCGAGGTGCAGGCGCTCGTCGCGAAGTCGCACCTGCCGGCCCCGCGCCGGGCGAGCTCGGGGCTCGACACGTCCCGGGTGGCGATGGTCCTGGCCGTCCTCGCGCAGCGCTGCAAGATCTCGATGCACGAGCAGGACGTGTACGTGTCGACGGTCGGCGGCGTGCGGCTGTCGGAGACGTCCGTCGACCTCGCGCTCGCGCTGGCCGTCGCCGGTTCGACCGTCGAGCAGTCGCTGTCGAGCACGCTGATCGCGCTCGGCGAGGTCGGGCTGGCCGGGGAGGCGCGGGTGGTGCCGGGCGTCCAGCGGCGGCTCGCGGAGGCCGCCCGGCTCGGCTTCAAGCACGCGGTCGTGCCCCGCGGATCGCTCGAACTGGCCGACGGATCACCGCTGAAGAAGGCCGATCCGCAGCTGTCCAGTTACGAGGGCATGAAGGTGATGGAGGTCGACAGCCTGCAGCAGGCTCTGCAAGTCGCCTTTACCGCCCCTTGATGCGGGTAGCGCCAGAGTATTACCCGGTGCGGCCCCCGGTTGCGACCAGGGGAGGAACCGGCGAACGGGGCCGCTCGGTAAACTGACGCCGTCCAGCGACCTCCGGGGGCCAGGTGCCAGCACACGACAAGTCCCATGACGAACGACGCCGCGCCACGCTCGCCGCGGTGGCTCCGGGCACCCAGATCCGGGACGGTCTGGAGCGCATCCTGCGGGGCCACACCGGCGCGCTGATCGTGCTCGGCTACGACGAACTGGTCGCCGAGCTGTGCTCGGGCGGCTTCGAGCTCGACGTCGAGTTCTCCGCGACGCGGCTGCGCGAGCTGGCGAAGATGGACGGCGCGATCGTCCTGGACGACAGCAACGGCCGGATCGTCCGCGCCGCGGTCCACCTCGTGCCGGACTCGACCATCCCCACCGAGGAGTCGGGCACCCGGCACCGCACCGCCGAGCGCGTCGCCCGCCAGACCCGCCACCCGGTCATCTCCGTCAGCCAGTCGATGCACATCATCGCGCTGTACCTCGACGGGATCCGGTACGTCCTCGAAGACTCCGCGGCCATCCTGTCGAAGGCCAACCAGGCCCTCGCGACGCTCGAACGGTACAAGCTGCGGCTCGACGAGGTGTCCGGGACGCTGTCCGCGCTCGAGATCGAGGACCTCGTCACCGTCCGGGACGTCAGCGCCGTCGTGCAGCGCCTCGAAATGGTGCGCCGCATCGCCGACGAGATCGAGGGCTACGTCGTCGAACTCGGCACCGACGGGCGGCTGCTGTCCCTGCAGCTGGACGAGCTGGTGTCGGGCGTCGACGTCGATCGGGAACTGATCGTCCGCGACTACCCGTCCGACGACACCCGGGCCCGCGGCGTCGACGCGATCCTCGCCGCCCTCGACGTCCTGTCGGCCAACGAGCTGCTCGACCTGTCGACGGTCGCCGAGGTCATGGGCTTCGCCGGGCCCGACGCCCTCGACCTGCCGGTCAGCCCGAAGGGGTTCCGGTTGCTGGCGAAGGTGCCGCGGCTGCCGAGCATGGTCGTCGAACGGCTCGTCGAGCACTTCGGCGGCCTGCAGAAACTGCTCGCCGCCAGCATCGACGACCTGCAGGCCGTCGGCGGGGTCGGCGAGTCGCGGGCCCGCAGCGTCCGCGAGGGCCTGTCCCGCCTCGCCGAGTCGTCGATCCTCGAACGCTACGTCTAGCGGAGCCGGAACACCTGCCGTTCGCCCTTGCGGTCGTGCAGGTCGGCGACGTACGTCCCGGCGCGGGCGCCCTTCCCGTCGCAGCCGCGCCGCCGGTCCCACACGACCTCCCGGACGTACGGGACGCCGCGGCGCAGCGATTCCTTCCCCGCGCCCCCGTCGCGGCACTCGGCCGACGACCAGATCCGGTCGTCGCCCGACGTGATCCGCAGGTCCAGCGACCCGGCGTCGAACTCGCACGTGTTCTCTGCCGTGTTGACGACCATCACCCGGAACGTCGGCTTCGCTCCCTTCGCGTAGGTCCGCTGCGCGCCGTCGAGCGTGACGACGACGTCGTCCTCCGCGCAGGCCGCACCGTCCTCGCCCGGCTCGGGGGTCGTCGTCACGGTCACGGTGACCGTCGGCATCGCGGTCGGCGGCGGCGCCTGCGTCGCGGCCTCCGCGACCGTCCGGGCGACCGGCTCGTCGGCCGTCCCCCGCACGCACCCCCAGGCCAGCACGGCGACCGCGCCGAGCACTCCGCCGAGCGCCAGGACGCGACGGCGCCAGAACCGCTCGCGATCGTCACCGTCCGTGTCGATCTCCATCCGGTCAGTATGCAAGCGCCGCGACGGAATCGAGAGCAGACCCGCCGCGTGCCACAATGGCCGTCCGCCATGACCTCATACACCGACACGATCATCGCCTGGTACGACGCCAACGCCCGCGACCTGCCGTGGCGCGCCGACGACGCGACACCGTGGGGCGTCCTGGTCAGCGAGATCATGCTCCAGCAGACGCCCGTCGCGCGCGTCCTGCCCGTCTGGCACGCCTGGCTGGAGCGCTGGCCGACGCCCGCCGCGCTCGCCGCCGAACCGTCCGGTGAGGCCGTCCGCGCTGGGGCCGGCTCGGCTACCCGCGCCGCGCCCTGCGGCTGCACGAGAGCGCCCGCGCGATCGTCGACCGGCACGGCGGCGCGGTCCCCGCCGCGCACGCCGACCTCCTCGCCCTCCCCGGCATCGGCGCCTACACGGCCGCCGCCGTCGCCAGCTTCGCGTTCGGGCAGCGGCACGCCGTCCTCGACACCAACGTCCGCCGCGTCCTGTCCCGGCTCGTGTCGGGCGAGGAGTACCCGCCGAAGTCGCAGACGAAGGCCGAGGTGCGGCTCGCCGAGTCGCTGCTGCCGGCCGCCGCGCCGACCGCCGCACGCTGGGCCGTCGCCGTCATGGAACTCGGCGCGCTCGTCTGCACCGCCCGCTCGCCCCGCTGCGCCGACTGCCCCGTCCTGGACGGCTGCCGCTGGCACCGCGACGGACGGCCCGCCCACGCGGGCCCGCCGCGCCGCGGCCAGACCTACGCGGGCACCGACCGGCAGTGCCGCGGCCGCCTCCTCGCCGTCCTGCGCGACGCCGAAGGCCCCGTCGGCAAGCCGGCCCTGGACGTCGTCTGGTCCGACGCCGTCCAGCGCGAACGGGCCCTCGACGCGCTCGTCGCCGACGGCCTCGTCGACCCCCTCGACGACGGCCGCTACGCCCTCCCCGGCTGACCGGAAATGCCTCCTGGCCTGCGTGTGTCACTATAAAGTCGAGTCGATGACCCAGGAGAGCGTCATGATCGCGGATCAGGTGCCCGATTGGCTGCGCCCCCCTCCCGAAGGATGGACGGCGGACCATCTGGACGAACTGCCCCCCGGCGCTCCACGCATGGAGATGATCGACGGAGCGCTCATCATGATGTCCCCGCAGACGAGCTTCCACAGCCAGGTCGTACGCCGCCTGGCCAACGCCCTGGAGGACACGGCGCCGACGTCCCTGGGCGTAGAGACGGAAATGGGCATCAAGCTGGGGGAACGTCAACGGCCGGAGCCCGACATCGTCGTCTTCCACGTGCCCGAGGAAGGATCACGACGCACCTTCTACCTCCCCGACGAGGTGATCCTCGTCGTGGAGGTCGTGTCGCGCGAATCCGAAGTCCGCGACCGCGACACCAAGCGCGTCCGGTACGCCGAGGCGGGCATCCAGCATTACTGGTTGGTCGAGAAGGAAGACGAGCGGCCGGTCGTCCATACCCTCGAATTGGACAAGGCGACCGGCTCCTACGTCGCGACCCAGATCGCCCGAACCCGGCTGAAACTCGATGTCCCCTTCGCCATGGACATCGACCTGACGACCCTCGTCCGGCACCGCCCGACCGGCTGACCGGAGGCAACGCCGCGGGGATGTCCGAGGTCCGCGAGCACCGCGCTCGTCGGAGCCGCCCGCTCGTGACCCGGGCCGATAAATCGGTCGCGGGCCGGTGGGGACGGACCGTAGCCTGCCGCGCGTGCGCGATCTGCTGACCCTGCCGAAGGCCCACCTGCACGTCCATCTGGAGAGCACCGTGCGGTGGGACACCCTCCGCGAGATCGGCGCGGCCAACGGCGTGCCCGTACCCGACCGCTCCGGGACGTTCGGCGGGTTCGACGCGTTCTTCGCGCAGAACGACCTCGTCCGCGCGTGCCTGCGGGGTCCGGACGACTTCCGCCGCATCGCCTACGAGTTCTGCGCGGACGAGGCCGCCCAGGGCACCCGGTACGCCGAGCCGTCGTTCACCGCCGCCGCGCACGGCGAGCGCCTCGGCGACCTCGGCATGCCGCTGGCCGCCGTCCTCGATGGCCTCGACGCGGGCCGCGCGGAGTTCGGCGTCGAGTGCCGGCTGCTCCTCGACCACTCGCGGCGCCGTCCCGTCGCGCGCGCTGGCGCACCCTCGACCTGGCCCGCCGCCACGACGGCGTCGCCGCGATCGGCCTCGCGGGCGACGAGGCCCACCCCGGCGACCCGTTCACCGACGTGTTCGCGGCCGCGCACGACGCCGGGCTCCACGTCGTCCACCACGCGGGCGAAGGCGAGGGCCCGGCGAGCATCCGGCAGGCGCTCGGCCCCGGACGCACCGAACGGCTCGGGCACGGCATCCGCGTCCTCGACGACCCCGAACTCGTCGCCGAGGTCCGCGAACGCCGCGTCCCGCTGGAGGTGTGCCCGTCGTCGAACGTCGCGCTCGGCTTCGTCCCGTCCCTCGCCGAACACCCGCTGCCGCGGCTGCTCGACGCCAGGCTCCAGGTCACCCTCAACACCGACGTCCCCGCACTCATCGGGACACCGCTGGCCGCCGAGTACGCCCTCGTCCGCGACGCCTTCGGCTACGACGACCGCACCCTCGCCGACCTCGCCCGCAGCGGCGTCGACGCGTCCTTCGCCCCGCCCGCGACCAAGTCGCGCCTGCACGCCGAGATCGACGCCTGGCTCGCCCCGGCCTGACCTTCCGCCCCGTCCGGTCGGACGGCGTGCGGGTTCAGGTCGTCGGGGCTACGGCGGGGCAGGAGGTGCCGCGCGCCGGGACCTCCAGGTCGATGAGGTAGCGGTCGATGGTCCCCTGCGTGCAGTCGCTCCGGCCGTAGCTGCCGTGGCCCGCGCCCTCGTAGGTGAGGAGCACGCCCTCGCGGCCGAGTTGCCGGGACACGTTCGTCGCCCAGTCGTATCCGGACGCGGGGTCGTGCAGGGCGTTCGACAGCAGGATCGGCGTCCGCAGGCCGCGCACGTCGAGGCGGTGCTGCGGATTGGCGACCGGCCGCGGGGAGCCGAGGCAGGCGGCGACGGCCTGGACGGGGCGCGTGTACGACATGTCGGGCGCGACCCTCTCCACCTGACGCATCAACCGCTTCCATTGCCGGTAGTCGCGTACGGGGAGGCTCCAGTCCGAGCAGAAGACGCCCGTGAAGGGGTCCTTCGCGGTCGTGCCGTCCGAGGCCCGGTTCGCGGGCGCTCCTTCCCCGCGTCGAGGTCCGCGATGGTCTGAGCCAGTTCGCGGTAGTCCGGGCCGTAGAGCGCCCGGAAGGCGACGTGCACGAGGGCGGTTTCCGATAGGCCGGGCAGGTCGCCCCGGCGCGCGCGCTCTCGCAGGTCTTGCCAGACGGCACGGACGTCTCGTCCGTGCAGGGCGCAGTCGGACGTCCGGTCGCACCACTTGACGAACTCGTCGAACGAGTCTTGGGCCGTGCCGGCCTGAGACATCAGGAAAGAACGGGCGTCGCGCTGGCTGTGGTCGACGACGCTCTCCAGCACCATCGCACGCACCCTGCGCGGGTAGGTCTCGGCGTACTGCTCGCCCAGGAGCGTCCCGTAGGAACTGCCGTGGAAGGTCAGTTGCGATTCGCCGAGCGCCTCCCGGATGGCGTCCACGTCCTTGACGGTGCTCGCCGTGTCGGCGTTGTCGTAGATCGCACCGGAATGCTCGGTGCAGTCCTCGCGGGCCCGCGCGTTGTAGGCGAGCGTCTCCGCGAAGTCCGCGCCGCTCGTCATGATCGGGGACGGGCGCGCTCGCAGGACTTCGGTCGAGCACCTGATCGGCGCGCTCGCACCCACACCGCGGGGGTCGAAGCTGACGATGTCGAACCGTCGCTGAACGTCGGCGCTGAACCGTCCGATGCCGTCCACGACGCTGTCGACGCCCGAATCGCCCGGTCCGCCGGGCCCGAAGACGAGCGTGCCGATGCGGGCGTCCGGGTCGAGTGCCGTCCGGCGGGCGACGGCGAGCTCGAACGTGGGACCATCCGGATCGTCCCAGTCGACGGGCAGCGTGAGCGCGCCGCACTGGGCCTTGCCGTCGTCGCCGCAGGTCGTCCAGGTGATCCGGGACGGCGCGGGCGCGGTCTCCGCCGCCGCCGCGGACGCCGTCGGACCGCCAAGGCCGACGCCGACGCCGGCGAGTGCGAGACCCGCGGCGGCAGCGGCGGTCCAGGCCGTCCGCCCGTTCTTGCGCAGCATGAACTACAGCCCTTCACGTGGGGAGCCGTCCGACGGGAACGGCGCCGGTCCCCGACCGGGCAGGACGGCCGGGGAACGGCCCGGCGGTCGAGGACCTTGATCACGTTAGGCGCGGGTTCCGCCCCGAGACAGGGCGTTCAGGGTCGATTCAGGGTGCCGTCAGGGGCATCTCAGGGGCGTTGTGGAAGCGGTGAAACCGGGGACGGCGCCGAGTGCGTCATCACCCCGCGGTGCGGCCTCCGCCCCGGGCATTCCCGGAGCGGAGGCCGATGTCGTCCGTTATCGCCTTCGCCAAGATTTGCTAGCGGATAAGTCACTTCATTGTGATAGTTGCCGATCGCGGCGAAAGTCCGGTGTGCCGAGTCCGCTGACTCAGCGGCCGTCCAGATCCCCGTTCCGGACGGCGTTCATCAGTGTCCGCCACTGGACGGGGTCGAGTTCGAGCAATCCGGCGCCGTGATCACGCGAGTCGCGGACCAGTACCGACGGCCCCGCGGCCGCCACCTCGACGCATTCATCAGCAGACGCACTCGCACTGCCCTTGCGCCACTTCAGCGACTCACCCCGATACGACCGATCGACCATCCGGCAACCCTCCATCCGGTGCCGGTGGGCACCGCTTCGCCGACCGACCGGGCAGCGGAGCCCACCGCGCGAGAGTAAAGCTGGGCACAACAAACCACGACCTTGTGGAAATTTTCCCGATCACGAGTGTAAGCGGTTCGAGTTATCCCGCCTACAAGGGAACACAAGATCACTCTGTGTGCTATGACGGCCACTCGCCTTGGGGATGGGTCGCCGGGGCGGTCACCTCCGGGTCTCTTCGGAAGCCGGGACGGGGATCAGGCCATCAGATCTTCGGCGGCCTGCCGGATCAACGCGATCGATTCGTCGGCGGGAAGTGCGTCTTCCAGCAGAATCTCGAAGTTGTCCCGGTAGTCGGTGATTTCGTCGGCGGCACCGGTGACCAGCGCGCTGGCACCCGGCTGGCCCTCCAGATACAGGACATCGCCGAGCCCGCCGTCGAATTCCAGGAGCACGAACGGACCCCCGAGACCGAAGTGCGCTCCGGCCTTGAACGGAATGATGCGGATGGTCAGCAACTCGTCCCGCTCCACCGATTCGGCGAGGTGCCGAAGCTGGGCGGGCATGATGCCCGGGTCCGTCTTGATGCCCACGTGGCGGCGGATCACCGCCTCGTCGAGGATGTACTGCTGGCGCGGGGGGTTCTCGCGCGCGGCGAGCGCCTCCTGGCGTTGCAGGCGGAGCTTGACCCCGAATGCCTTCGCCTGCGCGGACACCCGGCCCGCATCGAGCACTTCGGCGTACTCCGCGGTCTGAAGCAGCCCCGGGACGAGCGTTCCGTGGCAGTGCCGGATATGCGAGGCACCCGCGCTGTAGCCCACGAACGAGAGGTACGAGGCGTCGAGCTCGCCCTTGTAGGCGTTCCACCAAGCCGGCTCGCGCGCACCGCGCGCCAGTTCCTGCAGTCGCTCCTGGCGGCTCTCCGCCGTCACGTCGTACACCCGCAGCAGGGCTTGCAGGTCGGTCCGGGTGATGGCGTTCTTGCCGCCCTCTATCCGGATGAGCTTCGACGGGGACCATTCGAGCCGAGCCGCCACCTGCTCTTGGGTCACCCCTTTCTCTTTGCGGAGGCGAACGAGTTCGGTGCGCAACAGCGCGCTCTGGACGATCGGTCCCTGATCACTGGTCATCGAGGTCGCTCACTTTACGTAATCGCTGCCACCTGCAGGACTGCCACATAGCACTGCGTGACCTGGCGGAATACGTGACGCCAAGGAGTCATATGCGTCCCGGTCCCGGATGAACGTTCACCGCAAGCGCCCTCACAACGTCGTGGACGACCACATCTCTTGCTGGCAGTGTGCTGCGTGTCGGCAGACTATGTTGTAGCGTGCTAGGTAGCAGATTAGCAGCATCCTCGATGAGACACGCCAGAACGCGACCAACAACTTGAACAGACCGTGAGGCTCACCGGAAGACGCGGCGATCGCCTCGCGACATCTCGCAGCCGGGCAGCGAACGGGAGGCCACCCTGGATACGGATATTTCGGTAGACCGAAACGACAGCGGCCGAAACGACAGAAAAGTCGCCCCCCACTTCCCGCCGATCACCAGGTTGGCAGCCACGAGGATCGACGGGAAGTGGAGAGCGACTCACGGGACCGCGGAAGCGTCCGACCGGTTTTCGAGGGTGCCCTGCGATAACGCGAGCACACCCGTACTGACCTGGTAAAACGATTCCTGCGGACTCACCCAGTCTAACCGCGCCCTCGCGGTACGGGCTATAGGTGATGCGACTTCCGTCGGCGGGACCGGAGCCATCAGGTGATCCCCTGTGATTCCGGCGAATGCCGCAAAGTCGCCCTTCGAGGGGTAAGACATGTCGACAGAGTGCAAGAATCTTCCTCCGGCCTACGCCGTCCCGGCCCTGCGTCCCGCGCCTTCCCGGCGCCACGGCAGGTGATCAGATGGACGAGTACGTACGCGACCACCACGCCTTCGACGCGACGCCCGCGTCCTGCAGCGGACGAGGCCGGGGCGTCCGGCATCGGCCACACGGCACCGTCCGGCCCGCCCCCGCCCGACCGGTCGCCCCCGGCGGCCCCGCGGGCCCCGGCGGAACCCGGGCTCCCGGCGGGCCCGCGGCCCGGCGCGGCTTCTGGGGCGCACTGTCCCCCGCGCAGCAAGCCGGGTTCCTCGCGGCCGCCCGGCCCGTTCGATTCATGTTCGGCGATGTGCTCTGGCACGAGGGAGAGTCCGCCGACCACGTCATCGTGATCCGGTCCGGCGAGGTCCGCGTCAGTGTCCGGCTGGACGGGCGGGAGCGGCCCCTCGCGATCCGCGGTCCAGGCGACATCATCGGCGAGCGCGCCTCCCTCGGCCTGGGGCGCCGCTCCGCGACGATCGTCGCTCTGGACGACGTCCACGCGATCGTCATGCCGACGCGCGAGTTCGCCTGGTTCGTGACCCGGCACCCGCAGGTCCTGAACGTCCTGGAGGACGACTTGTACGGACGGCTCGCCGAACGTTCAGGGCCCGACACCACGGACACGACGCCGGACCTCATCGCGCCTTGCGCGAACCACGTGTGCATCCACGGCGCGCCCCACGCCGCCTTGCACCAGTACGGGCCCCGTCCACAGTCCGTCCCAGGGACGGCCACGGCGCCGCACTGGGCCGGGCGGAACTGCACCATCGTGTTCACCGACATCGCGGGCTACAGCGCCGCGCACCGCGACGACCGCGACCGGCTCGCGATGAAGCACAGCATGTACGCACTGCTGCACGAGGCGTTCAGGATGTCGAACGTGCCGTGGGACGCCTGCTACCACGAGGACCGCGGCGACGGCGCACTGATCGTCGTCCCGCCCAGCCTGCCGACGGCGTCGGTCGTCGATCCGCTGCTCGCCTGGCTGGCGGCGCGGCTGCGGTGGCACAACGGCCGCTCCGGCGAGATCGTCCGCTACCAGCTTCGGCTCGCCCTGCACGTCGGGCCGGTGATGCCCGACGGCCACGGCGTGTCCGGCTCGCAGGTCATCCAGACGGCCCGGCTGCTGGACGCCGCGCCGTTCAAGGACCGCCTCGCGGCCACCGGCGCCGACCTCGGGGTCATCGTGTCCGACTTCGTCTACGACTCCTACATCGCGCACAGTCCCGGCTACGTGAACCGCGACGTCTACGAGCCCATGACCTGCAAGGTGAAGGAAACGGAGGTCAGCGGCTGGATGCACCTGCACGGTGCTCCGCCGCTCCGTACCGTCACCTGATCCGGTGCGGCCGGCAGGCGCCCGCTCCCCGCGCGGGCCCGCCCCGGCCGCCGCCTCCCGAGCCCGGACGGCCCGCGCCCCACGACCCCGCGAAAACCGCGGGGTTCTTCGCGTTCCGGAGACCCGTCCGCCGCCCTCCCCGCCCGTCCGCCCGCGTTCAGCGCGAGCCGTCGCGCCGCGCGCTCGGGATGCACAGGACGAACAGGGCGCCGCGGTCGCTGTCCTCGATCGTCAGGTCGCCGTCGTGCGCCCGCGCGATCTCGCGGGCGATCGGGAGCCCGAGCCCGGTGCCGCCCGCGTCCCGCTGCTTCCCGGCCGGAAGCCGGGCGAACCGTTCGAAAACCGTCTCCCGGTCCTGCTCGGCGATGCCCGCCCCGTCGTCGAGCACCTCCAGGCGCGCGTTCCCGTCGTCGTGCCGGACGGTCACGTCGACGCGCGAGTCGGCGTGCCGTTCGGCATTGTCGAGGAGGTTCGTGAAGAGCCGGACGAGCCGGAGCCGGTCGCCGCGCACCGTGACTTCGTCCAATACGTGCGGGACGACCTGCTTGGACCGTTCGGATCGGGCCAGCTCGATCGTGACCATCGCCCCCAGGTCGACGAACTCGTCGCCCCGCCAGGCGGCGGCGTCCAGGCGCGCGAGTTCCAGCAGATCGGTGACGATCGCCTGCAGCCGGTCGAGGCTCTGCAGGACCGTCCGTCCGGTCCGCGGCCAGTCGACCTCCTCCGGATACATGAGCGCCTCTTCCAAGTGCGCGCGCGCCGCCGTGATGGGGCTGCGCAAGTCATGGGACGCGTCGGAGGTGAAGCTCCGCTGCCGCTCCAGCGCGGCGTCCAGCCGATCTAGGGTCGCGTTAACGGACTCGGCGAGCCACCGCAGCTCGTCCCGGTTCTCCGGCACGGTGACGCGCCGGCCGGACTTGCGCGCGGTGATCTCGGTCAGCTCGGCGCGGATGGCGCCCACCGGGATGAGCGTGCGCTCGACCGTCCCCCACGTCCGCAGGCACGCCAGCAGGATCGTCAGGACGGACAGGCTCAGCATCGCGGTGACGAGGTCGACATCGACGTACCAGGGCGTCGCCGGGACCGCCGAGTAGACGATCCAGTCGCCGGCGGGCTCGTAGACGCGGAACGCCACGGTCTCCATGCAGCGCTCGAAGCCCGGCGGCGAGCACAGTTCCCGGACGGCGTAGACGCTCGACCGTCCCGGGACGAACGTGGCGACGCGCGGCCCGTCGCGCACGTCCGGCGTGCCCGCGACGATCTCCCCGTGTGCGTTCAGGACCTGCACGCTCACCGAATCCGTGGCCTTCAGGTCCGCCGACACTTGGCCCTGCTTCACGAGGAACACCATCTGCAGCGCCGACGAGACGGCCTTGTCGCGCCGGTAGTCCTCGGCCTGGTTGTGCACGCCGATGATGATCAGCGTGGTGACGATCGCGCAGATCAGGGTGGTGACCGTCCCGGCAATCACGGTCATCCGCACCCGTATGGACCATGTGCGCCGTCCGTACACCCGACCTCCCGCAGGTGAGGTAATCA
>NZ_MKJY01000060.1 GCF_001942465.1 Actinomadura sp. CNU-125
TGCTGCACGGCCGCCGCGCCGCGGCGCCGGTCCCCGCCCGGTCCCGGACCCGGTCTCGCCGCTGAACGTCCCGGCCGACCTCCCGGCCCCGGAACGCGGCGGGCCGGCCCCCCGCGCGGGGAGCCGGGCCCGGTGGGGCGCCGCCGGTCAGTCGGCGTAGCCGCCGATGGCGTGCAGGCCGCCGTCCACGTGCAGGATCTCGCCGGTCGTCGCCGGGAACCAGTCCGACAGCAGCATCGCGCAGGCGCGCGCGGTCGGCTCGCAGTCCTTGGTGTCCCAGCCGAGCGGGGCCGCCTTCGGCCACAGCTCCGTCATGCCCTCGAACCCGGGGATGCTCTTGGCGGCCATCGTGCCGAGCGGCCCGGCGGCCACCAGGTTGACGCGGACGCCCTGCGGGCCGAGGTACTTGGCCAGGTAGCGGGCGCACGACTCCAGGCCCGCCTTCGCGACGCCCATCCAGTCGTAGACGGGCCACGCCTTGGTGGCGTCGAAGTCGAGGCCGACGACCGAGCCGCCCTCCTTCATCAGCGGCATGCACGCCATCGTCAGCGACTTCAGCGAGTACGTCGACGCGTGCACGGCCGTCGCGACGTCCTCCCACGGGGTTTCGAGGAAGTTGCCGCCGAGCGCCGTCTGCGGCGCGAACCCGATCGCGTGGACGACGCCGTCGAGGTGGTCGAACCCGGCGTCGCGCAGGTTGCCGGCGAGCCCTTCGAGCTGCTCGGCGTTGGTGACGTCCAGTTCCAGCACCGGCGGGACGTTGTCGGGGCCCGACGGGAGCCGCCGGGCGGTGCGCTCGGTGAGCGTCGGGCGCGGGTAGGCGGTCAGCACGACCTCGGCGCCCTGCTCCTGCGCGACCCGCGCGATGTGGAAGCCGATCGAGGCGTCGGTGAGGACGCCGGTGATCAGGATGCGCTTGCCTTCGAGGATCCCCATGACCTCAGTGCCCCATTCCCAGGCCGCCGTCCACCGGGATCACGGCCCCGGTGATGTAGGCGGCGTCCTCGCTCGCCACGAACCGGACGGCCTTGGCGACCTCGTCCGGCCGCGCCATCCGCCCCATCGGGATCGCCGACAGGATGCCCTTCTGCTGGTCCTCGGTCAACGCCTGCGTCATGTCGGTGTCGACGAACCCGGGCGAGACCACGTTCACGGTGATGCCGCGCGACCCCAGCTCGCGGGCCAGCGACCGCGCGAACCCGACCATGCCGGCCTTGGACGCCGCGTAGTTCGCCTGCCCCGGGGAGCCCATCAGGCCCACGACCGACGACACCAGCACGATCCGCCCGGACCGCTTGCGCATCATCGCCTTCACGCCGCGCTTGGCGACCCGGAACGCGCCCGTCAGGTTCGTGTCCAGGACCGAGGTGAACGACTCCTCGCTCATGATCGCCAGGAGGGTGTCCTTGGTGATCCCGGCGTTGGCCACGACCACCTCGACGGGCCCCTGCTCCGCCTCGACCTTCCCGAACGCGGCGTCCACGTCCTCGGCGCTGGTGACGTCGCATTTGACGCCGAACAGGCCCTCCGGGGGCTCGCCGGACCGGTAGGTCACGGCGACGGCGTCTCCGGCGGCGGCGAGCTCGCGGGCGATCGCCAGGCCGATGCCCCGGTTCCCTCCGGTCACGAGGACAGAGCGACTCATCACGACCCTCTCGTCGACTGTTGCGAACGGGCCGTAGAACCCGTCGTGCGGTGATGACAGCGCACCAACCTAGCGGCCCCCGCCGGGGGAAGGAGATGTGCCGATCCGACAAGATCCGCCGAGCCGGGTTTGTTCGGGCGCGGTCGCGGGCCGGGGCGGCGGCCCGGACGGTAGGTTGCCAAGGGTGCATGACATCGATCCCGCCTTCACCGCGCTGCCGCTGCGCGCGCTGGCCGACGCGGCCCTGTCCCGGGCCCGCGAACTGGGCGCCGAGCACGCCGACTTCCGCCTCGAACGCGTCCGCGGCCAGACCCTCCGGCTCAGCGACGCCGCCCTGGAAACCGCCCTGGACGCCGACGACGTCGGGCTGTCGGTCCGGGTCGTCAAGGACGGCACCTGGGGCTTCGCCGCCGGCATCGACCTGACCCCGCGGGGCGCCGCCCGCGTCGCCGAGCAGGCGATCGAGGTCGCCGCCGTCGCGCGTCCGGTCAACCGCGAGCCCATCGAGCTGGCGCCCGAACCCGTCCACGGGGAACGGACGTGGGTGTCGGCGTACGAGACCGACCCGTTCGACGTCCCCACCGGCGACAAGGTCGCGCTGCTGACCGACTGGTCGCGGCGGCTCCTGGCCGACGACCGCGTCGACCACGTGGACGCCACGCTGCTGCAGGTCAAGGAGAACAAGTTCTTCGCCGACCTCGCCGGGACCGTCACCACCCAGCAGCGGGTGCGGCTGCACCCGGTCGTCAACGCCGTCGGGCTCGCCGACGCGCCTTCGACACCATGCGCACGATCGCGCCGCCCGCCGGATACGGGTGGGAGTGGCTGACCGGCGCGCACTGGGACTGGGACGGCGAACTCGCCCGCATCCCCGAACTGCTCGCCGAGAAGCTCGCCGCGCCGTCGGTCGAACCGGGCCGCTACGACGTCGTCGTCGACCCGTCCAACCTGTGGCTGACCATCCACGAGTCGATCGGGCACGCCACCGAACTCGACCGCGCCCTCGGCTACGAGGCGCGTACGCGGGCACGTCGTTCGCGACGCCCGACCTGCTCGGGGAGCTGAAGTACGGGTCGGACGTCATGAACGTGACGGGCGACCGCACCGCCGAGCACGGCCTCGCCACCATCGGCTACGACGACGAGGGCGTCGCGACGCGGTCGTTCGACATCATCTCCGGCGGCGTCCTGTCCGGCTACCAGACCGACCGGCGCATCGCCCGCCTCACCGGCGCCGACCGGTCCAACGGGTGCGCGTTCGCCGACGCCGCGTCCAGCATGCCGATCCAGCGGATGGCGAACGTGTCGCTGGCCGCCGCGCCCGGCGGGCCGTCCACCGACGAGCTGATCGGCGGCGTCGAGAACGGCGTCTACATCGTCGGCGACAAGAGCTGGTCGATCGACATGCAGCGGTACAACTTCCAGTTCACCGGGCAGCGTTTCTACCGGATCGAGAACGGCCGTCTCGCCGGGCAGCTCCGCGACGTCGCCTACCAGGCGACCACCACCGAGTTCTGGAACTCCATGGAGGCCGTCGGCGGCCCCCAGACGTACGTGCTGGGCGGCGCGTTCAACTGCGGCAAGGGCCAGCCCGGGCAGGTCGCGCCGGTCAGCCACGGCTGCCCGTCGGCCCTGTTCCGCGGCGTCAACATCCTCAACACGGTGAAGGAGGGCGGGCAGTGAGCACGATCGGGCCGCAGGACGCCGTCGAGAAGGCGCTCGAACTGTCGCGCGCCGACGACTGCGTCGTCATCGCCGACGAGACCGGCACCGCGAACCTGCGGTGGGCCGGCAACACCCTCACCACCAACGGCGTCACCCGCTCCAGCCGCCTCACCGTGATCGCGCTCCGCGAGACCGACGGCGGCGTGGCCGCGGGCGTCGTGTCGCGGTCGGCCGTCGACGCGGACGGCATCGAGGACCTGGTGCGGGCCGCCGAGGCCGACGCCGCCGGGAACGCGCCCGCCGAGGACGCCGGTCCGCTCGTCGGCGGGGACGCCCGCCGGGGCCGGGGCCTGGGACGACGACCCCGCCGAGACCGGCATCGGGGTGTTCGAGCGGGTCGCGCCCGCGCTCGGCGAGGCGTTCGCCGCCGCGCAGGCCGCCGTCCGGCGCCTGTACGGGTTCGCGAACCACGTGCTGACGTCCACGTTCGTCGGCAGTTCCGCCGGGCTGCGCGCCCGCCACGACCAGCCGACCGGGCTGCTGGAGCTCAACGCCAAGGGCGCGGGCGGCTCGGCGTGGGCGGGCGTCGGCACCCGCGACTTCACCGACGTGGACGTCGACGACCTCGCCGCCGGCGCTCGCGCGGCGGCTCGACTGGGGCAAGCGGCGCGTCGACCTGCCCGCCGGGCGCTACGAGACGATCCTGCCGCCGAGCGCCGTCGCCGACCTCATGGTGTACCTGTACTGGTCGGCGGGCGCCCGGGACGCCGCGGACGGCCGGACGGTGTTCAGCGCGCCGGACGGCGGCACCCGCGTCGGCGAGCGGCTGTCGAACCTGCCGATCACCCTGTCGAGCGACCCGGCCGCGCCGGGGATGGAGTGCGCGCCGTTCGTCGTCGCGCACGCGTCCGGGCGCGAGTCGTCGGTGTTCGACAACGGCGTCGCCCTCGGCGCCACCGACTGGATCGGCGACGGGACGCTGCGCGCGCTCACCCAGACGCGCCACTCGGCGAACCGCACCGGTATGCCCGCCACGCCCGCGATCGACAACCTGGCGATGACCGGCCCGGACGGCGGCGCGTCGCTGGAGGAGATGGTCGCCCGCACCGAGCGGGGGCTGCTGCTGACCTGCCTGTGGTACATCCGCGAGGTCGACCCGCAGAGCCTGCTGCTGACCGGCCTCACCCGCGACGGGGTGTACCTCGTCGAGGACGGCGAGGTCGTCGGGGCCGTCAACAACTTCCGGTTCAACGAGAGCCCCGTCGACCTGCTGGGGCGGATCGCCGAGGCCGGGCGGACCGAGCCGACGCTGCCGCGCGAATGGTCGGACTACTTCACCCGCGCCGCGATGCCGGCCCTGCGGGTGCCGGACTTCAACATGTCGACCGTCTCGCAGGCTTCCTGAGGCCCGTGGAGCGCCTCGCGGCCGGGGCCCGGACCGTTCCGGGGCCCCGGCCGCGATCGTGCGTCCCGCGGCCGTTCCGTCAGCCGTCCTCGAGGCGGAAGCCGATCTTCATCGTGACCTGGTAGTGGGCGACGTCGCGTCCTCGATCTGCCCGCGGACCTCCTTCACCTCGAACCAGTCCAGGTGGCGCAGGGTCTCGTTCGCGCGCCTGACGCCGTTGCGGATGGCGGCCTCGACCGACTCCGGCGAAGTCCCCACGATCTCGGTCACCCGGTAGGTGCGATCGGTCATCTCGATCCTCCCGATGTCTTGACCGTCCTGCTGTCGTATGTCGGACGTCAGGGGCTTACCTTGGAAACGTGAAGCTCAATCACCGCCGGGAGACCGAGCAGGTCTACACGGTCACCAACGCGCCCCGGCCGATGTCGCAGGACATCGAGTACCGGCAGCGCCGCTACCTGGTGTCCATGGGCGTCCGGACCGGATGCTTCATCGGCGCGGTGGTCGCCGCGGTCGCCGGGGCCCCGTTCTGGGTCGCGGGGCTCATGGTGGTCGGAGCGCTGCTGCTGCCCTACATCAGCGTGATCTTCGCGAACGGCGGGCGGGAGCCGACGCCGTCCGCGCGGTTCGACGACGCGCAGGGGCCGGAACAGAAGCCGATTTCCGGACAGCGACCGGAAATCGGGTCGTGACATTCTCTTGACTAACCGCAGGGGGTTTCGGTGTACGATTTGTACCGGCGCTCTGGTCCCCCGTCGGAGCGCCCGTACCGGTGTTCCGGGCCCCCGTCGGAACACCATGATGCGGCGCCGGGTGGATTGCCCCCGTATCCACCCGGCGCCGCTTTTCATGTTCCAGGGTGCTTCCGTGACCCGCCGGGGACCCGATCTTGACGCGCGGCCGGGCACCGCGCGCGTCCCGGCACATCTCGCGCGTCCGCGCAAGCGTCGCCCGTGTCCTGGTCCGGCCAGGAACCGAAACCCCCGCCGCCTGAACCTTTCCTGATCGACGTCCATACGACGGCAGGATGGAATTCCCATGTGCTCGTTCGGACAGGGAACGGTCCATTCCCGAACGACTCGCGCGTGCCAGAAGCATCCGCACACGAGAAGCGGCGGCGAGTCGGTCGCGATTCGTCGCGAGTCGGTCGCGCACCGGTACCGGAAGGAACGCCGGGCCGCCGCCGGGCCGCCGCCGGGCGGGGGCCGTGCCGGTGCCGCGCCGGCGCCTGCCGGTGCCGTGCCGGTGCCGGGCGTCCCGTCCGGTTGTTCGCCTGCACGGCCGTTCGCCCGTCCGACTGTTCGTCCGTCCAGCTCTCCGTCCACGAGGGCGGGCGTCGCCTGCGCGGACGCCGACCGCCGGGCACGAACGCTACAATGACGTTCTAGAACGAAGTTCGAGAATAGCCGGCGTTCCGCCGGTGACGCGTTCTCCGCCGTACCGCAGTTACCGTGAAAGGGGCACACCGTGCGCCGCACCCTGTTCAACGAGGATCACGAGGCGTTCCGGGACACGATCCGGGACTTCATCGAGGCCGAGGTCGCGCCCTCGTACGAGGAGTGGGAGGCCGCCGGTCACCCGCCCCGCGGCTTCTACAACAAGCTCGGCGAGCTGGGCGTGTTCGGCATCCAGGTGCCCGAGGAGTACGGCGGCGCCGGCGAGACCAGCTTCAAGTACCAGGCCGTCGTCTCCGAGGAGTGCGCCCGCGCCGGGGTGTCCTTCGGCGGCTACGGCGTGCACGTCAACCTCGTCCTGCCCTACCTGCTCAAGTACGCGAGCGAGGAGCAGAAGAAGCGGTGGCTGCCGCCGTTCATCTCCGGCGAGATGATGACGGCCATCGCGATGACCGAGCCGGGCACCGGTTCCGACCTCGCCGGCATCCAGACCACCGCGAAGCTCGACGGCGACCACTACGTCCTGAACGGCGCCAAGACGTTCATCACCGGCGGCGTCCTCGCCGACCGGGTGCTGGTCGTGGCCCGCACCTCCCCCGCCACGCCCGAGAACCGCCGCGCCGGGCTGTCCATCCTCGTGGTCGACACCAAGAGCGAGGGCTACGCGGTCGGCCGCAAGCTGGAGAAGATCGGGCTGCGCAGCTCCGACACCGCCGAGCTGTCGTTCAGCGACGTGCGCGTCCCGGTCGGGGACCTGCTCGGCGAGGAGGGGCGCGGATTCGAGTACCTCACCCACAACCTCGCCGAGGAGCGGCTCGGCATCGCCACCAGCTCCTACGCGTCCGCCGCCGCGGCCGTCGAGTTCGCCCGCAGGTACGTGCAGGAGCGGACCGTGTTCGGCAAGTCCGTCTCCTCGTTCCAGAACACCAAGTTCGTCCTGGCCGAGTGCGCCACCGAGGTCGAGGCGGCCCGCTCGCTGATCGACCGCGCGATCGAGGCGCTGGACGCCGGGGAGCTCACCCCCGCCGACGCCGCCGTCGCCAAGCTGTTCTGCACCGAGGTGCAGCAGCGCGTCGTCGACAAGTGCCTGCAGCTGCACGGCGGCTACGGCTACATCCTGGAGTACCCGATCGCGCGGCTGTACGCCGACGCCCGGGTCACCCGGATCTACGGCGGCACCAGCGAGGTGCTGAAGACCATCATCGCCAAGGACATCCAGGTCTGACGGAGGGCGCAGCATGTCCGACACCCCCATGAACAGGGCGCGATCGTCACCGGCGCCGCGCGGGGCATCGGCGCCGCCACCGCCGTCCGGCTGGCGCGGGAAGGGTTCGCGGTCGCGGTCTGCGACCTCGACGCGGCCGCCTGCGCGGGCACCGTCGAGACGATCGCCGCGGCGGGCGGGACGGCGCTCGCGGTGGGCGTCGACGTCGCCGACTCCGCCGCCGTCACGGCCGCGGTGGCGCGGATCGCCGCCGAGCTGGGCCCGCCGGTGGTGCTGGTGAACAACGCCGGCATCACCCGCGACAACCTGCTGTTCAAGATGACCGAGGACGACTGGGACTCGGTCCTGTCGGTGCACCTGCGGGGCTCGTTCCTGATGAGCCGCGCCGCGCAGGAGCACATGACGAAGGCCGGGTGGGGCCGGATCGTGAACCTGTCGTCGGTGTCGGCGCTCGGCAACCGCGGGCAGGTGAACTACTCGGCCGCCAAGGCGGGGCTGCAGGGGTTCACCAAGACCCTCGCGATCGAGCTCGGCAAGTTCGGGATCACGGCGAACGCGATCGCGCCCGGCTTCATCGAGACCGAGATGACCGCCGCGACCGCCGCGCGGGTCGGCGTCGGGTTCGAGGAGTTCAAGGCCGCGGCCGCCAAGGAGATCCCGGTGCGCCGCGTCGGCCGTCCCGAGGACATCGCCGGGACGGTCGCGTTCCTGGTGAGCGACGACGCGTCGTTCGTGTCCGGCCAGGTGATCTACGTGGCGGGCGGCCCCCGCGCCTGAGGCGGCCCGCGCGTTCCGCGCCCCGGCCCGCGCGGGCCGGGGCGCGGCGCCGTTCAGGGGGCCAGTCGCCCGGCGAGGACGTGCGGGGCGTCCACCAGCGACGGGCCGTACCAGGTGAGGTACCGGCCGTCGACGAGGGCGCAGTCGAGGCCGGGGAACGCCTCGGGGCCGTCGTCGGCGGTGAACCGGTACGGCTCGTCCGGCAGGACGACCAGGTCCGCCCCGGACGCGTTCAGCTCGCCGATCGGGATCTTCGGGTACCGCTCCGGATGGCCCGCGTAGACGTTGGCGACGCCGAGCCGCGACAGGACGTCGCCGGTGAAGGTGTCGCGGCCGACGACCATCCACGGGCGCCGCCAGACGGGGATCACGGCCGTGCGGGGCGGGCCGGGCGGCGGCGGCCGCGACCAGGCGCGCGCGGCGTCGTCCAGCCAGGACGGGACGGGGACGCGGCACGCCTCCGCGAGCATCCGGCGCAGCGAGGCGAGGGACTCCTCGACGGTGCGGATCCGCGTCATCCACACGGGGATCCCGGCGGCGCGCAGGGCGTCGACGTCGGCGGGCCGGTTCTCTTCGGTGTTGCCGACGACGACGTCCGGGCGCAGGGCGATGATCGCGTCGAGGTCGGGGTTCTTGGTGCCGCGGACGCGCGGGACGTCCAGGTCGGCGGGGTGCGTGCACCAGTCGGTGGCGCCCGCGAGGAGCGCGGCGCCGTCGCCGCGACGGTCTCGGTGAGGGACGGGACGATCGACACGACGCGGCGCACCCGGTCCGGGACGGGGACCGGGGTCGCCGGTGTCGTCGCGCGGGACGCCCCGCCCGGTCGTCACGCGCCCGGTCCCGGCCGTCATACGTTGCGGCGGTACTGGCCGCCGACCTCGAAGAACGCGTCGGTGATCTGCTGGAGGGTGCAGACCCGCGCGGCGTCCATCAGGACGGCGAACACGTTCGCGCCCGAGCGGGCGGCGTCCTGCAGGGCGGCGAGGGCCGCCTCGGCCTCGTCGCGGTGCGCCGCCCGGCAGGCGCGGACCCGGTCGAGCTGCGAGCGCTTCTCGTCCTCGGTGGCGCGGGCGAGCTCGATCGTGTCGGGCGTCCCGTCGCCGGCGTCCGGCGCGCGGAAGGTGTTGACGCCGATGATCGGCAGGGACCCGTCGTGCTTGCGGTGCTCGTAGAGGATCGACTCGTCCTGGATGCGGCCGCGCTGGTAGCCGGTCTCCATCGCGCCGAGGACGCCGCCGCGCTCGCTGATCCGGTCGAACTCGGTCAGCACCGCCTCCTCGACGAGATCGGTCAGCTCGTCGATGACGAACGAGCCCTGCAGGGGGTTCTCGTTCATCGCCAGGCCCCACTCGCGGTTGATGATCATCTGGATGGCGAGGGCGCGGCGGACGGACTCGGCGGTGGGCGTCGTGACGGCCTCGTCGTAGGCGTTGGTGTGCAGGCTGTTGCAGTTGTCGTAGACGGCGATGAGGGCCTGCAGGGTGGTGCGGATGTCGTTGAAGTGCATCTCCTGGGCGTGCAGGGAACGCCCGGAGGTCTGCACGTGGTACTTGAGCTTCTGGCTGCGTTCGTTGGCGCCGTACCGGTCCCGCATGGCCACGGCCCAGATGCGGCGGGCGACGCGGCCCAGGACGCTGTACTCGGGGTCCATGCCGTTGGAGAAGAAGAACGACAGGTTGGGCGCGAAGTCGTCGACGTCCATGCCGCGCGCCAGGTAGGACTCGACGTAGGTGAATCCGTTGGCGAGGGTGAACGCGAGCTGGCTGATGGGGTTCGCGCCCGCCTCGGCGATGTGGTAGCCGGAGATCGACACCGAGTAGAAGTTGCGGACCTGGTTGGCGATGAACCATTCCTGGATGTCGCCCATCATCCGCAGGGAGAACTCCGTGGAGAAGATGCAGGTGTTCTGCCCCTGGTCCTCCTTGAGGATGTCGGCCTGGACGGTGCCGCGGACGGTCGACAGGACGCCCGCGCGGATCCGCGCGGCCTCGTCCGCGGACGGTTCGCGGCCCTCCTCCTCGTAGAACCGGTCGAGGCCCTGGTCGATGGCGGTGTTGAGGAAGAACGCCAGGATCGTCGGCGCCGGGCCGTTGATCGTCATCGACACCGAGGTGGTGGGCGAGGCGAGGTCGAACCCGTCGTAGAGGGCCTTCATGTCGTCCAGCGTCGCGATCGACACGCCGGACGTGCCGACCTTGCCGTACACGTCGGGACGCTCGTCGGGGTCGCGGCCGTAGAGGGTGACGGAGTCGAACGCGGTGGACAGCCGGGTCGCGGGCTGCCCCTCCGACAGCAGCTTGAAGCGGCGGTTGGTGCGGAACGGGTCGCCCTCGCCCGCGAACATCCGCGCCGGGTCCTCGTTGTCGCGCTTGAACGGGAACACCCCGGCGGTGAACGGGAACATCCCGGGCAGGTTCTCGTTGCGCAGGAACCGCAGCAGCTCGCCGTGGTCGGTGAAGCGGGGCAGCGCGACGCGCGGGACGCGGCTGCCCGACAGCGACTCGCGGGTCAGCGGCGTGCGCAGCTCCTTGTCGCGGATCCGCACGACCTGCTCGTCCCCCGAGTAGGACTCCACGACCGACGGCCAGCGCTCCAGCAGCCCGGCGTTGCCGGGGTCGACGTCCCGGCGGGCCCGCTCCAGCAGCCCCTCGACCTCGGCGGCGTCGGTGAGCTCGGCGCGGACCTCGTCGAGCCGCTGCACGCGCCGGACGGCGGTCATCTGCCGCTCGGTGTCGGCGTGGTAGCCGCGGACCGTCCCGGCGATGTCGGACAGGTACCGGACGCGGCCGGGCGGGATGATCGTCGCGGCGCCGGTGGAGACCTTCGTGCCGGTGTCGGGCAGCGTGCCGTCGCGAGCCGCAGCCCGTGCCCGGCCAGGAGCCCGCCGAGGTGCCGGTAGAGGGCGGTGACGCCGTCGTCGTCGAACGTGGCGGCGCTCGTACCGAACACCGGCATGTCCTCGGGGCGGCTGCCGAACGCCTCCCGGTTGCGGACGAGCTGGCGGGAGACGTCGCGCAGCGCGTCCTGCGCGCCGCGCCGCTCGAACTTGTTGATCGCGACGACGTCGGCGAAGTCGAGCATGTCGATCTTCTCGAGCTGGGACGCGGCGCCGAACTCGGGCGTCATCACGTACAGCGAGGTGTCGACCAGGGGGACGATCGCGGCGTCGCCCTGCCCGATGCCGGGGGTCTCCAGGATGATCAGGTCGTATCCGGCGGCCTTGCAGGCGGCGATGATGCCGTCGATGCCGGCGGGCAGCTCGCGGGCGCCGCGGGTGGCCAGCGAGCGGAAGAAGACGCGGTCGCCGTCCAGGGAGTTCATCCGGATGCGGTCGCCGAGCAGGGCGCCGCCGCCGCGCCGCCGGGTGGGGTCCACGGCCAGGACGGCGACGCGCAGCCCGTCGCGCTGGTCGACGCGGAACCGCCGCACCAGCTCGTCGGTGAGGGACGACTTGCCGGACCCGCCGGTGCCGGTGATGCCGAGGACGGGGACGGTGCGGGCCGCCGCGGCGGCGCGAGCTTCGCGCGGTCGCCGTCGGGGATCCGCCCGGCCTGCAGGCAGGTGATCGTCCGGGCGAGGGCGCGCCGGTCCCCGGCGATGACGGCGTCGGCCGCCGCGGGCTCGGCGGAAAGGTCGACGTCGCAGTCGCGCACCAGCTCGTTGATCATGCCGGGCAGGCCGAGGCGCTGGCCGTCCTCCGGGGAGAAGATCCGCACGTCGGAGGCCGCCAGCCGGGCGATCTCCTCGTGCACGATGACGCCTCCGCCGCCGCCGAACACCTTCACCTGCTCGGCGCCCGCCTCCTTGAGGCTGCGCGAGAGGAACTCGAAGTACTCGACGTGCCCGCCCTGGTAGGAGCTGATGGCGACGCCCTGGGCGTCCTCCTCCAGGACGGCGTCGACGACCTCGCGGACGGACCTGTCGTGACCCAGGTGCACGACCTCGGCGCCCTGGGACTGCAGGATGCGCCGCATGATGTTGATGGCCGCGTCGTGCCCGTCGAACAGCGCCGCCGCCGTCACGAACCGCACCGGATGCACCGGAGCGTGCAGCTCACCGGACGAACCCGTCACCGTCTCCCCCAACCCTCGGCCGATCCCTTGGACATCCAATATTTGGAAGCTAAAATAGTTTCCGTGCGCGATCCGGTCAAGACCACATACGGTGGTGCGATGCCCGCCCCCGATCCCATCGCCGAGGCCCACCGCCAGTGGAGCGCCCGCTGGCCCGAGCACGCCGACCGCATGGCGGCCGTCACCTCGGTGATGCGCGCGCAGCAGCTCCTGCTGAGCCGGATCGAGGCCGTCCTCAAGCCGTACGGCCTCACCTTCGCCGCCTACGAGGCGCTGCGCCTGCTGGCGTTCGCGCGTTCGGGCACCCTGCCGATGGGCAAGATGGGCACCCGCCTCATGGTCCACCCCGCCTCGGTCACCAACGTGATCGGACGGCTCGAACGGCGCGGCCTCGTCGGCCGCGCCCCCTCCCCCGACGACCGCCGCGTCGTCCTGGCGACCATCACCACGGCCGGGCGCGACCTCGCCGAGGAGGCGACGGCCGCGCTCAACGGGGCCGGGTTCGGCATCGCCGACCTGCCCGCCGACGGGGCCGCCGCCATCAGCGCCGCCCTGCACCCCACCCGGTCATCACCGGCGACGTCGAGGACTGACCGCCGTCCGCCCGGGCGGACGGCGGCCGGTCGCCGCCGCGGAGCCGCTTCGCGCGGGCCCGGTCAGGCGCCCACGTAGGCGGCGAGGTGCTCGCCGGTGAGGGTCGAGCGGGCGGCGACGAGGTCGGCGGGCGTGCCCTCGAACACGACCCGTCCGCCGTCGTGGCCCGCGCCGGGGCCGAGGTCGATGATCCAGTCGGCGTGCGCCATGACCGCCTGGTGGTGCTCGACGACGATGACCGACTTGCCCGAATCGACGAGCCGGTCGAGCAGCCCGAGCAGCTGCTCGACGTCCGCGAGGTGCAGGCCCGAGGTCGGCTCGTCCAGCACGTAGACGCCGCCCTGCTCCGCCATGTGCACGGCCAGCTTGAGCCGCTGCCGCTCACCGCCGGACAGCGTGGTGAGCGGCTGCCCGAGGCTGAGGTAGCCGAGCCCCACGTCGGCGAGCCGCCGCAGGATCTTGTGCGCCGCCGCGATCCGGCCGTCGCCCGCGCCGAAGAACTCCTCGGCCTCGGCCACCGACATCGCCAGGACCTCGCTGATGTCGCGGCCGCCGAAGCGGTAGTCCAGCACCGCCGCCGCGAACCGCCGCCCCTCGCACACGTCGCAGACCGCGGCGACGCCCGCCATCATCCCGAGGTCGGTGTAGACGACCCCGGCGCCCTTGCACTCGGGGCAGGCGCCCTCGGAGTTGGCGCTGAACAGCGCCGGCTTCACGCCGTTGGCCTTCGCGAACGCCTTGCGGATCGGGTCGAGCAGCCCGGTGTAGGTCGCCGGGTTGCTCCGCCGCGAGCCCTTGATCGCGCCCTGGTCGACCGACACCACGCCCGCCCCGGCCGGGATCGACCCGTGCACCAGCGAGCTTTTGCCGGACCCGGCGACGCCCGTCACGACGGTGAGGACCCCGAGGGGGACGTCGACGTCGACGTCACGCAGGTTGTGCGCCGCCGCGCCGCGGATCTCCAGCTTCCCGGTCGCCTCGCGCACCGACTCCTTGAGCGCGGCGCGGTCGTCGAAATGGCGGCCGGTGACCGTGTCGCCGGACCGCAGCCCCTCGACCGTCCCCTCGAAGCAGACGGTGCCGCCCGCCGTGCCCGCGCCGGGGCCGAGGTCGACGACGTGGTCGGCGATCGCGATCGTCTCCGGCTTGTGCTCCACGACGAGCACCGTGTTGCCCTTGTCCCGCAGCCGCAGCAGCAGGTCGTTCATCCGCTGGATGTCGTGCGGGTGCAGGCCGATGGTGGGCTCGTCGAAGACGTAGGTGACGTCGGTGAGCGACGAGCCGAGGTGGCGGATCATCTTGGTGCGCTGCGCCTCGCCGCCCGACAGCGTGCCCGCCGGACGGTCGAGCGACAGGTAGCCGAGCCCGATCTCCACGAACGATTCGAGCGTCCCCTGCAGCGCGGTGAGCAGCGGCCCCACCGACGGCTCGTCGAGCTTCCGCACCCAACCGGCCAGGTCGCTGATCTGCATCGCGCACGCGTCGGCGATACCGATCCCGGCGATCTTGGACGAGCGGGCGGCCTCGGTGAGCCGGGTGCCGTCGCACTCGGGGCAGGTGGTGAAGGTGACCGCCCGGTCCACGAACGCGCGGATGTGCGGCTGCATCGCCTCCCGGTCCTTGGACAGGAACGACTTCTGGATCTTGGGGATCAGCCCCTCGTAGGTGAGGTTCACTCCCTCGACCTTCACCTTGAACGGCTCGTGGTAGAGGAAGTCCTGCATCTCCTTCTTCGTGAACTCGCGGATCGGCTTGTTCGCGTCGAGCAGGCCCGACTCGGCGTAGGTCCGCACCGTCCACCAGCTGTCGGACTTCCAGCCGGGGATGGTGAACGCGCCGTCCGAGATCGACTTCGAGTCGTCGTAGAGCTGGGTGAGGTCGATGTCGGAGACCGCGCCCCGGCCCTCGCAGCGCGTGCACATGCCGCCGGTGCGGGTGAACGTCGCCCGCTCGGTCTTGCGGTTGCCGCGCTCGACCGTGATGGCGCCGCTCGCCCGGACCGACGGGACGTTGAAGGCGTACGCGGCGGGCGGGCCGACGTACGGGTCGCCGAGCCGGCTGAACAGGATGCGCAGCATCGCGTTGGTGTCGGTGGCGGTCCCGACCGTGGAGCGGGGGTCGGAGCCCATCCGCTCCTGGTCGACGATGATCGCGGTCGTCAGCCCGTCCAGCACGTCGACCTCGGGCCGCGCCGTCGACGGCATGAAACCCTGCACGAAGGCGCTGTAGGTCTCGTTGATCAGCCGCTGCGACTCCGCGGCGATCGTGCCGAACACCAGCGAGCTCTTGCCCGAACCGGAGACGCCGGTGAACACCGTCAGGCGGCGCTTCGGGATCTCGACGGTGACGTCCTTGAGGTTGTTCACGCGCGCGCCGTGCACGCGGATCAGGTCGTGGCTGTCGGCGGCCTGCGGCGCGGGCCGCGCGTCCGTCCTCGGGGCCATGCTCATCGTGTCCTCACTGTCCGCATGAAGTGTTCGCGTGCAACTGTTCGCGTGCAACTGTTCGCGTGCGACTGTTCGCCTGTGACCGTCGGCATGGAGTCGTCCGTCCGGGACGCCTCGGGCGCCCCCGGGCCCGGATCCGTGGCCGTTCGGAGGTCGCGTCGGGGCCGGGCGGCCGATGCCGGTGACATCACGCTAGGCGAGGCGCCGTCATGGACGCTTCTCGATTCCTGACCGGTCTCGTCACCTGCTTGGCCACGCAGGACGGCATGCCCGCCGTCCCGTCCGCCGCCTCGCGCCGGTAGACGCTGGGCGGCACGCCGACCAGCTCGGTGAACCGGGTGCTGAAGGTGCCGAGCGACGCGCAGCCGACCGCGAAGCAGACCTCGGTGACGGTCAGGTCGCCGCGGCGCAGCAGCGCCATCGCCCGCTCGATCCGCCGCGTCATCAGGTAGCTGTACGGCGACTCCCCGTAGGCCGCCCGGAACCGGCGGCTCAGGTGCCCCGACGACATGTGGACGCCGCGCGCGAGCGCCTCGACGTCCAGCGGCCGCGCGTACTCCCGGTCGATCCGGTCGCGGACGCGGCGCAGCCGCACGAGGTCGCGCAGGTGCTGGTCGCCGACGGGTTCGCTGGTCACGGCTCGATCGTGCCATATGGCGGGGACAAAACGGCAGGGCCGACCCGCTCGGGCGGTTTGCCGGATATATGGCCCGTGCCGGGTATGTGGTCCTTACCGGGGCGCCGGGCCCGGATGGGCGGTCCCATATGCTGCGGGTCACATCCGTGAGATCGCAAGGAGGCGGTGATGGCGGATTCGCCGACGATGACGTACGGCGGGTACCTGCGGCTGGACCGGCTGCTGTCGTGCCAGGAGCCGAAGACCGGCGCGCACGACGAGCTGCTGTTCGTGATCATCCACCAGGTGTACGAGCTGTGGTTCAAGCAGATCCTGCACGAGGCCGAGCTGCTGCAGCGGCGGCTGGAGGCGGGCAACAGCGGCGGTTCACTGCACACCGCGCGCCGGATCGCCAAGATCCTCAAGACCGTGGTCGGGCAGCTGGACGTGCTGGAGACGATGACGCCCCGGCAGTTCGCCGCGTTCCGCGACGAGCTCGGCAGCTCCAGCGGATTCCAGAGCGAGCAGTTCCGCGAACTGGAGGCCGTGCTCGGGCGGCGCTCCTTCCCCGCGTCGGACCTGCGCGGCGACGAGCGGCTGCGCGCGGCGGCGTCCCGCCCGTCCCTGCTGGACTCGCTGCTGCGCTACCTCGCCGGGCGCGGGCACGCGATCCCGGACGCGGCGCTGGAACGCGACTTCTCCCGGCCGTGGGAGCCGGATCCGCGGGTGCAGGAGGCGCTGCTGGCCGTGTACGCGGACGAGAGCGGCCCGGGCGCCGAGGTCTGCGAGGCGCTCGTCGACGTGGACGAGGGCGTCCAGGAGTGGCGGTACCGGCACCTGAAGATGGTGGAGCGGACGATCGGCGCGAAGATCGGCACGGGCGGTTCGGCGGGCGCCGACTACCTGCGCGCGACGCTGTTCGCGCCCGCGTTCCCCGACCTGTGGGAGGTCCGGTCGCAGGTGGGTTCGCAGGTGGGTTCGCCGGAGGGCTCGCCGGAGGGCGCCCCGCATGGCCGATGACGGAGAACGGATCGCGATCGTCGGCGCCGGGCTGGCCGGGTGCCTGCTGGCGGTGCTGCTCGGGCGGCGCGGGATCGCGGTCACGGTGTTCGAGCGCCGTCCCGACCCGCGCGTAGCGGCGCCGAGCGGGGCCGGTCGATCAACCTGGCGATCTCGGCGCGCGGCCTCGCCGCGCTGGACCGGGTCGGGCTGCGCGAGCGGGCGCTGAAGCAGGCGCTGCCCATGCACGGCCGGATGGTGCACCCCGCGGGCGGCGAGCCGAACTTCCAGCCGTACAGCGCGGACGGCGCGCGGGCGATCAACTCGATCAGCCGTACCGAGCTGAACCGGTTCCTGCTCGACACGGCCGAGGCGACGCCCGGCGTCGAGCTGCGGTTCGCCGAACGCGTCACCGGCGTCGACGCCGAGGCCGGCGCGGTGCTGATCGAGGACGCCGACCCGGTGCCGGCGAGCGTGATCCTGGCCGGGGACGGCGCGTTCAGCGCCGTCCGGCGCTCGCTGCGGCTCGACCACGACGACACCGACTTCCTCGAACACGCCTACAAGGAGCTGACCGTCCCGCCCCGCGACGGCGGGTTCGCGCTCGATCCGGACGCGCTGCACATCTGGCCGCGCGGCACGTCCATGATGATCGCGCTGCCGAACCTCGACCGGTCGTTCACCTGCACGCTGTTCTGGCCGCGCGGCGACCTCGCCGCGCTGCGGACCCCCGGCGAGATCACCGCGTACTTCGCCGAGCACTATCCGGACATCGCGGGCCTCATGCCCGGCCTCGTCGACGACTACGAGCGGAACCCGGTCGGGTCGCTGGTGACCGTCCGGTGCGAGCCGTGGGTCCGGCGCGGCGCGGGCGCGACGGTCGCGCTGCTCGGCGACGCCGCGCACGCGATCGTCCCGTTCTTCGGGCAGGGCGCCAACTGCGCGTTCGAGGACTGCATCGAGATCGACCGGTGCCTGGACGAGACGGGCGGCGACTGGGCGCGCGCGCTGGCGCTTTACCAGGAGCGGCGGAAGGTCAACACCGACGCGATCGCCGAGATGGCGCTCGACAACTTCGTCGAGATGCGCGACCGGGTGTCGTCGCGGGTGTACCGGGCGAAGCAGGCGGCGCAGCACGCGCTGGAGCGGCGGCTGGCGGGCCGCTACGTGTCCCGGTACGAGCTCGTGTCGTTCTCGACGATGCCGTACGCGCGGATCCCCGCCCGGATCAGGCGGCAGAACCTGGTCCTCGGGGGCGCCGTCCTCGGCGCGGCCGCCGACCGCGGCCCTGGCCGCGCGCACCGCCCTGCGGGCGCGGCGCTAGCCGGTCGCCGCGCGGGGCGGCGGCGGCCGCCGACCAGATCGGCGACCGCGCCGCCAGCGCCGCGAGGACGGACAGCAGGATCACGATGAGGCCGCGGCGGAACGCCGCCGCCCAGTCGCCCGTCCCGGCGCCCCCTCGAAGAACACCGACCCGACCCACGCGATCCCCGCCGCGGTCCCGACCCGCTGCCCGGTCTGCAGGACCCCGGCGGCGCTGCCGCCCTCCGCGTGATGCACCTCCGAGAGCGTGATCGTCTGGTTGGGCGCGATGACGAGCCCCGTGCCGAACCCCGCGACGAGCAGCGGCAGCGCGGTCGCCCACCCCACGTTCGTCCCGGGCACCAGCTCGACCGCGACCCACGCCGCCGCCAGCCCGACGGCGACCACGCCGAGCCCGGCCGCCACCAGCGGACGGCCCAGCCGGTGGACGAACCGCCCGCCGATCGCCGACGCCGTGCCCGACCCGACCGCGAACGGGCTGATCGCCAGGCCCGCCCCGAGCGCGCTGTACCCCAGCCCGTTCTGCAGGTACAGCGTGAAGATGAAGAAGATCGCGGTGAACCCCGCGAAGAACAGCAGCGCGATCAGCGTGCCCAGCGCGTACGAGCGGAGCCGGAACAGCGCGAGGTCGACCATCGGGGTGCGGGCGCGGCGCTCCCAGGCGACGAACACCGCGATCAGCGCCGCGCCGCCGGGAGCAGCAGCCACTTGAGCGAGCCCTGCCACTGCTGGTGCTGGACGAACGGCAGCAGCACGCACAGCACGCCCGCGCCCAGCAGAGCCACTCCCGGCGGGTCCAGCCCCTGCCGTTCCCCGTAGATCGGGGCGGGCAGCAGCCACCGGGCGAGGAACAGCGCCGCGACGCCCACCGGCACGTTCACGTAGAACACCCAACGCCAGCCTTCCTCGGGGCCGACCAGCGCGATGATGGCCCCGCCCAGCAGCGGCCCCGCGGCGGTCGCGAGGCCGATGACCGACCCGAGCGCGCCGAACGCCCGTCCGCGCTCGGCGCCCCGGAACAACTGCTGGATGAGGCCCGCCACCTGCGGGTTGAGGATGCCGCCCGCGACGCCCTGCAGCAGCCGCGCCATGATCAGCCACGTGTTGCCCTGCGCCGCCCCGGCCAGCGCGCTCGCCACGGTGAACAGCGCCAGGCCGAACATGAACACGGCGCGGCGGCTGCGGGCGTCGCCGAGCCGTCCGGCGGGCACCAGGACGAGCCCGAACGTCAGCGCGTACCCGGACACGACCCACTGCAGTCCGGCCTCCGACGTGTGCAGCCCCTCCCGGATGGTGGGCAGCGCCACGTTCACGATGCTGACGTCCAGCAGCGTCATGAAGGCGGCGACGAGACAGACGGCGAGCGCCGGCCAGCGCCGGACCGTCCCGGCGGCGCGGTCGGAATGCACGGGCCGGTCCTTTCCGGAGATCACCGGCCCAAACGCGCCGCCCGCCGCTGTGCCACGCTGGTCCGGTGACCGAATCGACGCCGGAGACCGGCCCCGACGACCTGCAGTGCTCCGCCAAGGGCTGCCGAGCCGACGCGGCGTGGGCGCTCCGCTGGAACAACCCGAAGATCCACACGCCCGACCGCCGGAAGATCTGGCTGGCGTGCGACGAGCACCGGGCGTCGCTGTCGGCGTTCCTCGACCGCCGCGACTTCCTCAAGGACGTCGTACCGGTCGCCGAACGCGACGTGCCCGGCGCCTGACCGTCCCGCGCTCCCCGGCCCGCGCGGCGCCGTCCGGGGAGCGGGTTCGGCGTCAGGATCGTCGAGGACCGGCTCGCCGGCGGGCTGCGGGACGTCGTCGGGCGCCGGGCGCGGCTCGTCCGCCGCGGCCTCCGCACCGGCGCCGCCCTCGCCCCAGCCTTCGGCCAGCTCGGCGAGGCGGGCGGCGGCGTCCCGGGCGGCGCGCCGCGCCCGACCGCCAGGCCCAGCAGGTAGGCGGTGAGCGGCGCGCCGGGACGGGCGACGCCGTGCGCGACGTCGCGGGCGAGATCGAGCACCAGGTCGCGGTCGATGTCCGACCGGTCCAGGCCCAGTTCACGGCAGGCCGCGTCCATCCAGCCCTCCAGCACGGACATGGCTTCCCCCTTCGCAGACATCACGCGATGCCGAGTCGATTCCCACTCTCGCACGATCAAAGCGGACACCGGTCGGCGGTCCCCATGGGCGCGGACGGCCCGCGACGGACCCCCGGCCGACCCGTCGCGGCGCCGAGGCCGGGGATGCGGCGGTCAGGGGGCCGGGCGGCGCGCGAGGGCTTGGGCTCGGGCCAGCTCTTCGGGGGTGTCGCAGTCGTACCAGGGCGGGCGTCGCCCGGCGGGCAGGGCGATCCGGGCCGGTTCGAGGGGGGACAGCAGGCCGCGCAGGGACGTGCCGTCGTAGGCGTCGAGGGCCGTGCGGAGTTCCGCGGTGCGCCAGCATCCGGCGAGCCACTGGTCGCGGCCGTTCTCGTCCACCAGCACGGCCCCGGACGTCGGGCCGGTGAGGGCGCCGAAGGGCGCGGGCGAGGTGCGCGGGGCCGAGGAAGGGCAGGTCGGCGGCCAGCAGCGCGACGCGCGGGGCGCGGACCTCGGCGAGCCCGGCGCGCAGCGCGGGGACCGGGCCTCCGCCGGGCGGGTCCTCCCGGACCCGGTCGGGCGTCCACCGCGACGTCGCGGGCCGGGCCGACCACG
>NZ_MKJY01000061.1 GCF_001942465.1 Actinomadura sp. CNU-125
GGGCGCTGCGGGCGCGGGGGTGGCTCATCAAGGCGGGCCGCCGCGCTGCCGGGCGATCCGGTCCCCGGGACGGTCGCGGCGGCGGCCGGGGTCCGCGCGGGGTCGCCGGTGCCGGCCGGACGGCTGGTGGTGCTGGGCGACAACGCGGCGGCGAGCTTCGACTCCCGCGACTGCGGTTACTTCGACGCGGACCGCCTGCTCGGCGTCGTCGTCCGCACGATGTGACCGTCCGCACGATGTGACCGTCCGGCCGGGGGCGGCCGTCGCGGCGGTGGGCGTCAGCGGCGGGGGCCGGGGCGGCGGACGCGGCCGACGTCGCCGTGCCGCGCGGGGGCGCGGCGGTAGCGGACGGCGACGGTGTCGCGGCGGGGCGCCGGGGCGAGTGCCGGGTCGCGGTTGAGCATCGCCCGGTGCAGGTCCACGAGTTCGGGGCCGGGGTCGATGCCGAGCGCGCGGAGCATCTCGCGCGCGGACGCGTAGGCGTTGAGCGCGGCGGCGATGTCGCCGCCCTGGTAGAGGGCGAGCATCAGGTGCGCCCACAGCCGCTCGCGGGTCGGGTGGACGGCGAGCAGGTCGCGCAGCTCGGGGACGATGACCTCGTGCTCGCCGAGGCTGAGGCGGGCGGCGGCGATCGTCTCCAGGGCCGTGCAGTGCTGCTCGTCGAGCGAGTCGAGCCAGGGCGCCATGGCGAGCGTGGACGGGACGTCCTCGGCGGGCCGCCCCCGCCACAGCGCGAGTCCCGCGGACAGGTGCACGACGGCTTCCTTCGGCCTGCCCCGCGACATCGCCGCCTTTCCGTTGCGGAAGTGCTCGGTGAATTGCGCGCTGTCGAGTTCGTGCGGATCGACCCGAAGGGCGTAGCCGGGATGACGTCCGGCGATGCGGGCCGGGGAAGGGCGTCCGGAATCGTTCAGTGCGGTGCGGAGTTTCCCGGCGTAGGTGCGCAAGTTGAAGACGGCCGATTTCGGGGGGCGGTCGTCCCAGAGGGCCGTTGTCAGCCGGTCGAGGGACACGGTCCGGTTCGGTTCCATCAGCAGGACGGCGAGGAGCGTGCGCTGCTTGGCCGTGCCGAGATCGATCTCCTGCCCGTCCCGCCATACCCGCAATGGGCCGAGCACCCCGAATCTGAGGCCCATCCGTCCTCCTGTCACCGCCGCCGTGGGAGCGCTCCCACCAACAGTAAAATAGATATTTCTCCATTTCGCGTCAAGAGGACGGTTCCCGGAATTCATGCCCGGATGCGGCCACCGAACCCAGATCCTTTATCGGTGTTCTTTTCGGCACCCGGGGCCGAATGTCGGACCGGGCCGGACGGGCGTGATTCGGCGCGGCCGTCCGGGGTAGGGCGTCGCGGACCACGGCCGTCGGCCCGGCGGGGACGCGGGCCCGGCCACACCGGCGATCATCGGGGGGGCGCCGTGCGGGGACGGTGGCGGCGGCGCGCGCGGTCGGCCCGCTGGCCGGCCGGGATGGGCATCGCGGGCTGGCGGTGGCTGCGCGGATCCAGGCGGATACCGCGCCGCCCGCTGCGCGCGGGAACGCCCACGGAGATCGAGCGGATGCCGCACCGGGACGGGCGCGGGGTGCAGGATCCGCGCCACGGCGTCGGGCCCGCCTACCGGCGGCGGTACACGGTCCGCATCGCGGGCAGCCCGCTGACGCCGGAGCAGCTGATCGGCCGGCTGGGCGACGATCTCAACGCGGCCGCGCCGGTGGAGGTCGCCGTCTTCGACAAGACGGCCGGGGCCGCGGGCGCGGTCGAGGTCGGCGACGAGTACCTCGTCCACATGCCGGGGCCGTGGAACTGCCCGGTGCGCGTGGTGGAGCGGACGCCCGCGTCGTTCCGGTTCGTGACGCTGCGCGGGCACATGGAGGCCGGGGAGATCGAGTTCCGGGCGGCGGCCGCCCCGGACGGGCTCGTGTTCACGATCGAGTCCTGGGCGCGCAGCGGCGACCGGCTGGCGAACGCCCTCTACAGCGGGCTGCGCGTCGCGAAGGAGATGCAGCTGCACATGTGGGCGCACTTCTGCGCGCGGGTCGCCGAACTCTCCGGCGGCCGCATGGTCGGCGAGGTCGAGGTCCGCAGCGAACGCGCGGACGTGCGCGGGCTCGGGCCCGTCACCGATGCGGCCGCGGCGGCGGTCGCGCAGGCGTTCGCGCTGGCGGCGCGGCGGCGCGGCGGCCGTCCGCTGTATCCGCGGGGGCTCGTCTTCGACGCGTCGATGGTGCTGCACGGAACGTCGCGGAGCCGGTTCGTCCCGCTGCTGGACGACCGCGCGGTGCTGCACGGCGAGGCGCGGCTGACGCGCGCGGCGGGCCTGCCGTCCGCGTTCCCGGACGTGCTGGGGCTCGCGCTGCGCTGGCGGCGGCCGGACGGCGCGACGGACGGCGCGACGGACGGCGACGCGGGCGGCGAGGCGGGCGGCGAGGCGGAGCTGCTGCTCGAGCTGAACTGGGCGACGCGCTCGGCCGCCACCTGCCGCGGCCCGCGACCCGGTGGGCGCCGGGGTTCTACGGGTCGCTGCTCGCGTACCGGGCGGGCGACCGCCGTGTGCTGCTGGGCGCGGCCGCGCGGCGTCCCCGGACCGTCCCGTCCGGTCTCGCGGCGCTCGCGCGGGCCGTGGACGAGCGCCCGCTGCTGCTGGACTTGGTGGTGGCGACGGAGTTCGGCCCGTGGGAACGGTTCGGCGAGCTGCGCCTCACCGGACCCGCGCGGACGGACGAGCGGGCGCCGATGCGGTTCGATCCCGAGCGGCACCCCGTCCCGGGGCTGCGCCCGGCGGGAGTGCTCCAGCGGCTGCGGGCCCCGGTCTACGCGGCCGCCCAGGGCGCCGCCCGTCCCGACGAGCCCGCGCGGCGGCCGCACGCGGACCTGCGGCACCGGCGGCCCAACTTCGACCCGCGCGAGCACGGTCCGGGCGGCCGGGGACGGACGGGGAAGGGCTGGCACGTCGACGACCTGCGGCAGCCGCTGCCGGCCGAGCCGCCCGGCCCGCCGGTGCCCGGCGGGAGCTGGGAGATCGCACGGCGGCTCGTCCGGGACTACGCGTACGCCGACCCGGCCATCATCCGCCGCGTGCAGGGCGCGGGACCTCCCGAGCCTGGACGCGACATGCTCCTCGAAGGCCGCTTCTACGGGCTGCGCTTCCACCTCGCGGTCCGCGTCGGGGAGGTCGTCGACCGGGTCGTCGAGGTCGGCGGGCGGCGGGCGCAGGTGTGGGGCTGGAACTACCGGACGCTGCAGGGGCACCTCGAACGCGGCCAGATGGACCAGGAGGTGCGCAAGTGGCTCGACACCGGGGAGGTCGAGTTCCGCATCCGCGCCGTGTCCCGGCGGGGGCCCATCCCGAACCTCGTCGTGCGTCTCGGTTTCATGCTGTTCGGCCGGTACACGCAGCTCAAGTTCTACCGGCGGGCGTGCGACCGGATGGCGCGGCTGACGGCGTCCGGGCTCGCCGAGCGCAGGCGGGCCCTCGTCCGGGACGCCGGTTGAGGGCCCGCACCGCAGAGCCGTGTCAGCAGGTTCGCTGGTACTCCATCCCTTCGTATTTGCCCACGTACTGCTTCCATTGGGCCTGGGTCAGCTCGCCGGTCTCCTTGCAGAGGTTTTCCTTCAGAAGGCGCGGCGAGACGACGTGGGTCACGAGTGCCGCGTCGTCCTGGCCGACGCTGTAGACGCGGGTGCCGTCCGAGCTGAACCCGAGTGCCTGGATCACCGTGTCGGTGCTCGTCGTGTGCCCGGTGAGCGCGAGGCCGAGGTGCCGTCCCGTCTCCACGTCCCAGATGTTGATCTTGCCGCGGATGTCGGCGGTCGCCGCCAGCCGCCCGTCCGGGGAGAGCGCGGCGATCGGGGTCTTGCCCTCCGGGAGCCTGATGGGGCGGCCCTTCTGCTTGAGGGTCGCGGCGTCCCAGAAGGTGAGCAGCCGCTGGTCGGCCACGCCCTCCACCGTCGCCAGGACGCCCCGGGCGAGCGCCTGGACGGTACGGTCCGGCACGGGCGCGCCGAACGCGCCCGCCGGTACGAGCGTCTTGCCCGACGGGAACCCGACCACCCCGAGGTCGGTGGCGGAGACGACGCGGCGGCCGTCCGCGCTCCACACGATCCGCTGATCGCCGCTGCCCACGGTCGACCGCTCCTGCCCGGCGCGGGCCTCGCCGCCGCGGCCGCCCGTTCGCGGCGTCCCAGAACTTCAGGTGGCTCGGCTCGTGCGACACCAGTACCGCGAGCGCCTTGCCGTCCGGCGAGAACGCGGGCGGCGGCCGGAAGGACTGCGCCGGGGCGCCGGTGTCGATCACCGTGCGCCTGGCGCGCTTCCCGACGTCCCAGACCTCGACCTTGCCGTCCGTCCCGGCCAGGGCGAGCAGGCGGCCGTCCCGCGACAGCACCATGGCGCGCTCCGCCACGCCGCCGACGGCCAGGTCGGTGCGGCGCTCGCCTTTCGCGGCGTCCCAGATCTGGACGGTCCCGGGCTCGTCGCGCACGGCCAGCGTGCTCCCGTCGAGGCTGATCGCCGCGTCGATGCCGAACGGGGCGAACCGGAGCCGGTCGGTGAAGCCGGACACGTCGATCGACCGGATCCGGTCCTGGTGGTCGACGCAGCGCAGGCTCGACCCGTCGCGGGCGAACCGGGTGCCGCTGCACATAACGTCGGGGACGTAGTGCAGGTAGGGGCCCTCGTTCGTGCCGGGGTCGGTGCTCCACATCGTCATCGCGGTGGCGATGAACCGGCCGTCCGGGCTGAAGTCCAGGCTGCTCGTCTCGAGGTCCTTCGGCACCGACAGCGACGTGCGGATCTCGCGGGTCTTCGCGTCCAGGACGACGATCTGCTTCGTGGGCTCCCCGTCGACGGCGGCGACGGTGGCGAGGAGGCGGCCGTCCGGGCTGAACGTCGTGGCGAGGTACTGCCGCGCATCGGCGAACGGGTACTGGTTCGGGAGGTTGTGGCGGCCCGTCACCTCCTTGCCGGTGGTCAGGTCCCACCAGGCGAGGCGCTCGCGCTTCGCACCGCTTTCCAGGGGCATGACCAGGTAGCGCTCGTCCGGGGACATCGCCGGCCCGGACACCGTGTACTTGGCCTCGGCCTGGAACAGTTCCCTGCCGGTGGCGCTCTCCACCACCGAGATGCGGCCGTCGACCGTCCTGATCAGCTTCTGGCCGGTCGGGCTGAGGTAGAGGCCGGTGCCCATCGTGTGCTTGTAGGGCAGCGGGCTACCGGTCCCCTTCGCGAGGTCCCAGAACGTCATGGTGCCGTCGTTCTGGAGGGTGAACAGGCGCTTGCCGTCCCCGGTCACGTCCATCCCGGTGAGCGGAGCGCCCTTGACCGTGATCGTGCTGGTCTTCCGGGTCTCGGCGTCCGCCACGATGATCTCCGGCCGGCCGGGCTTCCAGAAGACGTTCGGGCCGCCGCCCGCCGGATACACCTGGTTCCACGAACCGTCGACGCCGGTCGGCGTCCAGATGTCCCGCTCCCACTGCGACGACAGGGCGAGCAGCGCGTCGTGCGTCTCCGGGGTGTTCCCGGCGAGGGACGCGGCGGCGACGGCGAGGCGGCGCGCGAGCGCGGGGTCGGTGCGGCGGAGCTGCACGGCCTGCGTCGCGAGCTGCATGCCCACGGCCGCGTCGCGCTGCCCGGACACCGTCTCGTTGGCCGTGCTGAGCCGGACGCTCTGCGCCCCGGCCGCGCCGCCGCTGATCACCGCGACCAGCAGCAGCGCGCCGAGGGCCGCGGTCACGATCGTCCGGACGCGGGCGCGGCGGTGCGTCTGCTCGACCGACGCCTCCAGGAAGGCTCGCTCGGCGAGGTTGAGGGTGAGGCGGCGGCGGCCGGTGGACGCCCAGTCGCGCGCCTCGTCCAGCCGCGAGCCCTGCAGTAGGTCGGCGGGCCTGCGGCCGCCGCCCGTCCAGCGGCGGGCGGCCTCGGCCAGGGAGTGGTGCCGGTCGAGGCCGTGCCGTTCGGCGTCCACCCAGTCGCGCATGCGGGGCCACGCGCGCAGCAGGGCGGGGGTGCCGATGCCGACCGTGCCGTCGTCGGCCCGCCGGAGCAGGCCCGCCTCGCCGAAGGCGTTCAGGACGCGGAAGACGGTGTCCTCGTCGGTCTCGCCGTCGGTGAAGTCGTCGAGCGGGACCGTGCACAGGACGTCGTCGGCGTTCGGGCGCGCGACGACCGTCCGCAGCAGCATGCGCGGGACGGCCTCCTGCGCGCGGGGATCGAGCGCGCCGTAGGTCCGTTCGGCGAGTTCGGCCAGGGACGGCGGCAGCGTCATCGACGGCTGGGTGCCCTTGCCCGCCGCCTGCCTGCCCGCTTCGAGGGGGTTGCTCGAATCGCCGCCGATGAGCCCGATGAGCAGTTCCTCCGGGGACGGGCGGGCCTCCGGGTCCTGACTGAGCGCGGCGCCGACGAGGCCCCGGAGGGGTTCGGCGAGCATCCCGGTGTCGGGATCGGCCGTCGTGATCTGGTGCATCAGGGTCGGCAGCGAACCGCCGTCGAAGGGCGCGCTGCCGGTCGCGGCGAACAGGACGATCGCGCCCCACGCCCACACGTCCACGGCGGGCGTGGGCCGCTGCCCCCGGAACAGTTCGGGCGCCATCCACCGCGGGGTGCCCTTCATCTGCCCGGTGGCGCTGCGCGACATCTCCTCGGTCTTGGCGATGCCGAAGTCGATGACGCGCGGGCCGTCCGGGCCGAGCAGGACGTTCGCCGGTTTCAGGTCGCGGTGGATCACTCCCGCGCGGTGGATGGACGACAGCGCGGTCGCGATGCCGATCGCGAGCCGGTGGAGTTCGCCGGAGCCGTAGGCGCCGTTGCGGTCGACCCAGCCTTGCAGGTCGGGGCCGGGGACGTACTCGCTGACGATGTACGGGGGCGGGTGGTCGAGGTCGGCGGCGATGATCCGGGCGGTGCAGAACGCCGCGACGCGCTGCAGCGTCGCGACCTCCTTGCGCAGCCCCTCGCGGTACGCCTCGTCGATCGCGTCGGGGTGCAGCGCCTTGACGGCGACGCGGCCGCCCCGGTCGTCGTAGCCCTCGTAGACGACGCCCTGGCCGCCCGCGCCGAGCCGCGCGGCGAGCCAGTAGCCGCCGAGCTGGCGGGGGTCGCGGTCCAGCAGCGGGGTGGTCACGCGATCACTCCCGCCCGGCCGCGGGGACGTGCGGCACTTGCTCCATGGGGGGTTCTCTCCATCTCCGGGTCGAAACTCAAAAGAACATGATTGTCTGTCGCCCGGATACGACGGGAGTGACACGAGAGTTGTTCGGTGAATTCTCGAGGAACGGACCGCACGCCCGGGGGCCGCGCGTGCGGTTATTCGGCGGCGGCCTTCTCGTGCCGGTCCTTCAGCAGCACCTTGTGGATCTTGCCGACGGGCGTCAGCGGGACCTCGGCGGTGACGACGAACCGGCGGGGCACCTTGTAGTCGGCGAGCCGCTCCGCGCAGTACGCGGCGAGTTCGTCCGGTGTGGGCGGTTCGCCGTCGGGGCCGGGCACCACGTAGCAGCAGCCGACCTCGCCGAGGACGGCGTCGGGGACGCCGAACCCCGCGACCATCGCGACCTTCGGGTGCGCGGCGAGCACGTTCTCGATCTCCACCGGGTAGACGTTGAAGCCGCCCTGGATGTACATCTCCTTCTTGCGGCCCCGCAGCACGAGATGCCCGTCCGGTTCCATGAGGGCCATGTCGCCGGTCGCGAGCCAGCCGCCCGGCAGGAACGCCGCGGCCGTCTCGTCCGGCATGTCCCAGTAGCCCGCGGCGACGCAGCCGCCGCGGATCTGCAGCTCGCCGGTCTCCCCCGGCGGGAGCACGGCCCCGTCGGCGCCGACCGTCCGGGCCTCGAACCCGCCGATCGCGACGCCGAGGGTGCGCGCGACGGTCTCGGGGTCGTCGTCCGTCCGCGACAGCACGCAGGCGCCCGACGACTCCGACAGGCCGTACAGGCCGAACAGCGACGCGCCGGGGAAGCCGCGCCGGATCGCCTCGCCCAGCGCCGGTTCCACGTTCGAGCCGCCCGCGACGCACGTCCGGACGGACGACACGTCCCGCCCGGCGAACGAGTCGTGCCCGAGCATCAGCACGAACATCGTCGGGACGGCGCCCAGCAGCGTCACCCGGTGGCGTTCGACGGCCCCCAGGGCGCCGTCCGGGCTGAACGCGGGCAGCAGCGCGACCGCGCCGCCGGACACGAGCGCGGTCGCGATCGTGCAGGTGATGCCGCCGACGTGGTTGAACGGCAGGTGGCCGAGCTGCACTTCGCGCTCGTCCATGCCGAAGTGGGCGGCCTGCGCGGACGCCGACGCCAGCAGGCCGCCGTGCGTGATGACGGCGCCCTTCGGGCGTCCGGTGGTGCCCGAGGTGTAGAGGATCAGCAGCGGGTCGTCCGGGGTGACGGCGGCGCGCGCCGCCGCGAGGGCCCCGGGGTCGGACGGTGCCGCGGTCAGCTCGTCGAACGAGGTGCTCCCCGCGAAGCCGGGCCCGTCGAAGAACACGTGGTCGCGCACGCCGGGGAGCCGCGGGCGGAACCCGTCGAAGAACGCGGCGAAGTCGAACCCGGCGGCGGAACCCGCGCTCACGACCGTCCGGGCGCCGCTCTGGCCGAGCATGTGGGCGAGTTCGGCCTCCCGGTACCGGACGCTGAGCGGCACGACGACCGCGCCGATGCGGGCCGCGCCGAAGAACACGGCGAGCCACCTCGGGGTGTTGAGCCCGAGCAGCCCGATCCGGTCGCCGCGGCCGACGCCGCGGGCCAGCAGCCCGGCCGCGACGCGGTCGGCGAGTTCGTCGAACGCGGGATAGGTGATGGTCTCGTCGCCGTCGTACAGGAACGTTCCGCCCCTGGCCGCCGCCTCGTGGAGCGCGGCCCCGACCGTCGTCGCCTGCATCTCGTCCTCCTCGGTAGGTGGACCCTCGGGTGAACCCTTCTAGGGTTTGCGTCCGACCCCCGCGTAGAACCACGTCTGGCGGGCCTGGTCCGGATCGACCGGGTGGTCGGGGCGCCACAGCGGCGCCCACACCAGGCCGGGCTCGACGGGTTCGAACTCCCCGAACAGGCCGCGGACCTGTTCGAGGGTGCGGGGCGTTCCGGGAGCGGACGTGCGGTTGTAGACCTCGACGACCTTCGCGACGACGTCGGGGACGCCGTCGGCGGAGGCGTGGGTCATCACGAGGTGGCTGCCGGGGACGAGCGCGGCGCGCAACTCGGCCATGATGCCGGGCGGGTCGTCCTCGTCCGGGACGAAGTGCATGGTCGCCACCGTCAGCAGCGCCACCGGCTTGCCGAAGTCGAGGAGATCGAGCTCCGGGTGTTCGAGGATCTCGCGGGGCCGCCGCAGGTCGGCCTGGATCATCCGGGTGACGTCCGAGCCGGCGAGCAGCGCGCGCCCGTGCGCGACGACCTGGTGGTCGTAGTCGACGTAGACGACGCGGGCACCGGGATTCACCGACTGGGCGATCTGGTGGACGTTCTGCTGGGTGGGCAGGCCGGTGCCGATGTCGAGGAACTGGTCGACGCCCTGCTCGGCGAGATACCGCACCGCGCGTCCGAGAAAGGCGCGGTTCTCCCTGATCAGCACCGGGAGGGTGGGATCGGCCGTGATCGCCTCCTCGGCGCGGACGCGATCGGCCGTGTAATGGTCCTTGCCGCCCAGGTAGTAGTCGTACATCCGTGCAATATTCGGCACGTTCGGGTCAAATCCGCCCGGTTGCCGCCGCTCCCCCACCATTTCTCCTCACCAGCCGCCCTCGTCCCACAAGCTAGTACGAAACCTCACCTACTGGTGTTTCCCGCGGCCGGTGTGTCCGTTCGCCGGAAAAATCCGACCGGACGGGACAACGTCCGGGGAACTCGGGTGTCTATCCACCGTGATCGAGATCCTCTCCGGCGACCGGGCCGGTCCCGCACCCGACGTGACGTTCGACGAACTGTTCGGCGCGGACTACCGGCCGCTCGTCCGGCTGGCCGGGCTGCTGGGCGCGGACGATCCCGAGGACGTCGCCCAGGACGCGTTCGCCCGCTACTACCGCAAACGGCGGCGGCTGCGCGACGCGGGCGCGGCCCGCGCCTACCTGCGGTCCACCGTGGTCAACCTGACCCGCAACCGGCACCGGCACCTGCGGCTGGCCCGGATCCGGCTCGCGGCGCACCGGCGGGACGCCCCGGCGGTGGTCGAACCGCCCGAGTCCGACGTCGTCGCGCGGGAGCGGAACCGCGAACTGCTGGAGGCGCTCGCCGCACTCCCGGACCGGCAGCGCGAGGTGCTGGTCCTGCGCTACTGGCTGGACCTCTCCGAGCGGGAGATCGCCGAGACGATGCGCATCTCCGCCGGCACCGTCAAGTCGCATGCCCACCGCGGCGTCGCCGCACTGCAGCGAGCCCTTGAGGAGAAGGCATGAGCACGATCGAAGAGCGGCTCCGGGAGGCGCTGCACGGCGAGGCCGACGGCTACACCGCGCGTCCGGACGCCAAGGCCCGGATCCACCACCGGGTGAGGCGCCGGCGGGCTCGGTTCGCCGCCGCGGGCGCACTGGCCGCGGTCGCCGTAGCGGGCGCGTCCGTCCCGGTCCTGACCGGCGGGGACGTGCAGCGAGACGGGCGGCAGGTCCTCACGCCGTCCTCCACCGGGCCGGGCCGGCCGGGGCCGAAGACGCTCCGCGATCTCAACCCCCCGACCGGCGAGGTACTGCGGACGGATCCGGTCGGCGGCCGAGTGAGCCGCACGGACGTGTGGTACTCCACCGTGAACGGCGAGGCCGCGCTGTGCTGGTCCTGGTCGTCGACCCCGAACGTCGGCGGCTGCGCCTCCCCCGCCTCCCCGGAACCGGACGACGCCTACGCCGCACACTTCGGCGAGTACCTCGGCGGACCGCCGATCGGCGGCGAGATGGCCATCGGCGTCGCGAGCCCGGACGTCGCGTCGGTGACGGCCGAACTCGCCGACGGCCGGAAGGCGACCGGACGGCTGCTGCACGGTTCGGGGTTCCCCCACCCCGTCTGGCAGGTCGGCGGGCTCGGCGCCATCGAGAAGGTGGTACTGGCGGACGCGGGCGGCGAGGCGATCGCGACGATCGAGAAGCAGGACGCCGGCACGGACCCCGGCTGCCCGCTCCGGACACGCAGGCCGGACGGCGCTGTGGAACTCGGCGGAACGGGCGTCGCGGCGAACTGGGACGGGCAGTGTCTCGTCTTCTGGAACGGCGCTGAAACGGCCGGATGGCTCCAGCCGGAGAATGCGCTCCTCGAAGCGGACCGGCCCGGCGGTTCGCTCACCGACGAGGCCCGGCGCGACGGCGGGCACCTGTGGACGTCCGGAAACCGGTGGTACGGGGTGACCGGGACCCAGACCGAACGCGTCGAATTCGAACTGAGCGACGGCACGCGCGTGGAGGTCCGCACGATCGTCCCGCCCTGGGACGAGAAGGTGGCGCTGTTCGCCGGGACCGTCCCGCCGGGGTACGGGCCGCAGGGCGCCCCGGCCGACGGCCCGCTGACCGGGTACGGCGTCGAGGGCACGGCGACCGGGTACGGCGCCGACGGCACCGCGCTCTGGCACCTCCGGTCGTCCTGACCGGGACCCGCCCCCGGGCGTCGTCAGGCGTCCGGGGCGGGCTTCGGCTTCCACAGCGGGTAGGGGATGCCCGCGATCCGGTTGATGACCAGGCCCTGCGCGACGATCACGACCACGGCGGCCGACATGATCGCGAGGTCTTCGGGGCTGCGCAGCAGGCCGAGCGCGATGATCAGCGTGGTGGCTCCGGCGGGCGGGTGCGCGGCGCGCAGCAGCGGCATCAGCCCGCAGGTCAGGCCGAGCGCGATCGCGGCGGCCAGGACGCGGTCGCCCGTCACGTGTTCGAGGTTCGGCGGCGCGCTAGTCAGGCCGGTGACGACGAGCGCGAAGTAGCCGGAGAACATGCCGATGAGGTGCCCGACGAGCGTGTTGCGGGGGGACGCGTTCGCTGTGCGGGGCGAGAAGAACAGCAGGAACGCCGTGGGGCCGAGCGAGGGGAAGATGAACGGGGCGTGCGTCGCGTACGCCAGGCCGGCCATGATCGCCATCGAGAGGAAGCTGTTCGTGCCGCAGTACACGGCGCGCACCGCGTTGGCGGGATAACGCCGCTCCAGCACCTCGACGTGATACCAGGAGGGTGATCGTTCGTCGGCCATGCCGCCCATTTTCCGAGCGGCCGCCGGGGCCGCCCGCACCGGGTCGCCGCGGGCGCGTCGCCCGAGTTCAGGGCACCTGCACCGAGCCGATCACCTGGTCCAGGTCGCCCTGGGTCCCCAACGCGTCGGGGATCGACACCACCAGCAGGCCGGGCGGTCCGCCGTCCGCGCCGCCCGTGTCGACCAGGAGGATCGCCAGCGTGGTGGAGCGGACGGGCCAGCCGTTCGCCGCCGCCTGCGGGAAGTCGAGCCGGACCTGCTCCAGCCAGCCCCGCCCGCCGCCGGACATCTGCGCGGGCCCGGAGTGGAGCGACTCCTCGGTGTGCGGCAGGTTGAACAGCTCCCGGACGATCCGCGTCTTCACGCCCGCGGCGACGGCGTCCAGGTCGTCCGGTCCCGAGTAGCCGCCGATCTCGGCCGGACGCGGCACGCCGGACGCACTGATCGCGTTGAAGCTGACGCCGCCCCGCTCCGGCCCGATCGGCGCGGTCTGCCCGGCGGTGAACATGCCCGGCCGGGTCCAGGCGCCGCCCGCGTCGATCCACGGAGCGCCCAGCCGGACGTAGGAGAAGCCCGCCTGGTCGTCGTGGATCCGCCCGATCACCTCGGACGTCCGGGCCGGATCGGCTGCCGGAGCGCCGGACGACGGGGTGGTCCCGGCCGCCGGGGCGTTCGACGGCGAGGTCGTGTCCGGGGGCGGGGGCGAGGACGAGGCGGCGGCGGGGTCGCGGCCGCCGGAACCGTCCGCCAGCAGGACGGCCGCGACCGCCCCGCCCAGCGACAGCACCGCCAACGGCCGCGACGGCCGCGCCCGCGACGACGGCGTGCGGCGGGTCCGGGAGGCCGGGGCGTCGGTGACGGTCGACGGGGCCGGGACCGGGGACGGGACCGGGGACGGTGTGGGGGCCGTCGTGGTCATCTGGGCGATCATGGCCTGCACCGGGGCGGGCAGCCGCCGGTCGCCGACGCGGCCCGCCGGGCGCACGCCCGCAGGACCTCGGCCACGGCCGGGCGGTCGCCGGGCTCCCGGGCCAGGCACGCGGCGATCAGGTCGCGCAGCTCCGCGGGCACGCCCGTCAGGTCGGGGTCGGCGTGCTGGATCCGGTACATGACGGGGGCGGCCGGCGACCGTCCGAAGGGCGGCTCGCCGGTGGCGGCGAACGCCAGCACCGACCCGAGCGCGAACACGTCGGCGGGCGGCCCGATCTCCCGGTCGCCGCGGGCCTGTTCGGGCGCCATGTACGCGACCGTCCCGACGATCACGCCGCTGCGGGTGCCCGAGGCGGCCTCCAGCGCCCGGACGATCCCGAAGTCGATCACGCGGGGACCGTCGTCCGCGAGGAGCACGTTGCCGGGTTTGAGGTCGCGGTGCACCAGCCCGCAGGCGTGCACGGCCGCGAGCCCCTCGGCGAGCCCGGCGCCGAGGGTCCGGACGGCGGCGGGCGGCAGCGGCCCGTGCCCGGTGACGGCGGCCTGCAGCGAGGGCCCGGGCACGTACGCGGTGACGAGCCACGGACGGTCGGCGTCCGGATCGGCGTCGACGACCTGCGCGGTGTAGAACCCGCCGACCCGCCGCGCCGCCGCGACCTCGGCGGCGAACCGCCGCCGGAACCCGTCGTCGGCGGCGTACTCGGCGCGGACCAGCTTCACCGCGACGGGACGCCCGCCGGGCGACCGGCCGAGGAACACCTGGCCCATCCCGCCGCCGCCGAGCCGCGACGTCAGCGCGTAGGGGCCCACTTCGGCCGGGTCGTCATCGTGAAGCGGCTCCACCGCCGCACCTCCTCGGCAGGCCCGGCCGGTCGCCGGTGCCGGACGTCGTCACCTGCCAGAGGTAACGCTCGCCGCGAACGTCCGGTTCGGCGGGAGACGGCCGGTTCCGGCCGTCGGTCGGTGCCGCCGCGGGTGCGTCAGGCGGTCCGGTCGGCGTACGTCATGAACCAGTGCCCGCGCGTGTGGCTCGCTTGCCCGAAGAACGGGTGGTCCGGGTCGGTGATCTGGCGGTAGAGGAACTCGGTGGCCGTGCAGTCGAAGCGGGTGCCGATGTCGTCCTCGGTCACGGCGTAGACGGGCCACCGGTCGGGGTCGGGGCCTTCGGCGATCCACCAGAAGCTTTCGTGGTGCTCGTTGTTCGACCAGGGGATCACTCCTCCGGGGAGCGGGAAGCAGGGCCGGTCGCCCACCGCGGGGTCGTCGCCCGCGTACAGCCCCCAGTAGTCGATCACTTCCGCTGGATCGAAGACATCGAAGAACACGTCGAATGTGCCGCGGCAGCCGAAGACTTCGACGAGCCGCTTGTAGTCGCCCGGGAGGGGCGTGCCCAGCCGGGACTCGACCGCCGCCCAGTCGGGCGCGGGCGGCGGCGACGTCGGCCCGCCGGTGATCGCGACCAGCCGGTCCAGCCAGGGCATGTCGGCGGGCAGGTCGCCGGGTTCGGGCATGTTCCGTTCCGCGACGGCGACGACCGGACGGCCGTCCGGTCCGCGTCCGACCGCGATCGCCCGCGCGAACCAGATCCAGGCGTGGGTCCAGCCGACCCGGTCGTCGAGCGGCAGCGGCGGCAGGCCGTGGGCCCGGGTGTACGGGTCGACGTAACGCTTGCCGAAGTCCTCGACGACGTCGTCCACGTCGAGGTCGGCGGAGACCGGCAGGCACGTGTGCCCGTCGGGGTGCCCCGGCTCGGCGCAGGTGAGGTCCCCCTCGTCCTGGGGAAACTTGAGACCGGACACGGCCTTGGCCAGTTCCTCTAGGTCCATGCCGCCACCCAAGCAGCCGCCACCGACAGGGTCAGGCGCGCCGATTGAACTTCGCGAACCAGTGCCCGGTCACGTGATCGGCCGTGGTCGTGAGGGGGAACTCCGGGTCGGTCATCTGGCGGAAGAGCAGTTCCGTGGCCGTGCAGTCGAATCGAGTGCCTTCGTCGGTTTCGTCCACGGCGTAGACGGGCCACCGGTCGGGGTCGGGGCCCTCGGCGATCCACCAGAACACCTCGTGGTGCTCGTTGCCCGCCCAGGGGATCAGCCCGCCGGGACGGGGCCAGCCCGCGAGCCCGCCCGCCGCCTCGGCGTCACCCGCGAACGAGCCCCAGTACGAGAGCAGCTCCGCCGGGTCGAAGACCTGGAAGAACTCGTCGAACAGGCCGTCGCAGCCGAAGACTTCGACGAGCCGCTTGTAGTCGCTCGGGAGGGGCGTGCCCAGCCGGGACTCGACCGCCGCCCAGTCGGGCGCGGGCGAGGGCGCCACGGGCCCGCCGGTGATCGCGACCAGCCGGTCCGGCCAGGGCGTGTCCGCGGAAAAGCCGTCCGGATCGGGGACGTCCCGCGCCGTGACGGCGAGGAGGGTGCGGCCGTCCGGGCCGCGCCCGAGCGCGATCGTCCGCGCGTCCCACAGCCAGGCGTGCGTCCAGTCGGCCCAGTCGCCGCCGCCCGGCATCGGCGGCGACCCGTGCGCCGGGGTGTACGGGCCCGCGAACGTCGTGCCGAGCGCCCCGGCCAGGTCGTCCACGCTCATGTCGGCGGGGACGGGCAGGCACGTGTGGTCGGCCGGATGGCCGGGCGCGTCGCAGGTCAGCTCGACGGCGGTGGCGCCCACGAGCCGGAACGCGGCCTCGGCCAACTCCTTGCGGTCCATGCCGAGCACCCAAGCACCCGGCACCGACATTCTTCAGGAAGGTGACACACATCACATACCCGAATGTTGTTATCAACTTGAGAATAACTCACTTCCCCTTTACCGTCCTGAAGACGACAAAACGGGAGGCATCATGGCGGACGTTCAACGCAGGCCGCTGCTGCGGCACCTGAGAGGCGCGCCCACCACCTACGTCCGGCACCTGCGGCGCGGGAAGCCGGTGCACGAGGGCGTCGGGGTGTCCTTCTGGTTCCGTCCGCTGTCGGCGGTGATCAGCGAGGTGCCGGTGGACGACCGGGAGCTGCCGCTGCTCTTCCACGCCCGCACCGCCGACTACCAGGACGTCAGCGTGCAGGCCACGGTCACCTACCGGATCGAGGAGCCCGCGCTGGCGGCCCGGCGGCTGGACTTCGCGATCAACCCGGAGACCGGCGCGTGGCGGTCCGCGCCGCTCGACCAGGTCGCGACGATGCTCACCGAGAGCGCGCAGCAGCACGCCCTGACGCTCGCCGCCGAGATGACCCTGCGGGACGCGATCGGCGGCGGCCCGACCGCGCTCCGCGACGCGGTGACCGCCGGGCTGTCCGGGGACGCGCGGCTCACCGACACCGGCATCACGATCGTCGGCGTGCGGGTCGTCGCCGTCCGTCCGGAAGCCGACGTGGAGCGCGCGCTCCAGACGCCCGCCCGCGAGGAGGTGCAGCAGGAGGCCGACCGGGCGACCTACGAGCGGCGCGCCCTGGCGGTCGAACGGGAGCGCGCGATCGCCGAGAACGAGATGCAGAACCAGATCGAGCTGGCGCAGCGCGAAGAGCAGCTCGTCGCGCGGCGCGGCCAGAACGAGCGCCGCCGCGCCGAAGAGGACGCGGCCGCCGCGTGGGTCGCGGCGGCGGCCAAGGCCGAGCGGGAGAAGCTCGCCGCCGCCACGCAGGCGGAGAACCGGCGGACGCTCGGCGCCGCCGAGGCCGAGGCGAACGCCGCGCACCTGGACGTCTACCGGGACATGGACCCGGCGGTCCTGCTGGCGCTGGCCGCCGAGACCCTCGCCGGGCGGCTGCCGCAGATCGGGCAGCTCAACCTCACCCCCGACATGCTGACCGGCGCGCTCGCCACCTGGCCGCGCCCCGGGACGACGCCCGCCCGCGGCCCCCCGGCGGCGACGGCGGGGCGGGCAGGCGGCGCCGCCCCAGGGGGCGGTGTGACGCTCGCGCCGCGCGCGGTGGTCGTCCACCGCTGCACCGAGTACGACGAGCTGCTGGCCAGGCACAGCAGCCGCGGGCAGGCGGAGTTCTTCCTGCGGTCGCGCGGCCGCGACATCGCGCCGGTGGACGCCGCGCACGCCGCGACCGCGGCGCGCTGGCGAAGGTGGCGGCGGCGATCCCGGTGGCGTGGCGGCGCGGCCTCGTGGAACGCGCCGACCTGGACCGGTTCCTGTTCGCCCCCGACGACCTCGTGATCGTCGTCGGCCAGGACGGCCTCGTCGCCAACACCGCGAAGTACCTGGACGGCCAGCCGGTCATCGGCCTCGACCCCGACCCAGGGCGCAACCCCGGCGTGCTCGTCCCGCACCCGGTGGAGGCGTGCGCCGACCTGCTGCGCGCCGTCGCCGCCGGGACGGCCGCGACCGAGCGGCGCGCGATGGTGCGGGCGGTCACCGACGACGGCGGCGCGCTGACCGCGCTGAACGAGGTGTTCGTCGGGCATCCCACGCACCAGTCCGCCCGCTACCGGCTCGCCTGCGGCGAGGAGCCCGCCGAGCGCCAGTCGTCCTCGGGCGTCCTGGTCGCCACCGGCACCGGCGCGACCGGCTGGTGCCGTTCGGTGTGGCTGGAACGCCGCAGCGACCTGCGGCTGCCCGCACCCGCCGAACCCGAACTGGCCTGGTTCGTCCGGGAGGCGTGGCCGTCGCCCGCCACCGGCACGTCCCGGACGCAGGGCCGGCTCGGGCCCCGCGAGACACTCGGCCTCGTCTCGGAGACCGACGGGCTCGTCGTGTTCGGCGACGGCATGGAGTCCGACCGGCTCACGCTCTCCTGGGGGTCGCGCATCGAGATCGGCGTCGCGCCCGGCGGCCTCAACCTCGTCCGCTGACGAAGACGTCCTTCCAGAAGCGCTGCCGCCCGGCATCGGTGCCGATGAGGTACGTCGCCTTCAGCTTCGGCGGGAGCAGCGGCGCGAGCGCCGCGACGGTCTCCGCGTGCGCCTTGAGCTGCGACAGTTCCGCGTTCGCGAGGACGCGGTGGACGGTGTCGGTCGCGTCCGAACCCTCGGCGGGCGCGGCGCGGAGCCGTCCCGTCCAGGCGTCGAGGTCGGCGGACAGCTCGCGCAGGCCCGTGACGGGACGGCTGGCGAGGCGCGTCTCAAGGTCGGTGAGGGGGACGGGCGCGTAGTCGCCGTCGCCGAGGTAGATCTTGGCGACGTCGAGGGGAAGGTCGCGCCCGTGCAGGCGGATGAGGCGTTCGAGGGTCCGCTTGGTCATCCACTGGCGGCCTTCCTCGTCGATGTCGTTCTTCCACCATTCGAGAACGATCTCGGCCGTGGCGCCGTACTGGGCGATGAGCCACTCGTTGGCCGGGATGTCCTCGGGGTCGATCTCCAGCGAGGCGGTGAAGCGCGACGCCTGCGCGATGGAGTTCCGCGACACGAGCAGCTTCCGCCCCAGATGGTACGGAGGGTTCTGCAAGGCGATCTGTGCGCGGAGCCCCTCGATGCGACGTCCGGCCAGAGACCACTCCTGCGTGATCTCCATCAGGCGGGCGAACGCGGCCTTGTCCTTGGGACGGTTGTACTCGTCCCACACGATCGCCTTGTCGTCCTCCCCGAGGAAGGGCGCGGCCAACAGGTTGTCGAGCGTGCCGTCGAGGGTGGGGACCGGCGCGCAGAGGTCCTCGACGTTCGTGACGGGCAGCGAGAAGTACAGCGGGTCGATACCCAGCTCGCCGCGCACGACCTCCTTGACGACCTGGGTCTTCCCGCAGCCCGGCGGGCCCTGGACGAGCACCGCCCACCGCTGGTCGAGGGCGGCGCGGACGACCCGGCGCACGGCGTCCGGCACGTGCCCGGGGTTCGGCACGTCCGCGCCCGCGCGCCCCAGCTCGTCGGCGATCCGGTCGAGGATCTCGGGCGCCTGGTCGTCCCCCGGACGGCCGTCCGGCCCGGCCGTCGCGAGCGCGAGGCGCGCGTCCACCAGCGGCAGCCCCCACGCGAGGGGGAACCCGGCGAGGCCGCAGTCGACGACGTGCTCCAGCGTGCGCGGCGACAGGAGGCGGCGCACGTCCGGCGGCAGCGACGCCCACACGCGGAACACGCCGGTGAGGTCGACGCCGCGGAACTTCCGCGACAGCGCGGCGCGCCACGCGGTGTCGGCGGCGTCGACCCGCAGCGTCGCCATCCGGTCGAGGACGGCGAGGTCGGTGCGCCGCGCCGCCGTCTCGTCCGGCGACTCGTTGTCGGTGAGGAACACGCCGATGCAGCCGAGCTCGCGCAGGTCGTGCTCGCCGAGCGTCCAGTCGCAGGCGATCTGCATGAGCTGCGACTGGATCGTGGCGCCCGCCTGGAGCGAGTCGTCGATGAGCAGCACGAACGGCTTGCCGGGCTTGAGCTGCCGCATGATGAGCTGCCGCAGGACGAGTTCCCCGTCGCCGCCCCGCCGGACGGGCGCGTTCACGAGCAGGTCGTCGGGCGTGAGGTTCGCGGCGGGCACGTACACGAGGCGGACGCCCTCGCGCTTGCGGACGTGATGGAAGAACGTCGAGGTCTTGCCGATGCCGTGGTCGCCGAAGACCTGCCCGGTGAGCCCCAGGTCGATCATGGTGTCGATGAAGTGGGCCAGGCGCGGCCCGTCCGGCATGCTCATGGATCAAGTACAGCGCCCCGAGACGCCCGGCTTCACCCGGTTTAATTGGCCGCATGCGCGACGACGAGGTGGCGACGTGCCTGCGCGTGCTGGCGGAGCTGGCGGACGCGCCCGACGGCGACCCCGATCTCGAACGGGTGCGGGCGGGTGTGTCCGCGTTCGTCCGGCGGACCCGGAAGCGGGAGCGGGCGGCGCAGCGGCGGCTGCGCGCGGCGGCCGTCGCGGAGGTCCTCGCGGGAACCGCGACGGGCGCCGCCGAACGCGTAGCCGGCGCCCCGGCCGCGCCCCCCGTCGGAGCAGCGGTCGACA
>NZ_MKJY01000062.1 GCF_001942465.1 Actinomadura sp. CNU-125
GTTCACGACGGTGTCGTTGGCCTTGGTGCGCGGCTTGGTCGTGCTGCCCGGCCGCAGCGCCGACGGCTCGGGCAGCAGGTAGATCTCGCCGGACGACGACAGCGGCAACTGCTCGGAGCCGCGCGGCGCCGGGGTCGGGTCGGGGATCTCGCGTTCGGACGCCCCCTGCTCGGACGCACCGTGCTCGGACGGGTCGTGGCCGGGCGCGTCCGGTCCGGGCGCCGGGGCCTCGTCGGCGGGCGCGTCGAACGGGTAGGCGTCGTCGTCGCCGGGCGGTGCGGGCGGCGGGACCTCGGCACCGAACGGGTCCGGGTCGAACAGCTCGTCGGCGAGGTCGCGGCGGGTCGGCGCGGGCTTCCCGGACGCACCGGCCCGCCCGGACGTCCCGGACCCGCCGTCCTCGTCCAGCAGCGGCGAGTCGTACGGCCGGGAGTGCTCGCCGACCTCCAGCTCCCCGTTCTCCGCGTCGTCGTCGCCCGCCTTGGCCTTCTTGCGGCGGCGCTTGCGCGGCGCCGCCCCGCCCTCCTCCGCCGTCTCCTCCGCGTCCTCCGCGTCGCGGGTGCCCCCGGCCGGTTCGGGACGTCCCTGCAGTGTGGCGACCGACCACAGTTCGGCGAGCCGGTCGGGGACCCTGTTGATCGGGGTGGCGGTGACGACCAGCAGCCCGAAGCCGGACAGGAGCAGCAGCAGCGGGACGGCCACCCAGCCGCTGAGCGCGGTGTCCAGCGGCGCCGAGACGATCCAGCCGAGCACGCCGCCCGCCTCGCGGACGGCCGCCATGTCGTCGGCCGGGGACGGGACCCCGGCGGCCAGGTGCAGGATGCCGAGCACACCCGCGCCGAGCGCGGTGATGCCGATGACGATGCGTCCGGTGTCCTCGTGGTGCTCGGGATGGCGCAGCGTCCGCCACGCCAGCAGGCCCAGCAGGACGGGCAGGCCCATCGCGATGATGCCCAGCCCGCCGCGGATCACCTTCTCGAGCGCGACGGTGACGACGCCGTCCGGCCGGAACCAGGTCACCGAGGCGACCACGATCGCGGAGCCGAGCAGCGCGAGCCCGAGCCCGTCGCGGCGATGCTCGGGGTCGAGGTTGCGGGCGCCGTGGCCGTACGCGCGGAACACCGAGCCGACGGTCACGGCCGCGAGCTGCCAGAGCTTGAGCAGCAGCTTGAAGAACCCGAGGAACGCCATCGGGATCGGGTCGGGCTTGGCGGTCCTGCCGCCGGACCGGCCGCCCTTCGCCGCGCCGCCCCTGCCCTTCGGCGCCGCCTTCCCTCCGCTCCTGCCGTTTCCGCTGTTGCCGCTCGGTCGCTTCCGGGGGGACGACCCAGCGGGTCGGCGAGCCGTGTTGCCCCCGGCGCGCGAGGAGGACTTCGCCTCTCCGGACGCACGTGTGGCCATGGTTACGAGAGTAACCAAGCATCGGGGGGCGGCCCGGGACGGCGAACGGGCGTGTCGCGGAGCGCCCGCCCCGTGACACGCCCGGCCGTCCTACACCTCGACGACCACCGGGATGATCATCGGGCGGCGGCGGTACTTCTCGCTCACCCACTTGCCGACCGTGCGGCGGACGAGCTGGTTGATCTGGTGCAGGTCGTTGACCCCGTCGCCCGCCGCGTCGGCGAGGGCGTTCTCGATCCGTTCGAGGACGTCCTCGAAGTCCTCGTTGACGATGCCCGCGCCGCGCGCGTGGATCTCCGGCCCGGCCACCACCTTGCCGGAGGACGAGTCGATGCCGACGACGATGGAGACGAACCCCTCCTCGCCGAGGATCCGGCGGTCCTTCAGGGACGTCTCGGTGACCTCGCCGACCGACAGCCCGTCCACGTACACGTACCCGGCGGGGACGGCGCCGACGATCTTCGCGGTCCCGTCGACGAGGTCGACGACGACGCCGTCCTCGGCGATGACGACGTTGTCCTCGGGGACGCCGGTGAGCATCGCGAGCTTCGCGTGCGCGCGCAGGTGCCGCCACTCGCCGTGGATCGGCATGAAGTTGCCCGGCCTCGTCACGTTCAGGACGTACAGCAGCTCGCCCGCCGACGCGTGCCCGGACACGTGCACGAGCGCGTTGCCCTTGTGGACGACGCGCGCGCCCCAGCGGGTGAGGCCGTTGATGACGCGGTTGACGGCGTTCTCGTTGCCGGGGATGAGGGACGACGCCAGCATGACGGTGTCGCGGTCGGTGATGCGGATCTGGTGGTCGCGGTTGGCCATCCGCGACAGCGCCGACATCGGCTCGCCCTGCGAGCCGGTGCACACCAGGACCAGGTTGTCGGGCGGGACGTCGTCCAGCTGCTTCGGCTCGATCATGATCCCCTCGGGGACCGTCAGGTAGCCGAGCTCGCGCGCGACGCCCATGTTCCGCACCATCGACCGTCCGATGAAGCACACCCGGCGGCCGTTGGCGACGGCGGCGTCCAGCACCTGCTGCACGCGGTGGATGTGCGAGGCGAAGCACGCGACGATCAGCCGGCCCTCGGCGGTGCGGAACACCTCGTCGACGACCGGGCCGATGTTGCGCTCGCTGGCGACGAACCCGGGGACCTCGGCGTTGGTCGAGTCCGACATCAGCAGGTCGACGCCCTCGGTGCCGAGCCGCGCGAACCCGGGCAGGTCGGTGAGCCGGCCGTCCAGGGGAAGCTGGTCCATCTTGAAGTCGCCGGTGTGCAGCACGACCCCGGCGGGCGTGCGGACGGCGACGGCGAGGGCGTCCGGAATCGAATGGTTGACCGCCAGGAACTCGCAGTCGAACGGTCCCAGCGTGCGCCGCTCGCTCTCGGCGACGACGTCGACGACCGGTTTGATGCGGTGCTCGCCGAGCTTGGCCTCCAGCAGCGCCATCGTCAGCTTCGACCCGATCACGGGGATGTCGCGGCGTTCCCGCAGCAGGTACGGGACGGCGCCGATGTGGTCCTCGTGCCCGTGCGTCAGGACGATCGCCTCGACGTCGTCCAGGCGGTCCCGGATGTAGTCGAAGTCGGGCAGGATCAGGTCGATCCCCGGCTGCTCGGTCTCGGGGAAGAGCACGCCGCAGTCGACCACGAGCAGGCGGCCGCCGTACTCGAAGACCGTCATGTTGCGGCCGATCTCCCCGAGGCCGCCGAGCGCGACGATGCGCAGGCCGTCCTCGGGCGGCGCGGGCGGGTCCGAGAGCTCCGGGTGAGGATGACTCACCGGGCGACCTCCGGAATGGCGACCTCGGACACTTTGACTCCTCCATTGGTGAGGTCTTCTTGCAGCTGCGCCACGAACTCGGGCGCGGCCTCCACCAGCGGAGCGCGGAGCGGGCCGCCTCCGGGAAGGCCGAGCAGGTTCAGCGCTGCCTTGACGGCGATGGCGCCCTGCGTGCGGGTCATGATCGCGGCGACCACGGGCAGCAGCCGGCGGTGGATCTCCAGCGCCCGCGCGTGCTCGCCGTCGAGATGGGCGTCGATCATCTCATGCAGTTCGGTACCCACGACGTGACCGACCACGCTGACGAATCCGGCCGCGCCGACCGACAGCCACGGCAGGTTCAGGATGTCGTCGCCGGAGTACCAGACCAGGTCGGTCTCGGCCATCACCCGGGACGCGCCGAACAGGTCGCCCTTGGCGTCCTTGACGGCGATGATCCGCGGATGCTCGGCGAGCTGCACCAGCGTGTCGTTCTGGATGGGCACCCCGGCGCGCCCGGGGATGTCGTACAGCATGCACGGCAGGCCCGTGGCGTCGGCGACCGCCGTGAAGTGGCGGACGAGGCCCTCCTGCGGGGGCTTGTTGTAGTAAGGCGTGACCACGAGGAGCCCGTGCGCGCCGGCGGCCTCGGCCTGCCGCGCGAGTTTCAGGGTGTGCTCGGTGTGGTTCGTCCCAGCGCCGCCGATGATCACCGCGCGGTCGCCGACCGCGTCGATGACCGCGCGCAGCAGTTTCTGCTTCTCGTCGTCGCTCGTCGTCGGCGACTCTCCGGTCGTCCCGTTGACGACCAGGCCGTCGTGGCGCCGCTCGTCGACCAGGTGGGTCGCGAGGCGCGCGGCGCCGTCGTAGTCGACGCCGCCGTCCGGCAGGAACGGGGTGACCATCGCGGTCAGCATCCGTCCGAACGGAGCGTCGGTGGATGTGCTGGGTGCCATGGTACGAACGGTACCGCTCCGGCCGTTCCCCTTGGACCCGCAGGTCGGCGTCCGGGCAAAGCCTCCCGGATTGCCCCTTTGCGGCGGGCGGCCGGACGGGCCGTGCCGGGGGGGCGTGCGGAGAAGCCGCCGCCACACGCTCGGGGGTACGCGTGGCGGCGGCTCCATCCACATCGTGGCACGCGAACGCCTTGCTACGGGGTCGGTCCGGCCACTCTCCGGACTCGGTTGCATAACGCACCCATAGCCGACATCGGCCCTGGGCAGCGGGCCCGCGAAGGCTCCCGCGAAGGCTCCTCGCCGGACACCGCCGGGAGCCCGCCGGGAGCCCGTCGGACCCCGGCCGAGCCCGTCCGTCAGGCGTCGGCCGCCGGGGGGACGGACGACGCGATCTCGCGCAGCCGGACGCGCAACTCCTCGACGTCCGGAGTGCGGACGAGATCGTTGCCCCGGACGGCCCACCAGCAGCCGGATCCGCCGCGGCCGATCCGCCATCCGGTGAACTCCGCCGACAGCTCGCCGAGGCGGTCGCCGTCGTGCCGCGCGGTCTGCTGAATGCTCATCGGCCTCGTCCCCACTTCCTCGTGCCGTCGCCACGCCGGGGTCTACCCCGGCGGAGTCCGTGTACCCGCCCCTTTCTACCTGCGCGCACGGGCTCGCGGAACGTCGCGGACGGGTTGCCCGTCAGCCAACCTTCGCTGTCTCCGGCGGAAGCCAATTCGCACGATAATGCGCCCATTCGTCCGCGTTCGTGGTCCAGGCGGCGTAGATCCCGACGCCGTACGGACGTTCCGGCGGCCGGTCGAGCCCGTCGATGCCGCGCCGGATCCCGCGCAGCGCGACCTCCGGGTCCTCGGCCCACGGCATGAGGGGCGCGTAGGTGGGGACGCCGATGAACACGGTGGTGCGGTCGCCGATGAGCTCCAGCGTGGCGCGGGTGTGCCGCGCGAAGTGCCAGCCCGCGAGGGACCTGGTCGGCAGCGCCACGTCGTAGGTCATGATCGCGACCTGGTCGGCCTTGCCCGCGACCTCCAGCAGGAAGTCCTCGGTGGGCCGGGCCGGATAGTGGAAACGCCCCTGCCGCGGGAGGAACGCCTCGTAGACCGGCTGGAAGGAGTCGACGAGCGTCGGCTGCTCCAGCGCGACCGACAGCAGCGCGTCCCGTTCGAGGGTGAGCTTCCGGGTGGCGTCGAGCAGGTCGAGGAACGCCTCGTCGTCCGGGTAGATCGGTTCGAGGTCGTAGTGGATGCCGTCGAACCCGAGGTCGAGGAAGATCTCGTCGGTCCGCAGGATCTCCGCGCGGACGGCCGGGTCGTCGATCTCGATGACCCCCTCGCCCTCGACCACGCGGATCTGCCCGAGGTACGCCTGGGTCCGCACGTCCGGCGCGTACTTCTCCATCGCGTCCATCAGCGCGCCCGCGTGCCGGTACTTCTCCGGCGGGACGGTGCCGTCCGCCTCGAACGGGCCGGTGTGGAAGTACACGTCGGTGATGCGGTTGGCCTCCAGCAGTTCCGCGAGTTCGCGGTACTCGGCGTCCGTGTGCGGCTCCCCCACCCACTGGTGCCGCGCCCACATCGCGTTGGTGCCGGTTCCCCACGCCTTCGGCTCGGGCTGCCACCACGCCCACGCCGCGACCGGTGCGAGGAGGATCAGGCCGAGGACGAACGCCACCGCCCAGCCCGCCCGGCGCAGCACGCGCCGGACCCGGCTTTTCCGTACGGTCCCTGTCATCCCGCAATGATCGCGGACGATCCGCGTACTTCAGGCATCCCGCGTCACGTGGAACGGTCGATGACCACGGGCGGGGCACCTGCCGTCCATAAATCGATCATGCTTTGGTCCGCCCTCCGGCACGGACGCGAGCGGGGTTCACAACCGGGGAATCATCCGTTGACCACACCCGACGCGGTGGACGGAGGTCGAGCCGACATGCGAGCACGATCCGACAGACGGGCCACCCTCGGCCCGCGCCCGCGGGCGGACGCACCGCCGCCCGAGCCGCCCGGACCCGCGGCACCCGGGCCTCCGCCGCCCGGGCCTCCGCCGCCCGGCCCGGCCGCTCCCGGCCCGCTGATCACCACGCGGGCCCTGCTCATCGTCCTGGTCGCCCTGGCGGCCGCCGGCATCTGCGCGCCGCCCCCGAGGCCGCCATTCCCATCGCCGTCGGGGTCGGCGTCGTCACCCTGCTGGCCCAGATCGTCAAGGACTGAGCCCGCTCCGGCGGCCCCGCGCGCTAACCGGCCGTCACGAAACAGAACTCGTTGCCTTCCGGGTCGCGCCAGACCCGGAAGGGCGCCTCGGGGCTCCCCATCGGTTCACCGGCCGGGGACGCGCCGAGCCGCCGCGCCCGCTCTCCCGCGGCCCGGATGTCGGCCGCTTCCAGGTCGAGGTGGATCCGGTTCTTGATCGTCTTGTGCTCCGGGACGAGCTGGAACGACAGCACCGGGCCGTGCCCCTCGAGAGGCTCCAGGTCGAGCCAGTCCTCATCGCGCGAGGTCTCCTTCATCCCGAGCAGCCCTCCCCAGAACGCGGCCATGGCCTCCAGGTCCGTGCAGTCGAAGACGAGGTTGCCCACCTTCGGCGTCGTTTCGGTCATCGGGTTCCTCCTGCGGTTCGAGCGACGTGGAAAGAGCTGGCGGCGGCCCTGCGGCAGCCGCCCACCGGCGTGACCGGACGGACGGGACGGACGGGACGTGCGGTGCGCGCGCCCCGACGGGCCGCGCCGAGCCGTCCGGACACCCCGCCGGTCAGCCAGCGGCGGAGCCGCACGGCCGGCCCGGCGGCGTCGGCGCGTGCGGCGAGCCGTGCCTCGACCGCCTCCGCCTGCAGCCTGGCGTGTTCCCGCCGCGCCCACTCTCCACGCGTCGCGAGGCTCGCCAGGTCGTTCAGCGCTCTCATCGCGCTCTCCCTTCCGTTGACACCAGTGAAACCGTAACGCCGGTGTCGGAGGAATGCAACCGGCTATCCGAGAATGATGGTGTCGCATCGGATAGGGTGTTCAATGAACGGCGGGAGGGGAGATGGCCGACGCGCACGCGGACCCCGCACTGCTGCTGCGGGACTTCGTCAACACGCTCAACATCGACGCGGGCACCGAGGGCCTGGCGACGCCCGCGGACCTCGCCGGATGGCTCGCCGGACGCGCGCTCGTCCCGTCCGGGACGGCGGCGTCGGACGGCGACCTCGGCACCGCGCTCGCGCTGCGCGAGGGCCTGCGCGCGGCCATGCTCGGCAACCACCGCGGGGCCGCCCCCGGCACCCCCGACCTCCCAGGCGACCTGGAGGAGGCCCTCGGCGCGCTCCCCCTGCGCGTCACGCTGGCCGCGGGCCCGCGCCCCGCGCTGCGTCCGGCCGTCGCGCCCGGGACCGTCGCCGCCGGGCTCGCCCGCATCGCCGCGCGATCGCCGACGCGTCCGCCGACGGCACGTGGCCCCGCCTCAAGGTCTGCCACGAGGACACCTGCCTCTGGGCGTTCCTCGACACCTCCAAGAACCGGTCGCGCTCCTGGTGCGACATGAGCACCTGCGGGAACCGGACGAAGACCCGCGCCTACCGCGCCCGCCGCCGCGCCTCCACGTCCGGGCGGGCCGCCGGACCCGCCGACGGCTGAGCGGAGGCGCGCGGCTCCACCCGCGCCCGGCGCGTCCTAGGGTGGGCGGTGATCTTCCGGACGAGAGGACAGCGCACCATGGCTGCCAACGGGCCAGATGTCGGCGTGCGGCCCGCCCGCCGCGCGCCGTCGCCGCCGCCGTCGCCGACGTCCAGGTGCGGACGTGGCGGCAGGGCTACCGCGACCTGCTGCCCGAGGCGGTCCTCGCGGAGGTGACCTCGCCCGCCGCGCGGGACGCCTGGCGGGAGCGGTGGGCGGAGGCCGCGACGGCGCCGCCGACCCCGCGGCACCGGCTGCTCGTCGCCGTCGCCGCCGACCTGGTCGTCGGGTTCGCGGCGCACGGCCCCGCCGAGGAGGCCGACCACGACCCCGGCACCGCCGCCGAGCTGATCACCCTGCTCGTCGACCCGCTGCACGGGCGCGCCGGGCACGGCAGCCGGCTGCTGGCCGCCACGGTCGACATGCTGCGCGAGGACGGCGTCACGACGCTCCTCACCTGGACGTTCGAGGACGACTCGGTCACCCGGGCGTTCCTCGGGTCGGCGGGCTGGGCACCGGACGGCACGGCGCGGACGCTCGACATGGGCGAGCCCGTCCGGCAGATCCGGCTGCACACCGATATCAGCGACACCGGCACCGTCGGCACCGACACCACCGGCACCGGCGCGGGCTGAGGGCGATCGGCCTTCGGGAGGGGTCGGTGCCGGGCATCCGCGCCCCGGCAATATCTTGGAGGTCGTGCCCAAGTCCACCTCCATGACGCCGCCGCACGCCTCCGCGCGGGTCGCCGAGCCGGTCCCCGGCTCTGCGGCGCGGCCCGCCGACCACCGACGCTGGCTCGGCATGGTGGTGATGAGCCTCGGCGTCTCGCTGATCGTCGTGGACGCCACGATCGTCGGCGTGCTGCTGCCGAACATCATCGGGGGGCTCGGGCTCACCACGACGGACGCCGAATGGGTCACCTCCGTCTACTCGCTCGTCTTCGCGGCGCTGCTGATCCCGTTCGGGCGCGCGGGCGACCTGTTCGGACGGCGCCGGATGTTCGTCCTCGGCGTCGCGGTGTTCGCGGTCGCGAGCGTCGGCGCGGCCCTCGCGCAGGACGGTTCGGCGCTGCTCGGCGCGCGCGCCCTGCAGGGCGTCGGCGCGTCCATGGTCATGCCGGCGACGCTGTCCACCGTGAACGCGGTGTTCACCGGGCGGGACCGCGCGATCGCGTTCGGCATCTGGGGGTCGCTGATCAGCGGGATGGCGGCGCTCGGGCCGCTGCTCGGCGGCGCGGTCGCGGCGGGCGGCGGCTGGCGCTGGGCGTTCGGGATCAACCTGCCGCTCGGTGTCGCGCTCATCGCCGGGGCGCTGTGGCTCATGCCGGAGACGCGGACCCGCCCCGATTCGCCGCGCCCCGAGGGGCGGCGGCGCGGCGGCGTGCTGCGGGAGATCGACTGGGCGGGCGGGCTGCTGTCCGCGCTGGGCCTGGGCGCGCTCGTCTGCGGGCTGATCGAGGGCCAGACCTACGGCTGGTGGAGCAGCACGCGCCCGTTCACGATGGCCGGGTTCGACTGGCCGGACACGGGCCTGTCGCCCGTCCCGGTCGTCCTGGGGCTGGGCATCGTCCTGCTGACGGCGCTCGTGGTCGTGGAACGGTCTCGCGCGGCGGCCGGGCGTCCGGTCATGCTGGACATCGACCTGTTCCGCATCCCGAACTTCCGGCACGGCAACCTCGCGTCGTCGCTCATCAACGTGGGCGAACTCGGGCTGCTGTTCGTCCTGCCGCTGTTCCTGCTGGGCGTGCACGGCACGAACCCGCTGCAGATCAGCGTCGCGATCCTGCCGCTGGCCGTCGGCGCGTTCCTGACCGGCGGGTACGCGGGGCGGCTCGCGAACCGGCGGGGTCCGCACCGCGTCGTGCAGATCGGCATGGTGCTGGAGGTCGCCGCCGTCCTCGGCCTCGCCCTGACGATCTCCGCGACCACCGGCGGGTTCGGGCTCGCGCCCTGGATGCTGCTGTACGGGCTCGGCCTCGGGCTGACGTCGGCGCAGCTGACGAACGTGTCGCTCGCGGACGTCCCGGCGGCGAAGTCCGGGCAGGCGTCCGGCACCCAGTCCACCGCCCGGCAGGTCGGCGCGGCGCTCGGCATCGCGGTGATCGGGACGGTGTTCGCGACGAGCCTCGGGCACTCGATGGACGACGAGCTGGCGGCGTCCGGGACGCCCGCGGCGGCGCGCGACACGATCGTCTCCGAGCTGCGGGACAGCGCCGGGACGTACGCGCGCGACCTGCACGCGACGTCCGGCATGGAGGCCGCCGCGCGCGCGCCGACGCGAGCCTCGCCGCCGCCGCCCGCGACGGTGCGCTGGTCACAGCGGGGATCCTCGCGCTCGGGCTGGTCCTGTCGCTGCGGCTGCGTCCCGGCGGCGAATCCCATCGGGAAGAATCGAACTCCTGAGTCCCCCTGTCGTCGACCGGAACGAGCGGTAACTGTGGCCACGCTGTCCCAATGGGTCGCCGGTTCGCGGCCCCGCACCCTCCCCGCGTCCCTCGTCCCCGTCGTCGTCGGCACCGGCATCGCCGTCGGCGAGGGCGCGGCCGTCTGGTGGCGCGCGCTCCTCGCGGCGGTAGTCGCGCTCGTGCTGCAGATCGGGGTGAACTACTCCAACGACTACAGCGACGGTGTCCGCGGCACCGACGAGGACCGGGTCGGGCCGCTGCGGCTCGTCGGCTCCAAGGTCGCGCCGCCGAAGCAGGTCCTGGCGGCGGCCCTCGGCTGCTTCCTGGTCGCCGCCGTGGCCGGGCTGGTGCTCGCGGCCGTGACGACCTGGTGGCTGCTGCTGGTGGGCGCGGTCGCGATCCTGGCGGCCTGGTTCTACACCGGCGGGAAGACGCCCTACGGGTACCGGGCGTTCGGCGAGGTGTCGGTGTTCGTGTTCTTCGGCCTCGTCGCCGTCGTCGGGACGGTGTACGTGCAGGTCGAGGGGCTGCCGTGGGAGGCGTGGGTCGCGGCGGTGCCGGTCGGCCTGCTCGCCTGCGGGATGCTGGTCGCCAACAACCTGCGCGACATCCCGACCGACCGGGAGTCCGGCAAGCGCACCCTCGCGGTCCTGCTCGGCGGCCCGTGGACCCGGATCCTGTACGCGGCGTGCACCGCGCTGCCGTTCATGGTGGTGCTGGCGCTCGCCGCCCCGCACCCGTGGGCGCTGCTCGCGCTGCTCGCGGCGCCGCTGTCGATCCCGCCGACGCAGAAGGTGATGAACGGCGCGGACGGCCCCGCCCTCATCCCGGTGCTGGGCGAGACCGGCCGGCTGCAGATCGCCTACGGGGTGCTGCTGGCGGTCGGCCTGGCGCTCTGACGGCCGGACGCCCCGTCCGTGCGGCCCTCGGTGCGGGCCGCACCGTGCTCGGCGAGCAGGGCGGCGCCCGCGAGACCCGTCAGCAGCCCGGCGAACATGCCCGCGAGCGAGGTCAGGCTCGTCGCGGCCGCCGTGTCGTGCCCCATGTCGCCCGGCTGGGCCAGCACGATGACGAGCGAGTACAGCGGCCACGCGAACGTCGCCGCCGACCCGATCCAGGCCACCGCCAGCGGCCGCACGAACCGGCGCGGGCGGTCCGGCCGCCGCAGGACGAGCAGCAGCGCGGCCGCGCCCGCCACCGCCAGCACCCCGCCCGCCCCGGCGAGGACGTGCTGGGCGACGTTCATGTCGCCCGTCGGACCGTCCGGGCGTCCCGCGGTCCCGCCGAACGCCCAGTAGAGGTTCGCCGCGGCGAACACGACCGCGAACACCATGGCCGTGCGCACCAGAAGCCCCTGCAGACCGTGCGTGGCGCCGACTGCGACGTCCCGTGTGCGCGCGGACAGGACGTCGCCCCAGCGGACGCGCGCGTACAGCACGAACGCCGTGAGCAGACCGATGCCCTGAAGCGTGAAGCCGGTATAGACGACACCGAACACCCAGCCCTGCATGGCCTCCGGACCGCCGGACGCCGGGGCCGGGTCGGTGAACGCCATGACCACGGCGGCCGGGGGCACCGCGATCGCGATCGGCGCGAGCAGCCCGGCGGCGACCCAGATCGGCGTCAGCACCAGCCACGCGGCAGCCGCAGCCCCCACCGGAACGTGAACGCCAGCGCGACGGCGACCGCGGCCGCGTCCATCAGCATCGTGACCAGGTTGCCGACGTACAGGGCGGAGTCCTGTGCGGCGTCGGTGTCGTTCCAGCCCACGGTGCTGCCGGACAGCCAGGCGAGCTTGATCGTCAGGTAGGGGACGCACGCCGCGATCGTCGCGGCGCACACGGCGAGCCGGAGGCGTCCCGGCGACCGCCGCGGGGCCGCGCGTCCCGGCAGTGGATGAGCTGTGACCGTCATGCCACGATCGTCGGCCCCCACCGCGACGCCGCGCCTCCCCCGCCGCGGCGAAACCGTCCGCCCGGCCTCCCCCGCGCGGGTGAACCCGCCGGACGTCCTAACCCAGCGCCCAGTCGATCTCGCTGCGGCCCGCGTCCACCAGGGCCTTGTTCACCGCGCTGAACGGCCGCGTCCCGAAGAACTTCTTCGCGCTCAGCGGGCTCGGGTGCGCCGACTCGATCACGGTGTGGTGCGCGCCGGTGATCAGCCGCGCCTTCTTGCGGGCGTAGGCGCCCCACAGCACGAACACGACCCGCTCCGACTTGTCGTTCAGCGCCCGGATCGCCGCGTCGGTGAAGTCCTCCCAGCCCTTCCCGGCGTGCGCCCCGGCCTCCCCGCCGCGGACCGTCAGCACCGCGTTCAGCAGCAGCACGCCCTGGTCGGCCCAGCGGGTCAGGTCGCCGGACGCCGCCGCGGGGATCTCCAGGTCGGCGGCCAGCTCCTTGTAGATGTTGCGCAGGGACGGCGGCAGCCGCACCCCGTCGCGCACGCTGAAGCTCAGCCCGTGCGCCTGCCCCGGCCCGTGGTAGGGGTCCTGGCCGAGGATCAGCACCCGGGCGTCCTCGAACGAGCAGCACCGGAACGCGTTGAACAGGTCCTCGCGCGGCGGATAGACCGTCTGCTCCTCGTACTCGCCCGCGACGAACGCGCCCAGCGTCGCCGTGGCGAGCGGGTCCAGCAGCGGATCGAGCCTCGCCCGCCAGTCGCCGGGCAGCAGTTCCATCAGGTCGAGGGACATCGTCGGCCTCCGTCAAGGTCATCGTCTTCGGCGAAAACACTAGCGCCGCGCACTGACACGCCAGACCGGAATGAGCCGGACGAACGCCCCACGGCTCTAAGATCGGGCCATATGCCGGACTCCCCCCGTCGGCGCGGCGCCCTCGCGTCCGTCCTGCTCGCCCTGCTCGGTCTCACCGCGGCGTGCGGCGACCGCTCCCCCGGCGGCACGACGCTCACCGTGTACGCCGACTCCTCGCTCACCGAGGTGTTCGGCGAGATGGAGACGGCGTACGAGCACGCCGTCCCGGACGTCGACGTGCGGTTCGTGTTCGGCGCTTCCACGGAGATGGCGGGCCGGCTGTCCGACCTGTCCCCCGCCGACGTGCTCGTCACCGCCGACGCCGCCGCGATGAACGAGGCCGACGAGTATCTCGGCGGCCGCCGCCGCACCGTCGCGCACAACTCGATGACGATCGCCGTCGCCCCCGGCAACCCGCTGCGCGTCCGCGGGCTCGCCGACCTCGCCCGTCCGGGGCTGCGGACCGCCGCCGGCTCCGCCGCCGCCCCCGCGGGCCGCTACGCCGCCGAGCTGCTGCGCAACGCGGGCCTGCAGAACCTGCGGTGGACGTCCGTGGAGGTCGGCGCCCGCGCCGTCCTCGACCGCGTCCGCGCCGGAGACGCCGACACCGGCATCGTCTTCCTGACCGACATGCGCTCGGCCGGGGTCGCCGCGAGCAGCGTCCCGATCCCGGCGGACGCGAACGTCGTCACGTCCTACCCGGCGGCGGCCGTCGAGGGCGGCGGGCAGGAGAAGGCCGCGAACGCCTTCATCTCGTGGCTCACCGGCCGCACCGCCCGCGCGCTGTTCCACAAGCACGGATTCCCTGTGCCCGACGCGCCGCAGTAGCGGTTTCACACGTCCCGACCAGGGAAAACACCGGTTCCTGAGACGCGCCGCACAGGGAGCCGCCGCACGTGCCGGACAAGCGACCCGCCACCGGGCCCGACGCGCCGCGCACGGGCTCCGACGAGACGCCCCCGGACCACCCGTGGCGCGCCGAAGGCGTCCCCGACGGGCGCCGCGGGTGGCGCCCCGGCCGCAACACCTACCTGTTCTGGACGCTGCTCATCATCGTCTTCGGGATCAGCTACGTCCTCCTGCACGTCACCGGACGCGAGGACCGCGCCACCGTCCCGTACACGGCCTTCGCCCGCCAGGTCGCCGCCGGGAACGTCGAGAAGGTCTACACGCAGGGCTTCCAGATCCAGGGACGGCTGAAGAAAGAGCAGCCGGTCCCCGGCGACGACGACGGCGCCTACACGTCCTTCGAGACGCTGCGGCCCGCGTTCGCCGACGACGACATCTACGCGCAGATGGTGAAGCAGGGCGTCGTCGTCCAGGCCGAACCCGACGACGGCCGCGGCCTCCTGGCGAACCTCCTGCTGTCCCTCCTGCCCGTCCTCCTGTTCGTCGGGGTCTGGCTCGGCCTCATGGTCTGGCTCCAGCGGCGCATGGGCGGAGGCGGCGGCCTGATGGGCTTCGGCCGCTCCCCCAAACCCGTCGAACCGGACGAGAAGCGCGCCACGTTCGCCGACGTCGCCGGGATCGACGAGGTCGAGGCCGAACTGAGCGAGGTCGTCGACTTCCTCTCCGACCCCGGCAAGTACCGCAGGATGGGCGCCCGCATCCCCCGCGGCGTCCTGCTGACCGGCGCGCCCGGCACCGGCAAGACCCTCCTCGCCCGCGCCGTCGCGGGCGAAGCCGACGTCCCGTTCTACTCCGCGGCCGCGTCCGAGTTCATCGAGATGGTCGTCGGCGTCGGCGCCGCCCGCGTCCGCGAACTGTTCACCGAGGCCCGCAAGACCGCACCGTCCATCATCTTCATCGACGAGATCGACACCATCGGCCGCGCCCGCGGCGGCTCCGGCCTCGGCGGCCACGACGAGCGCGAGCAGACCCTCAACCAGATCCTCACCGAGATGGACGGCTTCACCGGCTCCGAGGGCGTCGTCGTGATCGCCGCGACGAACCGCCCGGACGTCCTCGACCCGGCCCTGCTGCGCCCCGGCCGGTTCGACCGCACCATCGCCGTCTCCCCGCCCGACCTCGACGGCCGCGTCGCGATCCTGCGCGTGCACGCCCGCGACGTCCCCCTCGCCCCCGGCGCCGACCTCACCGCGATCGCGAAGATGACCCCCGGCATGACCGGCGCCGAACTCGCGAACCTCGTCAACGAGGCCGCGCTCCTCGCCGTCAAACGCGACGGGACCGCCGTCGACATGCCCGACTTCCGCGCGGCGCTCGAAAAGGTCCAGCTCGGCACCCGGCGCGCCCTCGTGATGCCGTACGAGGAGCGGCGCCGCACGTCCTACCACGAGTCCGGGCACGGCCTCCTCGGCATGCTGCAGCCCGGCGCCGACCCCGTCCGCAAGATCACGATCGTCCCGCACGGCCGCGCCCTCGGCGTCACCCTCTCCACCCCCGAGGACGACCGCTACGCCTACGACGAGCGCTACCTGCGCGGCCGCATCATCGGCGCCCTCGGCGGCATGGCCGCCGAGGAGCTCGTCTTCGGCGTCGTCACCACCGGCTCCGAAAGCGACCTCGAACAGGTCACGCGCATCGCGCGCGGCATGGTCGGCCGCTGGGGCATGTCCCCCGCGGTCGGCCCCCTGTCGATCCTCCCCGCCGACGGCGACGCCGCCATCGGCGGCCACACCGCCCCCGGCACCCTCGACGCCGTCGACCTCGAAGCCCGCCGCATCGTCGAGGAGTGCTACGCCGAAGCCCTGCGGACCCTGCGCGCCAACCGCCACCGGCTGGACGCCCTCGCCGCCGAACTCCTCGAACACGAAACCCTCGACGAGGAAGCCGCCTACGCGGCGCCGGCATCGACCGGACCGTCCCGACGACCGAGCCGGGGTCGTGACCGACTCGATCAGGGGACGCCCGGTCCGGCGAATACCGCGAGGCAGTCGGCCGGGCCCCCTGGCGGAAGGGCCGCCGAAAACACCTGGGGAGTCGATGCCCCGGGCGCTACCGTGACGGCATGCGCTTGAAGCTGCGCCGGTTCGAGCGCCCGGGGCACCGGATCGTCCGGCCGTGGAGGCCGCTGCGGCACACCGCCCTCAGCGACCCGGACGGGTACGGCTGGCTCGTCGGCGACCGCGACGGCCTGACCGTCCTCGGCGCCCTGTTCTCCTTCGCGGCCGCCGCACGCCGCACGATCGTCCACGTCCCCCTGCGCGAGGGCGCGCCGATCGAGGGCTACGAGGGATACCTGGAGAACTGCGGCGGACGCGTCGACCTCCTCCTCGTCCACCACTCGCTCGGCTTCCGCGTCACCGGCTGGCCCCGCCTCCGCCGCACGCTGACCGGCGGCACCCCGACGACCGTCCCCATCGACCGGGACCGGACATCCCGCGACGCGCTCACCTGGGAGGAACACGCGCACCACCGCGGCTTCCGCGACCACCTGCGTCCGGTCACCTACGCACGCACCCTCTGCCTCACCGGCAGCCGGACGGCGTTCGCCGCGTCCGCCGCGGAATTCTTCGCGGCCGCCGAACTGGGCCCGCGGCAGAAGGGCGTCGGCAAGGGGCACGCGGCCCTCATCACCACCCTCACCCACATCCTGACTCCGGACGACGACCCCAGGCGCCGCGAGATCGACGTCTCCTACAAGGCCCACCCGTCGACGCTGCACAGCGGCAAGCCGCCCCAGCGCTGAACCGCGACGTCAGCCGTCCTGCTCCGCGAGGCGTCGCTCGAAGACGACACGATCCGTTGACGGGCCGTCGTAATCCGGGACCGGCCCCGTCGCGGTGAAGCCCAGCGCGGTGTGGAACGCGATCGATCCCGAGTTCTGCGGCGACGTGATCGCCCGGACGATCGTGCGCCGCTCCGTCCGCGCGAGGTCGAAGAACCGGCCGTAGAGCCGCCGCGCGGGTGTTCAGAGGCTGGTCGGGAGGGCTTCCGGGGCGAGGGTCCGCATGGTCTGGAGGGTCCGCAGGACGGTCGGGTGCGGGGTCGCGTAGACCGTGGGGTGCACGGGGACGTCCGGGTAGGCGAGGCGGTCCTCGGACGCGGAGAAGCGCACGTCGACGTCCGCGTTGTTGCCCCGGGGGTCGAGGAGGACCCAGCGGTCGTCCACGAGGGCGGCGGTGAGGCCGTGCAGGACGCCGGAGACGGTCTGGTAGCACAGGCCCGCCTGGACGCCGCCGGCGCGCAGCAGGGCCACGTACGCGTGGGACTTCGCGTAGCAGAGGCCCACGCGCTGGTCGAGGACGTCGGAGGCGCGCCAGGGGACGCGGGGGTCGCCCGCGTCCATCGAGTGCGCGACCCGGTCGCGGACGTGGTCGAACGCGGCGTGCGCGTACGCGATGTCGTCGCCGGTGCGCAGTTCGGCGGCGATCGACTGGACGAGCGGGTGCTCGATGTCGATCGCGTCCGAGGCGGCGAGGTAGTCCCAGGGGTCGGCCGCGAAGTCCATCAGAGGCCGAGGAGGGACTCGATGCCGATCGTGAGCCGGTCGAGGTTCGGGACGCGGCGGACGGCGAGCAGGACGCCCGGCATGAACGACTCGCGGTTCATGGAGTCGTGCCGGATGGTGAACAGCTCGCCGTGGCCGCCGAGGACGACCTCCTGGTGGGCGATCGCGCCGGACATCCGGACGGCGTGCACGCGGACGCCGTCGACGTCGGCGCCCCGCGCCCCGTCGAGCGAGGACGTGGTGGCGTCCGGGGAGGGGCCGACCGCCGCCTCGGCGCGCGCGGCGGCGACGAGTTCGGCGGTGCGGTGGGCGGTGCCGCTCGGGGCGTCGACCTTGTTCGGGTGGTGCGTCTCGATGATCTCGACGGACTCGAACAGCGGGGCGGCCTTCTGCGCGAAGTGCATCATCAGGACGGCGCCGATGCCGAAGTTCGGGGCGATGACGACGTTCGCGCCGGTACCGTCGGTCAGCCAGGAGCGGACGGTGTCGCAGCGGGCCGCATCGAAGCCGGACGTGCCGACGACGGCGTGCACGCCGTGGTCGACGCACCAGCGGAGGTTGTCCATGACGACGTCGGGGCGGGTGAAGTCGACGACGACCTCGGCGGCCGCGAGCGAGTCGAGCGCGTCGCCCACGTCGACGGTGGCGACGAGCTCCATGTCGTCGGCCCCCTGCACGGCACGGCACACCTCCGAGCCCATCCGGCCCTGCGCGCCCAGCACCCCAACCTTGATCACGTGTTCCTCCTGTCGGCGTCGGCCCGAGCCTACCGGTCGTCGTCGACGAACAGGTTGAGCACCCAGCTCACGAGTCCGACGATGATGGCGCCCCAGAACGCGGGCCAGAACCATTCGACGTGGAAGGGGACGCCGATCTCGTCGGCGACCCAGCTCGTCAGCATGAGCAGGGCGGCGTTCACCACGAGCGCGATGAGGCCGAGGGTGAGCACGTAGAAGGCGCAGCCCAGCACCTTGATGATCGGTTTCAGCACGGCGTTGATGACGCCGAAGATGATCGCGACCACCAGGAGGGTGAGCGCCTTCTCGCCGGTGGACCCGCCCTGGAGGTCGATGCCGTCCACCACCGCGGACGCCACCCACAGCGCCACCGCGGCGATCACCACTCTGATGAGGATCTTCACGCGGTGGGCCCTACCCGGCAGGCCGGGCGGTTAACTGCCGAAGCCGTCCCCCACGGGGCCGATGACGGTGAGGGCCTGCGGCGCGTCCAGCACGTCGGCGGCGACGGCGCGGACGTCGTCGAGCGTGACGGCCTCGACGCGGGCGAGGACCTCGTCGACGGGCATCAGCGACTCGTAGACCAGCTCGCTCTTGGCGATGCGGCTCATCCGGGAGCCGGTGTCCTCCAGGCCGAGCACCATGGCGCCGCGCAGCTGCCCCTTGCCGCGTTCGAGTTCCTCGGCGGTGAGGTCGCCGGCGCGGGCGACCTCGTCGCGGCAGATCTGCAGGACCTCTTCGGCCTTGGACGGCTGGCAGCCCGCGTAGACGCCGAAGACGCCGGAGTCGGCGTACTGGGCGGTGTAGCTGTAGACCGAGTAGGCGAGGCCGCGCTTCTCCCGGATCTCCTGGAAGAGGCGGGACGACATGCCGCCGCCGAGCGCCGCGTTGAGGACGCCGAGGGCGAACCGGCGGTCGTCGGTGCGGGACACGCCGAGGCCGCCGAGGATGATGTGGGCCTGCTCGGTGTCCTTGTCGAGGACGACCGTGCGCGGATCGGCGGCCGCGGGGGCGCCGCCCACGCGGGGCCCGGACGGTACGGCGTCGCCGGTGAGGTGCTCGGCGAACGCGTCGCGGACGAGCCCGACGACCTTGTCGTGGTCGACGTTGCCCGCGACGGCGACGACGAGGTTCTGCGGGACGTACCGGTCGCGGTAGTAGCCGTGGATGCGGTCCCGCGACAGCGCGTTGATCGACTCCTCGGTGCCGAGGATGGGACGGCCGAGGGGCGTGTCCCCGTAGAGCGCGGTGGCGAACTCGTCGTGGATGAGGTCGCCGGGGTCGTCGTCGCGCATGTGGATCTCTTCGAGGATGACGCCGCGTTCGGCCTCGACGTCCTCGGGGCGGTTCACCGATTCGGCGACCATGTCGGACACGACGTCGACGGCGAGCGGCAGGTCGGCGTCCAGCACCCGCGCGTAGTAGCAGGTGTACTCCTTGGCGGTGAAGGCGTTGAGGTCGCCGCCGACCGCGTCGAGCGCCGCGGAGATCTCCAGCGCGGAGCGCCGCTTCGTCCCCTTGAACAGGACGTGTTCGAGGTAGTGCGAGGCTCCCGCGTCGGCGGGGGCCTCGTCGCGGGAGCCGACGGACGCCCAGATGCCGAACGCCGCGGACCGGACGGTCGGCATCGCCTCGGTGATGACGCGCAGCCCGCCGGGCAGGACGGTGCGGCGGACCGTGCCGGCGCCGTCGGTGTGGATCGTGGTGGTGTTTCCGGGCTCCTGCGCCCGGGCCGGCAGCGTCACGGCTGGCTCATCCTCCGGTTGCTGGTCGCTGTGCCCGGCGCCGGCGGGCGCCGGGCCGGAAAGCGGCCGACCGGCCCGCCCCGGGCGG